>CAYYOK010000018.1:0-39910 GCA_964473205.1 uncultured bacterium | reverse complement strand
GGCGCTCGCGGGTGGCGGTCTCGTTGGCAGCCGCTGCCCAGGCCGACCGGCGCTGCTCATGGTTCGCCTGCGCCGTCCCCGCTGCGTCCTGTGCGGCGGCCAGGCGGGCCTGCGCGGCGGCCAGGCGCTCGGTGCGAGCCTGCGCCTCGTTGGCGGCGGCGCGCGCCGCCTCCTCTGCCTCCTCGAGCTCGGCGGCGGCGCCGAGTACGCTGGCCTGCTGGCTGCGCTTTCCGCCGCTCATCGCTCCCGAGGTCTCGAGCAGGTCGCCCTCGAGCGTGACGAGGCGCGAGCGAGGACCTGGCCGGCGAGCGAGCTCGGTGGCCTCGTCGAGGTTTCCGACGATCAGCGTTCCGCCCAGCAGCATCTCGGCGACACGGCTGTAGCGCGGGTCGAAGCCGACCGCGTCGACGGCGGACGAGAGCACGCCGGCACCCTGGTTGGCCGGCGCCGGGTAGTTGGGCACGCGCAGCAGGTCGAGCGGCAGGAGCGTGACGTAGCCGCCGCTGGCGCGCACGTGCTCGAGCACGCGCTTGGCGACACCGGAGTCTTCGACCACCACGTACTCGGCGCGGCGCCCCAGCGCGGCGGCGATGGCCGTCTGGAAGCGCGGCTCGGGGCGCAGCAGGTCGGCGACGGAGCCGATCACGCCCTCGACGGGTGCCGACAGGGCGTTCCTCGGCCCGTGCGAGTAGCCGCGCCGCGACTCGAACGCGGCTCTGGCGCGCTCGGCTGCTCGCGCCCTGGCCGTCGCCTCGGCGGCCGACAGCGCCTGAACGCGCTGCTCCTCGGCCAGCGCGCGCCTGGCGGACTCCAGCTCCTCTGAGGCTGCAGTGTTCACGGCGCTCGCCGCGGCTGCGGCCGCCTCCAGCCGGCTCAGGTCGGCCGCTTCCGGCGCCGTCTCGAGCTGCGCCAGCCGCTCGGTGTAGGCGTCGCGCTGCTCGCTCAGGCCCTGCCGGCGCGTGTCGTGCGCGGCCTGAGCGCGCTCGTACGCGAGGTGCCTCTCCCTGGCGAGCCGCAGGCGCGACGCGATGCGCTGCTCCTCCGCCTGGGCTCGCTCCAGCTCGAGCCCGGAGGCGTCGGCCGCCATGCGCGCGCGCTCCAACTCGTCGTCCGCTGTCTCCTGAGCCGACTCCGGAGGGTGAGGCCTGGCCAGCGCGGTGAGAGCCACCGACTCGGACGCGAGCGCCGCTCGCTGGCGTCTCGACGCCTCGAGCCCCTCGTCGAGGCGGCGCTTGGTCTCGGCCGCCACGCGCAGGTCGCCGCGCCTCAGCTCCAGCAGGGCTACGGCGGCGCGCAGGCGCTCCTCGGCCTGGCCGCGGACGGCGCGGGCCTCCTCGATGGCGCGGCGGTGGTCACCGAACGCCGAGCGGCCCTCTGCCAACGCCGCTTCCAGGCCGGCTGCGCGCTCAAGCAGGGCCTCGATCTCCGCCTCGTAGCCCTCCTTGCGAAGGCTCGCGGCGGTGAAGCTCAACGACAAGGACTCCGCGCTGAGCCTCGCATGCTGCTCGGCGTCGGCGGCCTCGGCCGCCAGGGCGGCGGCGCGGTCCTCGAGCTCGCGCAGCACGTCGGCCAGCCGCTCCAGATGAGACTTGGAGGTGTCGAGGCGAGCCTGGGTCTGGTCGCGCCTGGCGCTGAGGCGCGCGGCGCCGGCCGACTCGGCGACGTACTCGAGCAGCCTTTCCGGGTCGGCCATCAACACCTGGCCGATCTCGCCCTGGCCGATCACGGCCAGCCCGCTGCGGCCCAGCCCGCTGCCCGCCAGGGCCTCCTCCATGTCGAGGAAGCGCGCGCTCCTGCCGTTGAGGCGCAGGCGGGTAGTCCCGTCCCTGTCGAGGCTGCGGTAGAGCTTCATGCGCTGGTGCTTGCCGATGAGCTCGATCTCGACCTCGGCCAGCGAGACGCTGCGCTTGCCGCTGGCGCCGTGGAAGATCAGGTCGGTCTTGTCGTCGGCCCTGAAAGCGCTGGCGCGGCCGCCGCCCGTGGTCCACTTCAGCGCGTCGATGACGTTCGACTTGCCCGAGCCGTTGGGCCCGACGATGGCCGTGACGCCGGGGGCGAACTCCAGCACCGCGCGGTTGCCGAAGCTCTTGAACCCCTGCAGGGTCATCGAGGCTATGCGCACGTTCGCAAGATACCGTTTAGCGGGCGTGCGAGGCGATCAGTCCTCGCCAGACTCGTCGGGCGCCGGCAGCATCCGCTGCCACAGGTCGGCCATGTGGTCGGAGAGCTGCGACTGCAGGTTCGAGATGCGCCCCTCCATGTTCGACTGCAGCTCGTCGAGCCGCTGCCTGAGGCGGATGATCTCCTCCACGCCGGCGAGGTTCACGCCGAGCTCCTGGGTCAGGCGCCGGATCTCGCGCAGCTGCTCGATGTTGCGCTGCGAGTAGAGCCTCGTCTTACCCGCGCTGCGGCTCGGCTCGATCAGGCCCTTGCGCTCGTACAGGCGCAGCGTCTGCGGATGCATCTCGACGAGCTCCGCCGCCACGCTGATCACGTAGAGGGGCTTGTCCTGATCGACCTGCGTCGGGTCTGGCTTGCCGGTCGGCCGGCTCTGGTCGTCGCCATGCGTCATGCGCCTAGGCCTCCGGGTACCAGCTTACGCAACCAGCCCGTCACCGAGCGCACCACGCCGCCTACGAGGTCGACACGGGCGGTGAGCAGCAGGTCCTTGCCGCCGAGCCCGGCGCCCGGCACCCTGATGCCGCGGCCGGTCTTGGTCCCCGCCGGCACCCGCACCTTCAGGCCCTCGTACTCCACCGTCCCGCCCGACGAGGCCAGCCACGGCGGTACATCGAGCCGGTCGCGGACCTCGCCGCCGACCACCTGCGCGGAGGCCGGCAGCCTGACCACCAGGCGCGCGATCAGGTCGCCTGGGGGGTTCCCCGGGCCGCCGAGCCCCCTGAGACGCAGCCTGCCGCCGTTGGTGCTGCGGGCAGGGACCTTGACGTCGACGGCGGCGGTCCCGCGCCGCACACCCTGGCCGCGACACGCCAGGCAGGCGTCGACCGAGGCGGTCGAGACGCTAGCCTCGAACGGCTTCGGGCTCGCGGTCGACACGGCCGGACCCGCCGGGGCGCGGCCCGTGCCGCCGCACACGGCGCAGACGCTGGGACCCGGCACGCTCAGGCGCTTGCTGACGCCGGCGTAGGCCTCGCCCAGGGTGACGGGCAGCACGACCTCGCGCGTCTCGCCCGGCAGCAGGCCGCTGCGGCGCATGAAGCCCGTGACCATGCCGAACAGGACGTCGAACACGGCGTTGCCTGTCGTCGGAACGCCGGCGTGCTTGCTCCAGTCGATCGGGATGTCCGCTTCGGTGAACACGGTGCGCCAGTCGACGCCGCCGCTCGGAGTCGGACCCTGAGTGGCGGTCGGTCTGCTGCCGTAACGGTCGAAGCGGGCGCGCTGCGCCGGATCGCGCAGCAGGGCGTACGCCTCGGAGAGCTCCTTGAACCTCTCCTCCGCGGCGCGGTCGCCCGGGTTGCGGTCGGGGTGGTACTGCATCGCCTGCCGCCTGTAGGCGGACTTGATCGTCTCGGCGTCCGCGTCGCGCGGCACGCCGAGCACCTGGTATGGGTCCGCCTGGCGGTTCACGGCAGAATGATACATAACTTGAGCGTCAAACGCTAAAGCCTAGGGTCGTGCCGCGAGGCTGTAGCATGGCGTCATGGGCGCCGAGCAGGCGGGCGCAGCGACGGCTGCTGCGTCCGGCGGAGAAGCCGTAGGCGCCGCGCAGGAGGGACGATGAGGAGAGCTCTGCTGGTGGTCATCAGCGTGCTGCTGGTAGTGGGTCTGGCCGGCTGCCGCAACGAGACGCAGAACCGCATTCGGCGCAGCATCCAGGACTTCACCGCCCAGCGCATGTTCATAACGATCTACTCGTACGACGGCAAGGTCGTCTTCAGCGGCATCGTCGACGGGAAGGTCACCAGATCCGACACGACCTCCGAGGGAGGCTCGGGTGGCGAGGCACAGGGCGCCTACATCTACTGGTACGACGAGCGCGGCCGCTACTTCCAGACTGACCTGCCGTACCTGCTGTCGACCGCCGAGAACGTTGAGAGCGGGGCGCCCTGAGCCGCGTCGGCCTCGGACCTCGCTCAACGCTCTGTGAAGGTCAGGGCCGGCGTTGCCAACCTTCTGGCCTCGCCCTGCGCGCTACTGTTGATTGACGTGGAGGCTTCCATGCAACGCAAGACCTTTCGCCTAACGATCGCCGCGGTGCTCGCCGCCGTCGTCCTCGCGTCGTGCACGATCTACGTGCGGCCGTACTGGCCATCCGACAGCGGGGTCGAGCTGAGCGGCGTGATCCAAGACTTCCGCCCGACCCGCGGGTCCGGCGCCACCTACTTCGTCGGCGAGACGATCGAGTTCGCGATCCGCACCACGACCGCCGGCTACGTAACGCTGACCGCCATCGACCCCGACGGCCGCGTCTACGTGCTGGCCCGCAACGTCTACGTCGACGGTGGCCGCACGATCCTGCCGACGTCGTCGCAGCGCGTCACCTACAGCGCCGGCCCGCCGCGCGGCTTCCACCGCGTGCGCGCCTCGTTCACGAGCACTCGCACCAGCGAGTCGTCCGTCTCCTACCAGGGCGTCTACGGCGAGGGCAACTGGACCAGCAGCATCTCGGTCGACATCCGGCCCTCCCCCGTTCGCGACGTCGCCGAGACCAGCCTGTACATCCGCTAGACGACGGCGCACCTCCCGCTCGCCGCCGCCCGGTCCCTACCCGCCGGGCGGTAGCTCTTTGTGCCGACCGCCGTTGGGTTGCACGGTGCGAGTGGCACGGTCGCGCGGGCGGGCGTTGGGTGCGCTGACCGCCGTTGGGTTGCGTGGTGCGGTAGAATGTACGCAGTCGTTGCGGCGCTAGCGCCGCCGGTGGAGGAACCGAGTCTTGGCGGGCCACAGCAAGTGGGCACAGATCAAGCGCAAGAAGGCGGTGAACGACCGCCAGCGCGGCAAGGTGATAAGCAAGCACATCCGGGCCATCCAGTCGGCTGT
Source organism: uncultured bacterium (assembly GCA_964473205.1). Classification (GTDB taxonomy): domain Bacteria; phylum Deinococcota; class Deinococci; order Deinococcales; family Trueperaceae; genus CAYMRL01. The sequence goes on along the minus strand of CAYYOK010000018.1, from coordinate 34,906 downwards.
CCGGAGTGGTGGTAGTGGTGACCCTAGCACCAACCTGCCTCTGAAGAACGCGCTCGCGGCGGCGAAGGGCGACAACGTCCCCGTCGACAACATCGATCGCGCCATCGAGCGCGCCTTGGGCGGCGCGGAGGGCGGCGCTTTCGAGGAGGTCTTCTACGAGGGCTACGGTCCCGCGGGCGTCGCGATGCTGGTCGAGGCGATCACGGACAACAAGAACCGCACCGTGGCCGAGGTCCGCCACGTGTTCAGCAAGCATGGCGGCAACCTCTCCGGCTCGACGGCGTGGCAGTTCGACACCAAGGGCATGATCGTCATCGAGGACGCCAGCGAGCAGCTCGAGGAGCTGGCCATCGACCTCGGCGCCGACGACATCGAGTCCGAGGACGGCGCCACCACCATCTACACCTCTGCTGCGAGCCTCTTCCAGCTCGTCGAGGGCTTCCAGAAGAACGGCTTCGAGCCGGCCATGGCGCAGCTGACGCGCGTGCCGCAGACTCAGACCGAGCTGAAGGCCGACGAGGCGCGCAAGGTCATGGGCTTCATGGAGACGCTCGAGGACCTGGACGACGTTCAGAACGTGTACACGACGGCCGACCTGGCCGCCGTCGAGCTGGTCGGCTGAGCCTTGGAAAGGAACCTGATGAGCTTCCCGGTGGTCTCGTGGGACTCGCTTCCCGCCATCAACGCGAGCCAGATGCAGCAGCTGATCATGCTGGCTACGGGCAAGTTCGGGCTCGACAACCGCGTGCTGGTCGAGCATACGGCGCGCAACCTCGTGAGCATGGTCGACGAGTTCGCCGGTGATGGGCCGATCCTGGTGGTCGCGGGTCGCGGCAACAACGGCTCTGGCGGCCTGGCTGCCGCACGGCTGCTCGCCGCCAGGGGCAGGCGCGTGTGGGTCGTTCCGACGCACGAGGCCGAGAACTACTCGGGCACGCCCAAGGAGCAGCTCGAGTACCTGAAGCACTTCGACAGGGTCAAGGTGCGCACCAGCCTGCCGAAGATGAAGTTCAGCTGCATCATCGACGCCGCCATCGGCACGAACCTCGAGGGCCCGCCGCGCGGCCGCAGCCTCGACGTGATCACCGTCATCAACCATGTGCAGAACGGCTGCCTGGTGATAGCTCTCGATACGCCGACGGGCCTCAACGTCGACGACGGCAGCACCCCTGGCGACGTCGTCGAGGCGACGATGACGCTGAGCGTCGCGCTGCCCAAGGTCGGGGTGAGGCCGGGCGGGCACGTCGGGCGGCTGTTCGTTGGAGACCTGAGCCTTCCTGCCGGACTGCTCGAGGCTCTGAGGTTGCCGCCCGTTGAGTTGCCGGGGTTCGTCACCGAAGTCGTCGGCTGAGCCAGACCAGACCCTTTGATGTCCCGTTGACACCTAGCTGAACCCGTCTCTTACGGCGCTGCTATCATCGCCAGCACGTTATGGGGCGGCAGAAGTTGTTGGAGCGCGACCAGCTCTTGGCCGAGCTGGTGGACCGCGTCACCGCCGCGGCGCGTGGCAGTGGACGGCTCGTGTTCGTCGGCGGCGAGGCCGGCGTCGGCAAGACCAGCCTGGTGCGCGAGTTCACGGGCGGCCTCGCCGGCTCGGGAGTGCTGCTGGCCGGTGCCTGCGATCCGATGGCGGTCCCCAGGCCGCTGGGCCCGGTCCTGGACTTCGCCGCCGCGCTCGGCGACGAGTTCGCGGCGCTGGCCGAGTCGGGAGCGCAGCGCGAGAAGCTGTTCGCGCTGTTCCTGGAGCGGCTGCGCGCGGCCAAGAGGCCGCATGTGGTCGTGCTCGAAGACCTGCATTGGGCCGACGACGCCACGCTCGATCTGTTGCTCTTCCTCGGACGCCGCGTGGCCGGCTGTTCGGCCCTGTTGCTCGGGACCTACCGCGATGACGAGGTCGGCCCCAAGCATCCGCTGAGGCGCGTTCTCGGTGACCTGGCGGGCGTAGGTTCCGTGCAGCGACTTCAGGTGACTCCTCTCTCGGCGGAGGCCGTCGCTAGCCTTTGCGCCGGCTCCGACGTCGACCCGGCGGAGCTGCACCGCCGCACCGGTGGCAACCCGTTCTTCGTGACCGAGGTGCTCGCCGCTGGCGGCGCGGGGGTGCCGGTCAAGGTCGGCGACGCGGTCCTCGCGCGGGCTTCCAGCCTCGGCGCTGGCGCGCGCGCCGCTTTGGAGCTCGCTGCGGCCCTCGGACCCGTTCAGGAGCTCGCGTTGCTGGAGCGGCTGGCACCGTCGGTGGAGGCGGTCGAGGAGTGCCTGAGCTGCGGCATGCTCATCGGCTCTGGTCAGACGAGCTCGTTCAGGCACGAGCTCGCGCGCGAGGCCGTGCTCGGCGCGATGACCGCGAGCGGCAGGCGTCGCGCCCATGCGGCCGTGCTGGCCGCTCTCGAGGCCGAGGTGCCGGGCTCGCCGGACCCCGGCGACGACTCGGGACAGGACTCTTCGCAGCAGCCGGAGGTGCTGGCCGTTCTCGCTCACCACGCGGCGGAGGCTGGTGACGAGGAGCGGGTGCTGCGCTACGCGCCCGCTGCCGCGAGGCTGGCGCTGAGGCTGATGGCGTTCAGGGAGGCGCGCGCTCAGTTCGCCAGGGCTCTGCCCTACGCCGCGAAGCTCGGCACCGTCGAGCACGCCGAGCTCCTCGACGCCTACGCTCGCGCCTGCGCGTCGACCTCGCACGGCGAGGAGACCGACGACGCCAGGCGGCGCGCGCTGGCGCTGTGGCGCGAGCACGGCGACCTGGTGAGCATCGCGTTGGCAGTGATGCGCTACAGCGGCTCGCAGTACGACCTGGGCCGTCGCGAAGCGGCGGAGCGCCTCAGCCTCGAGGCGATCGAGCTCATCTCTGCTTTGCCGGAAGGGCCTGCGCACGCGAGCATCTACCTGCACCAGGCCTTCTTGCGCATGCTCAACCGCGACACGGAGAGGGCGCTCGAGTGGGGACGGCGCACCGTCGCCAGCGGCAAGCGCACCGGCAACTGGCCGGCCGTGGCCAGCGGCTACAACGCGCTCGTAGGCGTGCTGACGACCAGCGAGCGCGTCGAGGACGCCAGGCGCTATCACCGGCTATGCCTCGAGTTGCTGGAGAAGGTCCACGGCATCGGCTCTCCCGCTGCGATAGCCAACGCCAAGGTGATGATCGGCTCAGGGCTGGGCGAGGTGTACCGCTTCCGGGAGGCCGAGAAGCATCTGTCCGAGGCGCGAGACCTGAGCGCGCAACACGACCTTGACAGCACCCATCACTACGCGGCGGCGTGGCGAGCGCTGACGCATCTCTACCTGGGGCGCTGGCAGGAGTGCGGCGAGGCCGCCCACTGGGTGTTGTCGCGGCCGAACGCCTCGCTCATCGCGCGCATCATGGCGGGCGTGGCGCTCGGCCGCCTGCGTTACCGCCGCGGTGACCCGGAAGCTCAGCAGGTGCTGGACAGAGCCCTGGAAGAGGCGAGCGAGACCGACACCCTGCAGAGGCTGGCGCCGGTGCGCGCCGCCCGCTCCGAGGCTGCGCTGGCTGCCGGCGACGCTCGCCGTGCCGCGAGCGAGGCTTCGGCGGCGCTGCCGCTGGCGCTGCGCCACCGGCACCGCTGGTTCGTCGGCGAGCTCGTCTACCTGATGTGGCGCTCGGGCGCGAAGGCCGAGCTGCCCGCCTGGGTCGATGGACCCTTCGCTCTGCAGGTGCGCGGCCGGCCGCTCGAGGCGGCTCGAGCCTGGCGCCGCATGGGCTGCCCCTTCGAGGAGGCGCGCGCTCTGACGGAGGTCGGCGACCCGGAGTCTCTGGCCCGGGCGTTGGAGCTGCTGACCGGCCTCGGTGCCAAGCCTGCCGCGATCAAGGTGGCCGAGCGCCTGAGACAGCTCGGCGTCAAGGGCGTGCCGCGCGGGCCGAGGAGCTCGACGGCGGCCAACCCGGCCGGCCTCACCAGCCGCGAGCGGCAGGTCCTGCGGCTCATGGCGGAGGGCCTGCGCAACGCCGAGATCGCCGAGCGCAACCGGGTCAGCCCTCGCACCGTCGAGAACCAGGTCTCCTCCGTGCTCGGCAAGTTGGGGGCGGCGACGCGGACGGCCGCCGTTGCTGAGGCGCAGCGGCTTGGGCTACTCCAAGCAGCTGAACGCGGATGAATGACCAGGTGCTGCTCGAGCGCGAGGCTCTGCTGGCCGAGCTGAGTCGTCATGCCGAGGCTGCGTTCCGTAAGCGCTCCGGCCGCTTGGTGATGGTAGGTGGAGAGGCTGGTGTCGGCAAGACCTCGCTGGTTCGCAAGTTCCGCGCCGCGCAGCCTTCCGGAATCATCGTCCTGCTGGGCGCCTGCGATGCCATGAGCGCGCCCAGGCCTCTAGGTCCCCTCCTGGACTTCGCCGACGCGCTGGCCTCGGACCTTCAGGACCTGGTGGAGACGGGGCAGCGGCAACGGGTCTTCTCGATGCTCCTCGACCGCCTCAGCTCGGAGAACGCCAGCTACCTGCTCGTGCTCGAGGACCTGCACTGGGCTGACGACGCCACCCTCGACCTGCTGCTCTTCCTGGGGCGCCGACTCGAGCGAACCAATACCCTGATGGTCGGCACCTACCGTGACGACCAGGTCGGCTCGTCGCATCCGCTTAGGCGGACGCTCGGCGACCTGGCCGGCACCGGCACGGTTCACCGCTTGAGCGTTCCTCCCCTGTCGTTGCAGGCGGTTGCTCAGCTGACCGGAGACCGCCCCATAGACCCCGTCGACCTGCATCAGCGGACCGGTGGCAACCCGTTCTTCGTCACCGAGGTGCTGGCGGACGGGGGTCAAGGAGTGCCGGGCAGGGTGGCCGACGCAGTGCTGGCGAGAGTCAGCCGCCTGTCGGCGCGGGCGAAGGGTGCGTTGGAGTCGGCGAGCGTCCTCGGTCAGGAGATCGAGCCTGAGCTGCTGGAGGCAGTCACCGGCTCTAGCGCGGCCATCGACGAGTGCCTCGAGGCTGGGCTGCTGGTAGGCGCCGGGCCCGAAGGAGGCATGCTCTCGTTTCGCCACGAGCTGGCGCGGCAGGCGCTGCTGACATCGATGCCCAAGCTGCGCAGGGCACGTGCGCACTCCGCGGTGCTGGCCCGGCTCGAGCGCGGCATCGCGACCGAGGACATCGGAGCCGGCATGCTGGCGGTTCTCGCGCACCATGCCTTCGAGGCCGGGGATGCCGAAGCGGTGCTGCGCTACGCTCCCGCCGCGGCGCGAGCGGCGGCCAAGCTGCGTGCCCGCCGCGAGGCGCGAGCGCAGGTGGAGCGCGCGCTCAGGTTCGCACACCGCCTGCCGCTGGCCGACAGGGCGGAGCTGTTGGACTTGCACGGCAGGATCTGCAACAGCGTCGGAGACTCGAGCGCAGCGGCCGAGTCGTTCGGCTCCGCGGCCGAGCTGTGGCGTTCGTTAGGCAGGCGCGAGCGGGAAGCCACGGCTCTGCGCTGGCAGTCCAACCACGAAGGTCCTGACTCTGACGCGTTGCTGGCCCGGGCGCTGAAGCTGATCGAGGAGCTGCCCGAGGGGCCGGAACATGCAGGCATCTACGTGGCTCGCGCCTGGAGACACATGCTGAGACGCGAGACCGGCGAGTGCCTCGCTTGGGTGCGCAAGGCGCTCGCCAGCGCCAGACGGATGGGCGACGTCGAGGCGCTGACCGGCGCCCACATCGCCGCCCTCGGTGTGCTCTTCACGGCGGATCGGGTCGTGGAGGGCAGGCGCCATCTCCAGGCGGTCGAACGGTTGGTCGAGGAGCAAGGCGGCGATGGGCGGCTCGTCAGCGCGTACACGGTGGCTGGCACCGCCCTTGCCGAGGTCAACCGCTTCGACGAGGCCGACGGGATCTTGCAACGGGCGGAGCGTATGGCCCGCAAGTACGACGTGGACGGGCAGCTCCGCTATGGCCTCTCCTGGCAGGCCATCGGGCACGTCCATCGGGGCAGGTGGCGTGAGGCCGGCGCGACCGCGACCGCGCTGCTCGACCGCAACTACAACCGCGAGGGGTTCTCGCGGGTCATCACTCTGGTCGCGCTGGGCAGGTTGCGTATCAGGCGGGGAGATCCTGAGGTGTGGCCGGTGCTCGACGAGGCTCTCGAGCTGGCCGAGAAGATCGGCCTCATGCAGAGCCTGGCCCCGACGCGGGCCGCCAGGGCCGAGGCGCTGGTAGCCGCTGGGGAGCTGCAGCGAGCCGCTGACGAGGCGGCGGCAGGCTACGAGCTGGCGCGCGGCACCGGACACCGCTGGTTCATCGGAGAGCTGGCTTACTGGATCTGGAGAACGGGCGCCGATCCGGACCTCCCGCAGTGGGTGACAGGCCCGTTCGCACTGCAGGTCCGTGGCAAGCCCGCGCTGGCCGCCCAGGCTTGGCGGCGTCTAGGGTTCACGTACGAGTTGGCCCGCGCCCTCGCCGAATGCGGCGATGTCGCGCGCCTCCGGGAAGCTCACCGGCTGTTCTCCGACCTGGGAGGCAGACCGGCGGCTCTGGAGGCGGCCGGCCAGTTGCGAGGCCTGGGCGCGCGCGGCGTGCCGCGCGGACCCCGCCGGGCGAGCGCCTCCAATCCGGCCAACCTCACCGGTAGGGAGTTGCAGGTGTTGGGGCTGCTGGCTCTGGGCCTGCGCAACGCCGAGATCGCCGAGCGCAACCGGGTCAGCCCTCGCACCGTCGAGAACCAGGTGTCGTCGGTCCTGAGCAAGCTGAGCGCGACCACCCGCACCGGCGCCGTGGCGGAAGCGCGCCGGCTCGGGCTGTTCAAAGACATCGGCTAGGTGCCGGCGAGTTCTCGGTCCGTCCGTTTGCTACCATCGATCGCAACCATGAGCGGTTCGACCCTCTTGGAGCGCGAGGAACTCCTGGAGCAGTTGGCGGCGCACGCCTCGGCGGCAGCGGCAGGTGACGGTCGTCTCGTGTTCGTCGCAGGCGAGGCCGGCGTCGGCAAGACGTCCCTGGTCGAGCGGTTTCTCGGGCGCCTGCCGAGCGGCAGCACGGCGCTCGTCGGCGCATGCGACTCGATGTCGGTCCCGATGCCACTCGGTCCGGTGCTCGACTTCGCTGCGCGGGTCAGCACCGAGTTCGGCACGCTCATCGGCTCGGGCGCGGAACGGAACGCGATCTTCGCGTCGCTTCTCTCCGAGCTTCACAGCGGCGGACGCTTGAAGGCCGTCGTCGTCGAGGATCTGCACTGGGCCGACGACGCGACGCTCGATCTGCTGCGCTTCTTGGGCCGCCGCGTCGGCAGCGCCCGAGCTCTGCTCGTCTGCACGTACCGTGAGGAGGAGGTCGGCGCGAGGCACCCGCTGAGGCAGCTCTTGGGCGATGTCGCCGGTGCGAGCACCGTCCACCGCATGCGAGTTCCGCCTCTCTCGCTCGAGGCCGTCAGCTTGTTGGCGGTCCGGAGCGGTCTCGACCCTGCGGAGCTCCACAGGCGCACGGGCGGGAACCCCTTCTTCGTCACCGAGGTGCTCGCGGGAGCGGGCGAAGGCGTGCCTGAGCGAGCGGGTGACGCCGTTCTCGGCAGGGTGATGCGGCTGTCGCCGTCAGCGCGCGACGCCGCCGAGCTGGTCAGCCTGCTGGGCCACGAGGCCTCGGTTGGCCTCGTGAGCGGCCTCGTCTCGTCGCCCGAAGCCGTCGACGAGTGCGTGGCGGCGGGCCTGTTGGTCAGCAGCGCGAGTCGGCTGTCGTTCCGTCACGACATCGCCCGCGAGGCGGTAGCCGGCTCGGTCACGCCGGCGCGTCGCCAGGCGGCGCATGCGGCCGCGCTCGCCGCGCTCGAGGCGGACTCGGTCCTGACGCCGCTTGTCGCCTCCGGACGGGCGCTTGACGACGCTCAGGAGGCCACGGCGGTACGTGCCGCGTGGCTCGCCACGCTCTCCCACCATGCCGCGGGGGCCGGCGATGCGGCCGCGCTGCTGCGCTACGCTCTTTCGGCTGGGCGACTGGCGCTAAAGCTGCTCGCTTTGCGCGAGGCGCGCCTGCAGTTCGCCAGGGTCTTGCCGTTGTCGGATGCGCTGCCGCTCGAAGAGGCGGCTCAACTCCACTCGGACCATGGCAGGGTGTGCTTCTTGCTCGACGACATGGAGGCGGCCGCCGAGTCGCACAGCGGGGCCGAGGAGTTGTGGCAGCGAACCGGCTGCGTCGAACCGCGGGTGAAGAACCTGATGCAGCTCGCGAACCGCCTGCGCTCCCTGAATCGAGGGGCCGATGCCGACGCGGCAGCCAAGGAGGCCGTGCGCTTGGCAGACGACCTGCCCGCGGACGCGGCGGTCCTGGCGGACGTCTACAACTTCAAGGCGTTCAAGTCGGAGCTGGATCGCGAAGAGGCTCTGGCTTGGGCTGCGAAGGCAGCGGAGAGCGCGCGCCTCACAGGGAACCATCGAGGGCTGGCCATCTCTCATCTCGCAGTTGGATACGCCGAACTCGTATCGGGCAGGATCGCGCGTGCACGACGCGCGATCGCCGCGAGCGCCGCCGAGGCAGCCAGACACGATCTGCACGACTTGGTCGCCGATCTTCATCTGGACGGCGGCATGATCCTGAGCATCTTTCACCGCTTCGCCGCGGCCGACCTAAGCCTCGACACGACGATCGCGCTCAGCCAAGACCGAGCCCTCGAGTTCGAGTGCAGCCTCAACTACGGCATGGCTTACAAAGCGGGCTCGCACCTCTACCAGGGGCGCTGGCGAGAGGCCTCAGAGGACGCCATGTGGGTGCTCGCTCGCCCTGGTGCCTCCTCCATACCGCGCTACAAGGCGATGACGACTCTGGGCCTCCTGCGGGCGCGGCGCGGAGACCCCGAGGCGCAGGACGTCCTCGACGAGGCCGTCGGTCTCGCTTGCAGCAAGCTCGCCAGGGCCACCGTGAGAACAGCCCGCGCGGAGGTAGCGCGGCTGCGCGGTTGCTACGCGGAAGCCATCGAAGAAGCCAGCGAGGCTTACGAGGATCTGCGCGGCAGCAAGTTCACCTGGCAGATCGAAGCTCTCGCCTACCAGATCTGGAAAGCCGGAGGAGATCCGGACCTGCCGGATGAGATAGAGGGGCCGTACGCCTGGCAGATCCGCGGCCGACCCGAGGTCGCGGCGCGCCGCTGGCGCAGGCTCGCCTGCCCCTACGAGCAGGCGGTAGCCTTGACCGAATGCGACGAGGTGGTGCAGCTCAGCCAGGCGCTCGAGATCTTCGCGGCGCTGGGAGCGCGCCCCATGCTGGCGAGGACCACCGAGCGGCTGAGGCAGCTCGGGGTGCGCGGGATACCCAGAGGTCCGCGCAGCGCGACCAGGTCTGACCCCGCCGGCCTGACCCCGCGAGAGCGGCAGGTGCTCGAGTTCATGGAGCAGGGCCTGCGCAACGCCGAGATCGCCGAGCGCAACCGGGTCAGCCCTCGCACCGTCGAGAACCAGGTCTCCGCCGTGCTCGGCAAGCTCGGCGTGCGCACGCGCACCGAGGCCGTAGCCGAGGCCCATCGGCGCGGTTGGATCCAGGCGCCTTAGGCGACCTTCTCGCTGATGGCTCAGCGCCGCATCTCGCGTGCGGGCCGAACTCAAGCCGACACGCTCCTCTCAACGTAGGTACCCGAGACTCGACACATGAGTAGTTGCCCCGATGCGTAGAGGGGCCGCAGCGGTCGAACATGCCTCTACGCCGGCCGGCGACTTAAAGCGGAGGTGAGAAGATGCCGCGCTACTTGGTCGAGAGGGAGTTCAAGGAGGGGCTGCACATCCCGGTGGATGCCGCTGGCGCCGAGGTCTGTCAGACCGTCGTCGGGCGCAACGCCGATCGGGGCGTCACCTGGGTGCACTCCTACGTCAGCGACGACAAGAGCAAGACCTTCTGCGTCTACGACGCGCCCAACGCCGAGGCGATCCGCCAGGTGGCCGAGACCAACGGGCTGCCCGTCGAGAGGATCACCAAGGTGAGCGTGCTGGACCCCTACTTCTACCGCTGATCGACGGGCAACCAGGCGAAGGACGTCGGCTGTGAGACGTCGATCAAGACTTGGATAGACCCATCTATCCGTATCAAGGAGACCCGCCATGACCGAACCGAACGCCAAGATCCTGCTCAGAACCCTCGCCCTGATCCTCTGCGCGAGCGCCATCGCCGGCTTCGCGCTGGCCCAGGACGTCCAACCGACCGTCGACCAGCTCCGCGACCTGCGCGCCATGCTGAGCCGCTACGAGAGCGTGGACGCCGCCATCGCCGACGGTTTCGAGCAGTTCGGCGGCTGCATGGAGGGCCCGCAGGGCTCGCAGGGCATCCACTTCACCAACGGAGCGCGCATCGGCGATCCCGCCGTCGACGTCATGGTGCCCGAGGTGCTGATGTACGAGCCGCGCGAGGACGGCAGCCTCAGGCTCATCGGCCTCGAGCTGCTGGTGTTCCAAGAGGATTGGCACGCGGCGGGCAACGCCGCCACCCCCGCGCAGCTCGGCCGCGAGTTCGGCATCAACATGACCCTGCTCGACCGCCCGTTCTACGCCCTGCACGTCTGGGTGTGGCAGTACAACCCGTCGGGCTTCTACGCCAACTGGAACCCGCTGGTGACCTGCGAGTTCGAGGGCAACCTGGTCGACCACGGCCACTGACTCTCGCCCCCACGCTGCTGTGATCGCGCCCTATCCATGGGCGCGATCCGACTTCTGGAGCGCGAGGACCTGCTGGCCCGACTGCACGAGCACGCTCGTGCCGGTTGCGCCGGTCTCGCACGATCGACCATCAGGTCTCGGCGGTACTGGTGAAGCTCGGCGCCAGAACGAGAACCGAGGCGGTCGCTGAAGCGCGCCGCCTCGGGATCATCAGCTAGAGACTCGTCGCTCTCGGGCGAGGCTCAGTGCCAGTCGCACTCCTAGTGCCCGTGCACCCCTACCTCGACGTCGCAGTTCTCGGGCGGGACGATGCCCTCGGTGATCGTCAACGGTCCCTCGGCCGGAACCTCGAAGTACGTGGCGATAAGGACCGTGACGCCGTCGTAGGCGTTGTAGGCCGTGTGCACGTTGCCGCGACCCGGGTCGAAGAACACGGTGCCCGCTGGGTAGTAGCGCTCGATGCAGTCGTTGGCGGGGATGTAGACCAGGGCGCCCTCGGCGACGTTGACCGCGATCGGCCCAGGGTGCGTGTGCCACGGGAACAGCGCGCCGGGCTGCACGGTGATCTTGGCCACCAAGCTGTTCCCAGGCTCGGTCACGCTCATGGTGATCGTCTCGCCGTCCTGCAGGCCTATGGTCAGGTCGAAAGAGACCGCGTCCGTGAAGGCGGAGCGCGGGGTGAGCGTCTCGAGCGCGATGGGCGGCGGCGCGTCGGCCTGCGCCAGCAGCGCCGCGCCTGAGGTCGTCGACTGGGAAGCGCCGCCGGCTCCGGCGGCCAGCGCGAGGGTGACGAGCGATGCCAGTACCAGGATGCCCAAGACCGTGGCCTTGGCGGCGCCGTGAACTCTGGTGGACTCGTCGGTGCGGATGTCTTCCATCTGCTTCCTCCCTGTGGTGTTCATGCCTCGGGCGCCTCCAGCGCCCGGCCATCCTGCTGCCACGCGGCGACGCCGCCGTCTAGGTGAGCAACGTCCGTGTAGCCGAGATCCTTGAGCGACCGCGCTCCGAGAGCCGACCTCGAGCCGGCCGCGCAGTACAGGATCACGCGCGTCTCCGGGCGCAACTCTGGCAGGTGGTACTTGGTGCTGGGATCGGCGTGGAACTCGAGCATCCCGCGCGGAGCCTTCACGGCCCCGGGTATCACGCCGGCGGCCGTCTCGTGTGCCTCTCGGACGTCGAGAAGGACGGCCCTTCCCGCTTCGACCTCTTTGGCGACCTCGGCCGGAGTCAGGTTCTCCACCTGCTCCTTCGCCGCTCTGACCAACTCCATTACGCTGACCATTCAGCTCTCTCCTTAAGCGCGCTGCCACATGCTGCGTAAGGAGCGTGCCTGAACGCATCGGCAAATCTGCCCATAGCCCCGCGGCGGGTTGCCTATCTCGGAAGCGAGGTCGGCGTCGCCGCTGCCCATGAGCGGGAGGCACCACCTATGCGAGGATCTCGATCCGCCTGGGAGGCGGTTTCGCCGCGCCTATAGTTGATGCTGTGTTCACGCCCGAACAGCGCGCCAGCCTGCTCGAGGAGCTGATACGCGCCGCTCGCGAGGACGAGGCCATCGTCGGCGCGGTGCAGGTGGGCTCGCTCGCGAAGGGCGAGGGCGACGACTGGTCCGACATCGATCTGATGCTGCAACTGGCCGACGGTGCCGAGCCTGAGGAGGTCGTCTCACGCTGGACGAAGACGTTCTACGACCGCCACGGAGCCGTGCACCATCTCGACGTCCATAGCGGCGGCGCGCTCTACCGCGTGTTCCTGCTCGACTCGACGCTCCAGGTCGATGTGTCGTTCTGGCCGTACGAGCAGTTCAGCGCGTCGTCACCGGACTTCGTACAGCTCTTCGGCGCGCCGATCCCGCTGAGAGAGCCTCGGGCTTCCGCTGCCTCGCACACGATCGGGCTGGCGTGGCTGTACGCGCTGCACTCGCGTTCGGCGATCGCCCGCGGCCGCGTCTGGCAGGCCATCACGATGCTCGATGAGCTTCGCGATCAGGTCGTGGCACTGACCTGCAGGCGACACGGGCTCAGGCAGTATCAAGGACGTGGGGCGGATCGGCTGCCGGAGGACGTGAAGGCAGCGTTGGCGGCGGCGCGCGCCTCCTCCCCAGCGCTGGATGACCTGAGCGCGTCGCACGCGGGCCTCGTGACCCTGTTGGCGGCCGAGGTCGAGCACTGCCGGCGCGAGGACGAAGCGCTGGGGCGGCTGCGCGAGCCGCTCGGCGTCCTCGCCCGGACCGCGCGGTGAGCGGACACCTTCTGAGGTGCCCGGCCGACGAGAGCGGGCTACCCACCGCCGCCTCAGGCCGCCCATGCTGCATGATTCTCAGGTCTCAGAGCGTACACTCGCCGAACCAACCTGCTCCCTGCCCGTGGCGGTCCAGGAGAACGGCCTAAGAGACCTCGGCCAGCTGGGCCGACTCGGGCCGGGGCGGTCTGCCCAGGTGGAGGCGTTCCGTGGAGGCGATCGTGAACCGCCAAGGCGGCTGGCAGCGGGTTGCAGCAGCGGAGGCCGGCGGCCGCGCGCCGATGGATCTCGTCGAGCAGCTCTGGGTTCAGGCCGCGGTGGATCAGCAGCCGAGCGTCGGCGAGTGCAGCGAGCGGCGGATCGGCCTCGTGCGGCAGGGCGACGGTGCAGGCCAGACCCTGGTCGGCGAGCGCGGCCAGCACGCCGTCGATGATGGAGCCAGGCTTGACGGGCTTGCCCAGCATGAAGACGACAGGTTTAGGTCCTCGCCTCGACCGCATCGCTCACCTCAGCGAGGTCGGCTACCCCGCGGCTGCTGCACCCTCAAGGTAGCGCCGGTGGGTAAGCGGTCGATAAGCGGCTGGGCGGGCGCTGAGGCCGGCGTCAGGTCCTGAGCGAACCCGCGCCACCCTCGGCCCCGTGCGACAGGGCGTTGCTCAGCATCTGCCTGACGTGCTCGTCGGCGAGCCGGTAGTAGACCTGACGCCCGCTGCGGCGGCCGATGACGAGGTCGGCGTCGCGCAGGGCGCGCAGCTGGTGGCTGACACCGGATTGCGTGATGCCGAGGGCTGCCACCAGGTCGTGAACGCAGACTTCCCTGTCGGCGAGCAGGCAGAGGATCTTCAGCCGCGTGGGATCGGCGAAGCCCTTCAACTGCGCGATCACCTTGCGCAGCACCGCCTCCTCAGGCAGGGGTCCTGGTACCTGGTCGCCGCAGCACTCCTCCAGGACGCGCTCCTCAGGAGCGCGCTCCCGAGGGGCGCCGAGGCCACGGCCTGTACCGGTCCGACCTGCCACGCCCTCGATTCTACGCGTTGAGGCATGTGGAGAAACGGCCTTCAGAGACCGAACGAAACGAGGGGCTCCGCTCTCGCAAAGCCCCTCGCTCCTACCGGCTGACTCCTCGTTCCTACCGTTGGTAGGCGCGGCCAGGATTGAACTGGCGACCCCCACAGTGTCAATGTGGTGCTCTCCCACTGAGCTACGCGCCTGGGACAGGTTGTAACGCCTCGCGCCGTCGTGCTCGCGGGTGAGGCTGGAGGCGCCGACCGGATTCGAACCGGTGAATCGAGGTTTTGCAGACCTCTGCCTTACCACTTGGCTACGGCGCCAAGCTCACGAAAAGTACCACGCACGCGGGAGTCTCGTCAACGCGCCAGGCTGCCGAGGCACGTGCGTTACGCTACTTGCATGTCCGGTGCCGCTCCTCGCCGTTTCGCCCACCTGCACCAACACACCGCCTACAGCCTGCTCGACGGAGCCGCCCGCATCAAGGACCTGGTCGCCTGGGTCAAGGAGACCTCGCCGGATCGTCCCGCCGTGGCCATGACGGATCACGGCAACATGTTCGGCGCGGTCGAGTTCTACAAGACCGCCGTGGCCCAAGGGGTGAAGCCGATCCTGGGCTTCGAGGCGTACGTCGCGCCCGGGTCGCGCTTCGAGAAGCGCCGCGGCTCGAGCAAACTCGACGGCGGGTACTTCCACCTGACGCTGCTCGCGAAGGACTTCCAGGGCTACAAGAACCTCAGCAAGCTCTCCAGCCGCGCTTACCTCGAAGGCTTCTACATGAAGCCGCGCATCGACATGGAGCTCCTGCGCGAGCATGCCGAGGGCGTCATCGCGCTGTCGGGGTGTCTCGGGGCGCAGATCCCGCGCGCCATCCTCGACTTCGGCCCCGACGAAGGGGAGCGCATACTGCGCGAGCACCTCGACATCTTCGGGGACCGCTTCTTCATCGAACTCCAAGACCATGGCCTCGAGGAACAGCGGCGCCTCAACCCGGTCCTGAAGGACTTCGCCCAGCGCTACGGCATCGGCATGGTCGCCACGAACGACGGCCATTACGTCAAGCGCGAGGACGCCAAGGCGCACGACGTGCTGCTCGCGATCCAGACGAAGGCGCTCTTGTCCGAAGCGAACCGGATGCGGTTCCCGTGCGACGAGTTCTACGTCAAGACGCCCGACGAGATGGCCCTAGCGCTTCCCGACGACGCCTACCCCGGCGCCATCGACAACACCACGCTCGTGGCGGACATGTGCAACGTCGAGTTGCCCGTGGGCAGCAAGCGCGTCTATCAGATGCCGGAGTTGCCGTTGCCGCCCGGCGTGACGCTGGCCGAGCAGCTCCGCACCGACACCTACCGCGGCTTGATGGCCCGCTACCCGGAGGTGACCGAGGCCCTCTACCGTGACTACTTGCGCGCAGCCGAAGCCGATCACGCGTCCGGTGTCGACCCCGACAGCGCCGACCTGAGCGAGGTCCTGCTTGCCCTGGCGCGCGCCGGCGAGCGCGGCCGGCAGGAGCGCAAGGACGGCGAGACGTACGGTCGGTACGCCTACTCGCACCTGGCGCGCTTCGCCAAGGCCATCGCCGACGAGCGCGCGCGCACCGTGCTCGAGCGTGCGGAGTACGAACTCGGCGTCATCATCGCCATGGGCTTCCCGGATTACTTCCTGATCGTCGCGGACTTCATCAACTGGGCCAAGGACCACGGCATCGCCGTCGGCCCCGGCCGCGGTTCCGGCGCCGGCTCGATCGTTGCGTACGCCATCCGCATCACCAACATCGACCCGCTGGCGTTCGACCTGCTGTTCGAGCGCTTCCTCAACCCCGAGCGCGTCTCGATGCCCGACTTCGACGTCGACTTCTCTGACGTGCGCCGCGGCGAGGTCGTCGACTACGTCAGGGAGAAGTACGGCGAGGACAGGGTCAGCCTGATCGCCACCTTCGGGACGATGGCGTCGAAGGCCGCGATCAAGGACGCCGCCAGGGTGCTGGAGGTGCCGTACAACCAGTCCGACGAGGCCTCCAAGCTGGTGCCGGTGCACATGGGCCGCAGCGTCAGCATCGACAAGGCCCTCGCGGAGGTGCCCGAGCTCAGGCAGCTCTACGACGAGGGCGCCAAGCACTACATCGACGTCGCCAAGTCGCTCGAGGGGCTGACGCGGCACGCCAGCGTGCACGCGGCCGGCGTGATCATCGCCCGCGACCCCGTGCAGGAGCTTGCGCCGGTGTTCCGGACCGGCGACGGGCCGGTCGTCTGCCAGTACGACATGGGCTCGATCGAGGAGCTCGGGTTCCTGAAGATGGACATCCTCGGGCTGCGCACGCTGTCGTTCATCGAGGCCGCGGTGCGCATCGTCGAGGAGTCGACCGGCGTCAAGCTCGACCCCGACGCCTTCCCGATGGACGACCCGGCGGTCTACGAGCTGCTCTCGCGCGGCGACTCTGCCGGCGTCTTCCAGTTCGAGTCGAGCGGCATGACCGACACGCTGCGCAAGCTCAAGCCCACGCGCATCCACGACCTGATCGCGGTGGGAGCGTTGTTCCGGCCCGGTCCGATGGCCAACATCCCGACCTACATCCGCCGGCACCACGGGCAGGAGCGCACCGACTACTCCGACTTCCCGAGGTCGGAGGAGAAGCTGGCCCCGATCCTGGCGGAGACGTACGGCATCCCCGTCTACCAGGAGCAGGTGATGCAGATCGCGCGCGCGGTCGCAGGGTTCACCCTGGGACAGGCCGACATCATGCGCCGCGCGATGGGCAAGAAGAAGAAGGACGAGATGGCCCGCCAGCGCGAGCTGTTCCAACACGGCGCCACCGCCAACGGGATCGACAAGGCGGAGTCCGGCCGCATCTTCGACATGCTCGAGCGCTTCGCCGACTACGGCTTCCCGAAGGGTCACGCGGCGGCGTACGGCGTCCTCTCCTACCAGACCGCCTACCTCAAGACGCACTACCCGGTCGAGTTCGCCGCCGCCCTGCTCAGCGTCGAGCGCGGGGACTCCGACAAGGTCGCCCAGTACGTGGCGGACGCCAGGCACATGGGCATCGAGGTCCTCGCCCCCGACATCAACGCCTCGGGCGCCGACTTCACGCCGGTCGACGGGGTGATCCGCTTCGGGCTCTACGGCATCAAGAACGTCGGCGAGGCTGCCGTCGATCACCTGATGGCCGAGCGCAGGAGCGGAGGGCCGTTCAAGGACCTCTTCGACTTCTGCCGGCGCGTCGACAGCACGGTCGTCAACAAGCGCGCCGTCGAGTTCCTGATCAAGGCCGGGGCGTTCGACCGGCTGGCGCCGCGCCTCGGCGGCTCCTCCGACGATCACGAGGGTCGCGCGCTGCTCCTCGCCAACCTCGACCAGGCCGTCAGGTGGGGCGCGGCGCAGCGGGAGCAGGCGCTGCTGGGGCAGGTGAGCCTGTTCGGCGCCGCCACCGGGCAGGCGGAGCCCGTTCCCGAGCTGCGCGAGGCCGCCACCGACGGAGTGCTGGACCGTTTGGCGATGCTGCGCTTCGAGAAGGAGGCGCTGGGCATCTACATCAGCGAGCACCCGATCAACTCGTACCCAGGCCTGCTCGAGTCGGCGAGCTGCAGCGTCAGCCAGGCGCCCGCCTTCTACGCGCGCGAGAGCGGCGGCAACGGCGGGCGCGTCAGGGCGGTCCTCGCCGGCCTGATCCAGCACGTCTCCAAGAGGCCGACGCGCAAGGGCGGGATGATGGCGCGCTTCGACCTCGCCGACGAGACCGGCTCCGTCGAGCTGGTCGCGTTCAACCGGCGCTACGAGCAGATCGCTGGCCTGCTCGAGGAGGACAAGCCGGCGGTGGTCGTCGTCGAGCTGTCGCAGGACGGCGAGGAGCTCAAGGTCGTCGTCGAGCGCCTGCTGCGCTGGGACCATCGCGATGCCTCGGGCGCGAACGGCGGAGCGGCCGGCTACGGCGGCAACGGCGTGGCCAACGGCGCTGGCAACGGCAGCAACGGTGTCGGCGGTGCCGTGCCTGAGATCGTGCAGCTCGCGTTCGAGGTCGGCTCCATCGACAAGTCGCAGCTGCTCGAGCTGCGCAGCGTGCTGGACGAGCACAGCGGTCCGATCCCGGTACAGCTCGAGCTTAGAGGCGCCGCTGGCGCGGTCCTCTACCGGGTCGATGGCGTGCGCGTCGCGTCCGAGGGCCTGGGCGGCCTCTCGGCCGAGTTCCCCTGGGTCAAGGTGAGCCGCACCGTCGACCGAGAGGCGCTTCTCGCTCAACGAGTGGAGCCGGCCTGGGGCAAGAAGCAGGAGCCAGAGGCCGAGCTGTCGCCCTTCTAGCCTGGGCCGCCGAGTCGGACGGGCGCAGCGCTCCGCGGGCGCGCGACGGCTAGCTGGCGGCCGCCGCCGGCCGTGCGAGGTCCACTTGTGTCGCGGCCATCTTGAAAGCCTGGCTGCTGGTGGCCGAGGCGTAGCCGACGTCGTACGCGATGATGCCGTCGGCGTACAGCTCCGCGAGGTGGTCGTCGAAGGAGCGCATGCCGTCGAGGCGTGCCTCGCGCAGCACGTCGTAGAGCTCGGGCGTGCGGTCCTCGTCGCGTACCAGGTCCTTGACGCGCAGGGTGCCCTTGAGGATCTCCGTCGCAGCCACCCTGCCCTGACCGCTGGCGCGCGGCAGCAGGCGCTGCGACACGATGCCGACCAGAGCCTCGGAGAACAGGATTCGGGCGGTGTTGCGCTCATGAGGCGGGAACAGCTCGATCATCCGGTTGATCGTCCTGACCGAGTCCTGAGTGTGGAGCGTGCTGAAGACGAGGTGACCCGTCTGCGCGGCGCTCAGAGCCGCCGCAGCCGTGGCGTAATCCCTGATCTCGCCGATCAGGATCACGTCGGGGTCTTGGCGCATGGCCGCGACCAGAGCCTCGGAGAACGTCGGCGCGTCGACGCCCAGCTCGCGCTGCACCACGATCGACTTCTTCGACCTGTGCAGGTACTCGATGGGATCCTCGACGGTGACGATCATCTTGGCGTGTTCCCTGTTGATCTCGTCGACGATGCGAGCCAGGGTCGTCGACTTGCCGGAGCCGGTCGGGCCGGTGACCAGCACCAGGCCCTTCTCCATGTTCTTGAAGTAGTCGATGGTCTCCTGCGGCAGGGTGACTACCTTGAGAGCGTCCTCGCCGGCGTTGATGATGCGCAGTACGGCGCTGACGCTCCCGCGCTGCTTGAACAGGTTGACGCGGAAGCGGCCCAGCCCAGGGACGCTGTAGGCGAGGTCGACCTGGTGGCGCTCGGCGAAGACGGCTCTCTGCTTGGCGTCACACATCAGCTCGACCAGCGATTCGGTGGCGCGTGGGCTCATCGTGGCGGCGCTGATCGGGGTCAGGCGGCCGCTGATGCGAGCCATGGCCGGCAGCCCCACGTGCAGGTGAAGATCGGAGGCGCCTTGGTCGAGGCCGAGCTTGATGAGGTCGTTGAAGTGCATGATCCAGAGAGTAGCCGCCGGTCTCTGACGAGCGCCTTTCAGCATCCTTACGGTGGTCTTACTCCGCCTCACTCTCGAGCCTGTAGACTGGCCCGTCATGAACCAGCCAACCAACTCTGGACGGTGCGTCTGATGCGTGTAGTAGCGCTGGCGCTGGCCGCCCTCCTGATCGTGATCAGCGGGTTCTGGCTCGCCCGCGAGCGCTCCGCCAGTCGCCAGGCGGGGGCTGAGACGCCTGCCGCGGTGGACGGAGCCAGCGCCGTCGACGCTGAGGAAGGTGCCGAGAACGGGGCCGAGGTCGCTGACGGCGCCATCGCCCTCAGCGGAACCCCCGGCTCCCTTCCCGAGGGCTTCACGGTGCTCGAGCCCGTCACCGACGAGCCGCGCCGCGTCTTCGACGCCGCCGGCAGCGTGCTCGAGGACGGCCTCGACTACGTCGCAGTCATCGAGACCAACCGCGGCGCGTTCCTCGTCGACCTCTACGAGGACCAGACGCCCATCACGGTCAACAACTTCGTGTTCCTCGCCCTCAACCGCTACTACGACGGCGTGCCGTTCCACCGCGTCATCGAAGGGTTCATGGCCCAGACCGGCGACCCGACGGGCACCGGCACCGGCGGCCCCGGCTACCAGTTCCAGGACGAGATCGTGTCCTCGCTGACCTTCGACTCGGCGGGCTTGGTCGCGATGGCCAACGCCGGGCCAGGCACCAACGGCTCGCAGTTCTTCATCACCTTCGACGCCACCGCCTGGCTCAACGGCGGCCACACGATCTTCGGGCGGCTGCTGGAGGGCGAGGAGCTGCTGCCTGGCATCACCCGCGTCGACCCGCAGAGCCCCTCGGCGGTCGTGTTCCTCGACTCGACGCTGCGCGAGCTGGCCGAGCAGGGCGTCAACCTGCCGGGTGACCCGGGCGACACGGTCGCCAGCGCCGTCGAGGCAGCCCTCGGCACCATGCCCGTGGCCGGTCAGTCGTTCACCGTCAACGGCTACCGCGGCGCCTTGGGTCAGGTGGGAAGCACGCCCGCCTTCGGGTTCTTCGCGCAACCGGATAGCATCGAGCGCGTGATCATCGCGACGCGGCCAAAGTCCTGATCGGGTCGCGCCGCCTTAAGGAGCAAGAGTGTCTGACGCAGTAGCAGGGTTCGAACGCCTCGAGCCCATCTTTCCCGACCGAGTCACGCGGTTCGCCGCCCCCAAGCAGGTCATCGAGGACGGCAAGGAGTACCGCGCCGTCATCAGCACCAACAAGGGCGACATCACCGTCGAGCTGTTCCCCGGCTCGGCGCCGAAGACCGTCAACAACTTCGTCTTCCTCGCCCTCAACAAGTACTACGACGGCATCGTGTTCCACCGCGTGCTCGAGGACTTCATGGCGCAGACCGGCGACCCGACCGGCACCGGCAGCGGCGGCCCCGGCTACCAGTTCGGCGACGAGTTCGACCCCAAGCGCCGCCACCACGGCCCCGGCGTGCTCAGCATGGCCAACGCCGGCCCCGGCACCAACGGCTCGCAGTTCTTCATCACCTTCATCCCGACCCCGTGGCTCGACGGCAAGCACAGCGTGTTCGGCGAGGTCATAGGCGGCGTCGAGGTGCTCGACAAGATCCAGCGCATCGATCCCGGCCGCAGGAGCGGCGTGCAGCCTGACGTGATGCAGAGCGTCACGGTTTACGTCAGGGGTTGAGCGAGCTCTCTAGCAGCTGACGACGCAGGCGGGCCGGCAGCTCCGAGATCGGAGCCCGGTCCGCCGCTTCGTGTCGTGGCAAGGGCGAGCGAAGGCCCCCGGGCCATCGACGCTTCACGGCTCCTTGGATGCGGCGATGTCGCTGCTATCATCGCTCGAGGAGCACAAATGAGCAGCAGCCGGCTGTTGGAGCGCGAGGCGCTCCTCGAGCAATTGAATGCTCATGCCGAGGCCGCTTCGCGCCGAGACGGTCGGATGGTGTTCGTCGCCGGCGAGGCAGGTGTCGGCAAGACCTCCTTGGTCGATCGTCATCGGCGCCAACTCGGTCAGCCGTGGCGGGTGCTCAAGGGAGCCTGCGAGCCGATGGAGGCGCCCAGGCCGCTCGGCCCGTTGTTCGACCTGGCCGCCGCGGTGTCGACCGACTTCGCGGAGTTGATCGACTCCGGTGCCGACAGCCACCGCCTCTTCGCCTCGCTGCTGGCGCATCTCAGGGAGGCTCCTGCTCCATGCGCCCTGATCTTCGAGGACCTGCACTGGGCCGACGACGCGACCCTCGACCTGCTCCGCTACCTGGGTAGGCGCATCGCGGACTGCCCGACACTAGTCCTGGCGACCTACCGCGACGACGAGCTCGGACCTACTCGATCCCTGCGCCGGTTGCTCGGCGATTTGACGGGTATCAGCGCGGTGCACCGGATCAAGGTGCCGCCACTGTCGTCCGCCGCAGTCGGTGAGCTGGCGTCGGAGATGGCCGTCGACCCCTACGAGCTGCACCGCAGGACCAACGGCAACCCCTTCTTCGTGACAGAGGTGCTTGCCGTGGCTGGTGACGGTGTGCCCGAACGAGTGAGCGACGCTGTCTTCGCTCGTGTCTCGCGCCTCTCTCCCGAAGCCCGCAGGGCCGTGGAGCTGGCCGCCGTCATCGTCGATCAGAACCTGGCAGCCGGCTTCCTCGGCAAGCTCGCGGACGGCGCCGACGCGATCGACGAATGCGTGGCGGCCGGCTTGCTGTCGAGCTCGGACGACCATCTCGCGTTCCGGCACGAGCTGGTGCGCGAGGCTGTCCTCGCCCTCATGTCAGGCGGTGCCGTGCGCAGCGCGCACGCCTCGGTGCTGACGGCATTGGAGGAGGAGAAACGCCACCTCCTGGAGCAGAAGGACGTGCGCCTGAGCGCCGAGTACCTCGCTGTCCTGGCCTACCACGCTGCCGAGGCCGGCGACGGCGATGCGGTGCTCCGTTACGCACCAGCCGCGGGGCGCCTCGCCTTGAAGTTCCGGGCGTTCACCGAGGCTCGCATCCAGTTCGCCAGAGCGCTGCCTTTCGCCGAGGCGCTGAGCCTGGAGGAGCATGCGGCGCTCCTCACCGAGCACGCGGTGGTGTGCGCTGCCACCGACCAGCTCGACGAGGCTATCGCCTCCAGGCGGGCTGCAGCACAGCTCTTCTCCGGGCCTGAGCACGTTGAGCGTAGGGCCGAGACCATCTTTCACCTGGCCTGGCTGCTCTGCTGGCTGTACCGCGACGAGGAGGCCGCGGCCGAGTTGGACGTGGCCGAGGAACTGCTAGCCGACCTGCCCGAATCGCGCGTGAAGGCCTTCATCGCCTTCATGCGAGGCTGGCAGATCTACCCGCGCGGCGAACCGTCTCTGAGGCTGGCGAGGTCGTCCGAGGCTCTCGCCCTCAAGACCGGCCAACGGAACCTGGTGATCTATACGAAGTTCGTCTCCGGTCCCGCGCTATGTGCGATGGGGCGGATCAAGGCCGCCAAGCGCGAGCGTGAACGGGCTCTCGAGATAGCCGCGGAGCTCGGAGCAGACCACATGCGGATAAGCTGCTATTTCGCCTTGGCGACCGGTTTGGGTGAGGCTTATCGCTACCTCGAGGCCGACCGTGGACACGGGCGCGTGCAGGCATTGTGCCGCGAGCACGACCTAGACTTCACCTACCATTACTGTCTCGCGTCTCACGCGCTGGCCTACCCGCACCTGGGTCGTTGGAAGGAGGCGCGCGAGGCCGCCTCGACGGCGCTGAGGCTGGATCGGAAGTTCGATATGGCCCGCCTGTGGGCGAGACTCGCGCTCGGCCGCCTGAGCGTGAGGCAGTCCGGAGCCGACCCTGAGGGCCATCTAGACGCGGCGCTCGAGCTGGCCGACTCCATGCCCCGCATGGGCGTGGCGGTGCGCCTGCGCGCCTCGAGGGCGGAGGCGGCGTTGGCAAGAGGCGACAAGGATGCGACCCTGGCCGAGGCGTCCGTGGAGTTCGAGCGAGTGCTCAGGCAGGGAAACGCTTGGCACATCTCCGAGCTCGCCTACTGGATCTGGCGAGCGGGAGGCGAAGTGACGGCGCCACCGGAGGTAGAGTCGCCGTTCGCATGGCAGATACGAGGTCAGCCGGTGGTCGCGGCACGCCGCTGGCGCCGGCTCTCCTGCCCCTTCGAACAGGCTTCGGCCCTGCGAGAGGCCGGCGATCCCGCCTCGCTACGGGAGGCGTTCGACCTGTTCAGCCGGCTGGGAGCGAAGCCCGCGGCGGATGGCGTGGCCGACGAGCTCAGGCGTATGGGCGTACGCGGCATACCGCGAGGCCCTACTACCACTACCAGAGAACATCCCGTCGGTCTGACATCGCGAGAGCGCCAGATCCTCGACCTCATGGCACGGGGGCTGCGCGATGCCGACATCGCCGAGCTCAATCGGGTGAGCGTGCGCACCGTCCACCATCAGGTCTCCGCGGTGCTTGGCAAGCTCGGGGTGAGGAGCAGGACCGAGGCGATCGCGGAAGCGCATCGACTCGGGTTGTTGGCTGAGTCAGGCTAGGCAGTAGCTCGAGCCGACGACGGCCCGTCCCACTCCCGCCTAGTTCACCGGCGCGCACTCAGAGGCTTAGCGCCGGCATCTTCAAAGTCCGCTCCCGAGCATGCAGAGCCAGATGCCCGAGGAACTTCTCGACCGGCACACCCTGCTGGTCAGGTTCCTGCCGGCTGCGGAAGCTGACCTGAACCGCCGCCTCCTCCTTGTCGCCGACGATCACGATATAGGGCACCTTGTAGAGCTCGGCGTCGCGGATCTTGGCGTTCATGCGGTCGGACCTGGTGTCGATCTCGGCGCGTAGCCCCGCCCCAGCCAGACGTTCCTCGAGCCTCTCGGCGTACGGAACGTGCCTGTCGGAGATCGGCACGATGCGCACCTGCTCGGGCGCCAGCCACAGCGGGAAGTCGCCGGCGAAGTGCTCGATGAGGAAGCCGATCAGGCGCTCGTGGGTCGAGAGCGGCGCGCGGTGCAGGCACAGCGGGGTCTTGCGCTCGTTGTTCTCGTCGACGTACACGAGGTCGAAGCGCTCCGGTACAGCAAAATCGACCTGGTTGGTGGCGAGGCTGAACTCGCGGCCGATCGCGCTCTTGATCTGCACGTCGATCTTCGGCCCGTAGAACGCCGCCTCGTCCTCCTCCTCGACGAACGGCACGCCCGCCTTGGTCAGCACGTCCCTGACCATGCCCTCGGTCTTGAGCCACAGCTCGGGCGCGTCGACGTACTTCTTGCCCAGGCCTTCGGGCGCGTGCTTGGAGAGCCGCATGACGTACTCGGTGATGCCGAACAGCTCGAAGTACTTGAGGTACATGTCGACGACGGCGAGGAACTCCTCGGCGAACTGCTCCTCGGTGCAGTAGATGTGCGCGTCGTTCATCTGCAGGCTCCTGACGCGCATCAGGCCCATCAGCGCGCCGGAGTCCTCGTAGCGGTAGACGGTGCCGTACTCGGCGAGGCGCAGCGGCAGGTCGCGGTAGGAGCGCGGCCTGGCGGCGTAGATCTTGTGGTGGAACGGGCAGTTCATCGGCTTGAGGTAGTACTTCTCGCCGTCCTCGAATACCATCGGCGGGTACATCGACTCGGCGTAGTACGGCAGGTGCCCCGAGCGGAGGAAGAGCTGCTCCTTGGAGAGGTGCGGGCTGCGCACGCGGTCGTAGCCGGCGGCGTCCTCTACGTCCTTGGCGAGCTTCTCGATCTCGTCGACCATCACCGCGCCGCGCGGCAGCCACAGCGGCAGGCCGGGGCCGACCTCCTCGTCGATGACGAAGATGTCGAGCTCGGCGCCGAGCTTGCGGTGGTCGCGCTTCTTCGCCTCCTCGAGCTGCCAGATGTGGTGCTCGAGGCCCTCCTTGGTGTCGAAGGCCACGCCGTAGATGCGCTGGAGCATCGGGCGAGACTCGTCGCCGCGCCAGTACGCGCCCGCGACGCTCATCAGCTTGAAGTGCGGGTCGATCACGCCGGTGCGAGGCACGTGGGGTCCGCGGCACAGGTCGGTGAAGCCGTCCTCTTCACCACCTTGCTGGTAGAAGGTGATGGCTTCGCCCCCGGGCAGGTCGGTGATCAGCTCGACCTTGTACGGGTCGCCGAGGCGCTCGAAGCGCGCGAGTGCTTCTGAGCGCGGCAGCTCGAACTTGACCAGCGGCATGTCGGCATCGACAAGCGCCCGCATCCGCTCCTCGATCAGGGGTAGGTCCTCTGGCACCAGCGAGCGCGGCAGGTCGAAGTCGTAGTAGAAGCCGTTCTCGATGACGGGGCCGATGGCCATGCGCACGCTGCTGGGCTCGAACCCCTCCGCGACGAGCTGCTCCCTGACCGCCTGCGCCATGACGTGCGCCAAGGTGTGGCGTTTGAGGAACAGGGACTCGGGGTCGCGTTTGGTCACGACCGCGACCTCGGCGCCATCGGGAACCGCGCTTTGCAGGTCAGACAGCTTGCCGTTGACCTTGATGCCTAGCGCGGCCTTGGCGAGGCCGGGGCCTATCGCCGCAGCCACGTCGGCGCCCACTGCGCCGTCTCGAAGCTCTAGGCGTTTACCGTCGGGAAGTACGACGAACATCGCTCACCTCGTTCAGTTTGCGACTACCGGCGGTCGGTAGTCATGCGTGAGATCCCTTGGTCGTCACATGGCAGCCGTGCGTGGTTCACGCTGAGAACCGCGCGGTGCCCTGGGTCGTCTATGTTCATGCGGTTGTGTGGGTGCGACGCGCGCCACTCGCCGGCCAGCTCGCGGACGCGGGAACCATCCGCGCGAACGCGAGGTTGCGCGCTCAGCAAGACGTTCGTTGGCCGCGAACTATCACCCGGGAAGGATAACACGGGAGCCGGGTTACACTTACCGCGTGCACCTAGTCGCGCTGTTGAGCGATGATCCCGAAGTACGCGGCGCTATCGGGGCCTACCGGGATCCCGCCGCCCGCTTCCACTTGCACAGCGTGCCAGGCGGCGCGATGGCCGAGCTGATGAGGGCCCTCGCCAGGCTCGAGTTCGCAGGGGCATTGGTGCTCGACGAGAACCGCCAGCTCGAGGCTCAGCGCCTCGCGGACCGCAGCTCGTTGGTGGCGCAGGAGCTCGGCGCGGCGGACACGCTCACGGTGACCCAGGCCGGCATCATCGCCGACCACACGCTCGGCCGGGCGGTGGCAGGCATGCTCACCAGCCACCGCTGGGACGCGGCCGGCTCCAGGGTGGTCGTGCTCGGCGCCGGCGCCACCGCCAAGTCGATCGGGCGAGAGCTCGTCAGCCTCGGAGCGCGCTCATTGGCCATCCTCGCCGGCGACCGCGTCGCCGCCGAGCGCTCGCTGCCGCATACCCATGCGGGCGTCGAGCTGCTGGCTCGCGCCAGCGCCGACCCATTGGCCGGCACCCTGTTCGAGAGCGCCGACCTGGTGGTGCGCGTCGACGGCGCGCTGCGCGTGCCGTCCGGCTCGCTCGGGCCGCATCTCACGCTCATCGACCTGGGCAGCGAGCCCGTGTCGACGCTGCGCTCGCAAGCCATGGCGCTGGGCTCGCTGACGTTCAACCGTCGCGACGTGGAGGCCTACCGCCTGGAGCTGGGCCTGAGCCAGGTCCTCGGAGGAGCGATCGGCGTCGAGCCGCTGCTCGCCCTGTTCCACGCGATCTGAAGCCCCGCTCTCACACTGCTTAGGCTGGCGTTTGGAAGACTCGCCAGAGTGCTTCGCGCCTCCTCGCACCGACCTCGTAAGGCTGCACTGGCCGTCGCCCTGATCGCCGCGTGCTTGGCGGTCGCAGTTCACGCGCAGGTGGCCGAGCCGCCGGTTCAGCCGGCGCCAGCGGTTCCCGCCGGCGACGAGCCGCTGTACCGCCTGCCAGGCGCGACGGCGTCGCTGAGCGACGACGCCATCACCGTCTCCTACGGTGGGCGGACGTTGACCTACGTGGCCGGGATCGGCTGGAGCGAGGGCATCGACGCGCCTCCCCCGCTCGTCGTCGGTGCCGAGGTGGCGCTCGGCTCCGCGGTGCTCGCCGCCCTCGACGTCTACCTGCCGCGCCTGCTGGCCGTGCGTACCAGCGGCGAGGCCGAGGTACGCATCGTGCTCGACCTGCACGACCTCGACCCCGGTGTGCTCGCGGGGCTGAGCGGCGAGGGTGCGCTCGGCGTCGGGCAGCCTCTGACCCTCACGCTGCCGCAGCTTCTGCTGCCGCTGGCGCAGCCCGAGGAGTTCGCGGGCATCGAGCTGCAGCTCGTCAGCGGAACGGGCCAGACGCAGTTCACGGCCGTCGGCCCGGCGATGACCTACCGGTACTTCCCTCTGACCGCTCCGAACAGGTTGGTGCTCGACCTCATACCCCAGCGCCAGTTCGACCTGCCGGAGCTGGAGCAGGCGCTGGGTCCCGGCGCGACCTACAGGCGGATCAACTACCGCAGCGGCTCGGGCGGCAGCGTCGTGCACGTCGTCAGCGTCGCGCCCGGCTTCGGCGAGTTCCGCGTCGTCGGCGCGAGCCGCGGCGCCGCGACGGTTCCTCAGCTGGCCTCCGGTGCGCCCATCGCCATCAACGCCGGCTACTTCGACACCGCCACCTTCGACGCCATCGGCTACCTGCTCGTCGATCACGGTCTGATCTCGCTGCCGAGTCGCAATCGCGCGAGCATCGCCTTCGGCGACGGGCCGCCCGTCATCGACAGGGTCCGCGCCAGCGTCAAGCTCCACACGCCGACCGGCCTCGTCGAGCTGGCTCTGGGCAACGGCGAGCGCACTGGCGTCGTGAGCGTGCCCGGCGCGTTCGCCGGCGCTCCCGACATGGGCGTGCTAGTGGTGGCAGAGGGACTCGTCGTCGAGAACAAGATCGGCCCCCGGCGCGTGCCCAACGTTCCCGGCGCCTACGCGCTCGTCTACCCACCTGTCAACCGGCAGCTCGCGCTGCTCGACACCGGCGACCGCGTCTTCCTCGACGCGATGCTCGAGCCTGCCAGCTTCGAGGGCGCGCGCTACGCCGTCGAGGCCGGCCCGCTGCTCCTGCAGGGCGGTCTCAACGCCTACCGACCCGACCTGGAAGGCTTCGCGGTCGGCCAGCGCATCCTCGATGGGCTGACCCAGCAGGCGGCCATCGGCGTCAGGGCCGACGGCACGGTGCTGATGGTCGTCGCGGAGACGATGCGGGCCGAGGAGCTGATCCCGCTCTTCCAGCTGCTCGGCGCACGAGACGCGATGCGCCTCGACAGCGGCAGCAGCTCGACGCTGGTCGTCGACGGCCGCGTCGTCAACAGGCGCACGCTGAGGCGCGTGGTCTCGGCGATCGTCTACCTGCCGACCGTCGCCTGGCGCTGAGCGCGCGAGCGGTGACCGCGCGGCGGCGATGCCGCCGTGCCGCCACCGTGCCGCCGCTGGCTCAGAGCCTAGGGCGAGACGGACGCGGCGGGCGACCGCCCTTATACTCCGCCTAGGATGCGGACAGAGCACAGCAACCGGCAGGAGAGCGCCGCCGCCTCGCGCGGCGTCTGGCTGCTCTCGTTCGCTGCCGCGCTGCTCGCCGCGGCGCCGCTGGCCGGGGCGCAGGAGCTGAGCACGCCGACGCTGCTCGAGGTCGGCATCGCCTCGCAGGTCGTCGCCAACGCCTGGAACCCGCTCAGGTTCGTCACCCGCGACACACCTCCCGCCACCCTCACCGTCGTGGTCGATCAGGGCTCGCTCAGGCAGGGACCCGTGCCGTTCGTGCTGCAGCAGGAGATCGCCGGCGGCGCGGGCGTGAGCGCGTTCGAGACCCTCGTCTACCTCAACGCGTTCAGCAGCATCAGCTGGACCTTGCGGACGGCCGACGCGACCATCGCCAGCGGCAGCATGGCCGGACGCGACGCCGACTCCCGCCCTCTCGACCTGGTGGTGAGCCGCGAGCCCGGCCGGCTGCGCGGCGCCTACCCGCCCGACTCCCGGCTCGTCGACGTCCCCGCCGCCTCCCTGCCGCTCGACAGCGCCGCCTACTCGGGCGTGAGGTCGCTCGTCATCGACGGCACGTCGGCGGCTCCGCGGCTGGAAGCCGTGGCGGCCGCGGCGACGGGCGGAGCCCTGGTGATACTGCACGGTGCGCTGCCGGCCAGCCACGCCGAGCTGGCGCTGCTGCTCGGCTCCGACCAAAGCCTGAGGCAGCTCGGCGCGGGAGCCGTGGCGAGAACCGGCACCGAGGCGATCAGCAGCCTCGCCGCCGCCCTGCGAGGCACCGAGAGGCTCGCTCTCGACGACCTCGTCGAGGCTCTGACCGCGGCCCCGCTCGTGACCAGGCCGGCCTCGGCCCCCCAGCCGCTGGTCCTTGCCGTGGCCGGAGCTTTCGCGCTCGTCTGCGTGCTGCTGGTGCGCTCCTTCGGCGGCCCCGGGCTGCTCGGCGCGCTGGCCCTCGCCGCGATCCTGTCGCTGGCCGCTTGGCGCGTGCTGCGCCCGCCCGAACCGGTGATCTCCGCAGCGGGCCGCATCGGGGCGAGCGGCGGCGAGCTCGCGCTGGTCGTGGAGGCGCAGGAGCACCTGACGCTGCCGCCGAGCACGGTAGACGTGGCGGGCGGCGCCCGCCCGCTGAGCGTGACGCCCTACCGCATCGACGCGGGCGGGGCGCACTTCGACCTGTCGCGCTGGCGCTCGCTGGTGCTCGCACTCCCGCCGAGCGTAGAGGACGCGCCGCTGCGCTTCGCCGACGGCGTCCTCTCCAACGCCGGCAGGCTGCCGCTGTTCAACGTTCACGTCGTCGGCCTCGGCGCCCAGCCGCGCCTCGAGCCTGGCGCGAGCGCGGCCGCGCGGCCGCAGGAGTCGACTGCCGCCGCGACCTCGGCTTACGGCCGGCTGGAGGCGCACCTCCCCGCCGGCAGCGCCCTGGCGACGAGCTGCGTCGACGTGTGCACCGTGTGGTTCGTCGCCGCGCTCACGACCGGCGAGGCACGGCCATGAGGCTGCTCGACGACATTGCCGCCCGGCTGCGGCGGTCGGACATGATCCAGGCGCTCGCGATAGGTCTGCTGGCGCTGGCTTTCGTCGTGGCGGTGCGGTGGCCCTCGAGCGCCGCCGAGGTCAACGAGGTGTGGTTCGTGATGGCGCCGGTACGCGCTGCGCTCCTGGCTGTGGCCGGCCTGATCTTCGGCGCCCTGTGGGGCAGCGGCGCAGGCGCCCAGCCGAGGCCCGACGGCACCCCGCCCCCTCCCCCGCTCGAGCCGGCCGAGGGCAGGGCGACGCTGGCTGCGCTGCTCGTCGTGACCGCGCTGACCTGGCCGTTCGAGATCGCCAGCCAGGCCGCCAGCTACCCGGACGCCAGCTTCGCTCGCTCGGCGCTGGTGCCGTTCCTGGCGGTCGCCTCCTGCTTCGCGCTCGGGGCGTGGCTGGGCGCGGCGGCGAAGCGCGCGGGCCTGATGTTCCTCGCCCCGCTGGCGGTGATCGCGGTCGTGGCCCTGGCGCTCTGGCTCGAGTACACCTCCGGCGTCAACCTCCTCAACCCGGCGCGGGGCGTGCTGGAGGGCGGAACCGCCTTCCTGGCCGTCAACGTCGCCCTCGGGCTGAGCCTCGTCCCGCTCCTGCTGCGCCGCGAGAGCAGGGCAGCGTGATAAGCGCCAGCCGCCGCCGCAGAGGCTCGACAGGGCTCGGCGACTCGCTGCAGCTGCACCTGCGCCTGGCGCGCAGAGCGGCACTCGACCGCAGGCTGCTCCACGGAGCGCTAGGGGCGCTCGCCGCGTCGCTGGCCGGCCTGGCGTTCGCGTCCACGCTCGGCGTCCACGCGCTGTTGGCCGTCGCCGGGTTCGCCGTGGGAGCCGCTCTCCCGACGCCCGGCAGCCTGGCGCGAGCTTTCGGCAGCATCCGCGAGCAGGCGGGCCTCAGCTACGAGACCGCCCTGGAGCTCCACTCCGTCGACGCCAGCGAGCCCGACCCTTACGACTTCCGCACGCGGGTGGACGAGAGGGCGCGCCTGAGCGTGAGAGACGTCAGGCCCAACTCGCCGCCGGCCTGGTGGCTGCCTCTCGCGCTCGTGGCGTTCGGCCTGCTGCTGATCCCCGGCTTCGCTCCGCCCTCCGCCAACGGCACCGGTCAGGGGTTCATGGCAGGCTCGGACCCGGCCGGCCAGTCCGCCGGCGCCGACCAGGGTGCGGGCGGCCCCGAGAGCGAGATAGGCCTGGGCGACGCGTCGCCCGATCGCAGCGCAGAGACCGACGACTTGGGCTCGGACGACCCTGGCGATGTGCCGCCGGCCGGTTCGGACCCGCCCTCGGGCGCTGGCGACGGCTCCGCGCCTCTGTCGCGTTTCCTCGAGAACCTCCGCGAGCGGCCCGCCGACGCCGGCAGCGGTCGCACGCAGGAGCCCGATGGCGCGGGCCAACCCGATCAGCCGGGCTCGCAGTCCGCCGATCCGCTGGCGGACGGCGAGGCGGACCCCCGCCGCTTCGAGATCGGTGAGAACTCGGGGGGATCCGAGCGGGACCTGGTCGCGGGCACCGGGGATCCGGACGGAGAGTCTCCCGACGGCGATGCCAGCGTCGATGGCGCCGGTGGCGACGAGGAGGGCGACGGCGCCACGCCTCCCAGCGGTCCGCGCAACCCCTTCGAGCAAGCGGGCGGCCCCTCGGAGGACCTCGGTCAGGACCCCGTCGGCGGCGATCAGCCTGGCGACCGGGAGGGCCTCACGCCCTCGGCCGACAGCAGCGGCGAGGACGGCGGCGACGGCATCGCCGGCGAGGGCGCGGGTGGGCTGACACCTGCCGGCACCGCAGACGCTCAGAACGACGACGATACCGACGTGCTCCGCGGCGTGCTGATCGAGGGGCCCGAGAGCAGCTTGGGCACGGTGCTGCTGCCCGGCCGCGACGAGGTCGAGCTTCCGGCCGGCGTCTCGTTCGCGCAGTACGCGGCCGCTGCCGAGGACGCTCTGTCCGAGGGCGACATCCCGCTCGAGTACCAGGAGATCTTGCGCCGCTACTTCAGGTGATGCCGCTGCGCTGCCGCACGCGCGGTGGACTGGCTAGCCGGCCCGCCACGGGCCGCTGTCAGCGCAGCAGCAGCTGGCTGAACAGGTAGGGCAGCTCGGCCCTCAACGCCACGGCCAGCTCGCGGGCCGCCTCCGACACGAGCGACATCAGCGTGCCATCGGCGCCGGGGTCGGGCAGCGCAGATTCGTTGGCCTCGACGCGCGAGCCGAAGTGGCTGCGGGTCCTCAGCGTCTGCACGATGGCGTCGGTGCGGGCGTCCACCACCTGCGCCTCGAGCGCCAGCTCGATGTCGACGCGGCGGCTCGCCTCGTCGCGCGACAGCGTCACCGTCCGCACCTGCACGGGGGCGCCGATCATGATCGCGAAGTCGGCTCCCTGGCCGCGGGCGATGCGCGCTGCCGACGGTGCCGCTCGATCATCGAACAGGTCGTTGTGAGACTCCAGGAACCGCAGCGCGAAGGTGCTGACCAGCTCGAAGCCGCGGTCCGGGTCGTCGGCGAAGAGCTCGTGCACGGCCTGAGCGCTGCCGTCGATGGCGTGCTGCGCGGGGCCGTTGATGACCGCGACCACGCGCTGCCCCTCGGGTCGGGTCTGCGGCGCGCAGGCCGCCAGCAGCGCCGCCAACAGCGCCGTCGAGACGGCGGTCACCAGCGGTCGTAAGCGCCTACTCATGGTCACATCGTGACACTTGGGGGGTCGCGAGACCTTGAGCCAGGCTTCATCCAACGGCGCAGCCCACCGCTACCCGCTGACTCTACCCACCGTCTCGAGGACGGCGGAGCCGCGGCTGGCGTCCCGCAGCCGCGCGCGCAAGGCGTCGAGCGCGTGGTCCTCGACCTCCGCCTCGACCAGGAGCCCCGCCGCGTCGAAGTCGGCCGTCACGCCGGGCATGAGCCGCAGCACCGCGTCGGCGTGCGCGAACGGGGCGCTTACCACGACCCGGGTGCGCGGCACGAACTCGCTGACCTCGCCCGCGTCGAGAGCATGCGAGACGGCGCCGGCGTACGCCCGCACCAAGCCTCCGGCGCCGAGCTTGCGGCCGCCGAAGTAGCGCACCACCACGGCCGAGCAGCGATCCACCTCGCGCTTGAGCAGCACCTCGAGCATCGGCCGGCCGGCGGTGCCGCCCGGCTCGCCGTCGTCGGAGAAGCGCATCTCGGACCCGATCAGGTACGCCCAGCAGTGGTGGCTGGCCTCGGGGTGCTCGAGCCTGACCCTCTCGAGATGCGCCCTGGCCTCTTCGACGGTGCCGGCCGGGGCGAGGTACGCGACGAACCGCGAGCCCATCACCTCCGTCTGGGTCTCGACAGGCGAGTCGAGTCTCAGCCTTCTCACGCCTCATGCTAGTGCTAAGCTCTTGACCATGTCGGCATACGCAGACCGCGCGAGTGCCTCGCAGCGATGTCGCCGGGCGGCGTGTTGAGCCTCCCTCGTACCCGACTGTTCATCACACCCAAACCGATGATCTCGTTCTTACCCGGCGCGGCTGAACGCGCCGGCAACTGGAGTCAGCGATGCCTCTCGAGCTCTACAACACCCTGACGCGCAGCAAGGAGCCGTTCAGGCCCGTCGTTCCGGGCCGCGCAGGCCTCTACAACTGCGGACCCACCGTCTACTCCGAGCCTCACCTCGGTCACGCTCGCGGTCCCATCATCTTCGACGTCCTGCGCCGCTGGCTGGAGCACGAGGGCTTCACGGTGCGGCTCGTCACCAACATCACCGACGTCGGCCACATCGTCGACGACGCCGACGAGGGCGAGGACAAGCTCGCCAGACGCGCTCAGCTCGAGCGCATCGAGCCCATGGAGGTCGCGGAGAAGTACTTCTGGTCGTACTTCGACGCGATGGCCAAGCTCAACGTCAGGCGTCCCAGCATCGTGCCGCGCGCTTCCGGCCACATAACCGAGCAGATCGCGATGACCCAGGAGCTGATCGACAGGGGCGTCGCGTACGAGTCGGACGGCAGCGTCTACTTCGAGGTGGCCAAGTGGCCGCCTTACGGCGAGCTGTCCGGCCGCGACCCCGGCGAGCTGCTCGAGGGCACGCGCGTCGACGTCAGGTCCGACAAGCGCGACCCGCGCGACTTCGCGCTCTGGAAGCGCGCCGAGGCCGGCCACATCATGCGCTGGGACAGCCCGTGGGGCGAAGGCTTCCCGGGCTGGCACATCGAATGCTCGGTGATGAGCATCAAGTACCTGGGCGAGGAGTTCGACGTCCACGGCGGCGGCCTCGACCTGGTCTTCCCTCACCACGAGTGCGAGATCGCGCAGGCGAACGCCGCCGGCAAGCCGTTCGCCCGCACCTGGATCCACTGGAACATGATCACGCTCGGCGGCGAGAAGATGGCGAAGTCCAAGAACCACTTCGTCACACTGACCGAGCTGTTCGAGCGCTTCCACCCGATCGCGGTGCGTTTCCACCTCCTGCGCTCGCACTACCGCAGCGTCTCCGACTTCACCGACGAGAGCCTCTCCTCCTCCAGCCAGGGCCTGAGACGGCTGCAGGAGGCGCATGCGGCGGCGCTGGAGCGCGTGGCCGAGGCCGGCGAGGCACTGGGCATGCGGGACGACGCCTCGTTCGTGACCTTCAGGGAGACCTTCGCGGCTGCGCTGAACGACGACCTCAACACGCCTCAGGCGATCGCGGCGCTGTTCGACGCGGCGCGTGAGCTGAGGCGCGGTCTGGACTCGGGCGGCTCCGCCGAGTTCGCCGCGGCGGGCGCGGCGCTGCTCGAGGAGCTGCTCGAGGGAGTGCTGGGCGTGCCGTTGACCGGCCTC
>CAYYOK010000017.1:38478-40201 GCA_964473205.1 uncultured bacterium | reverse complement strand
CTCATCTCGGCCACCTGCGAGTGCAGGCGGCCGGACCAGACCCCTAGCTCGCCGATGTCCTCGTGATGCGCGCGCGGACCGGTGGCTCGCACCAGGTCGAGCATCGCGGCGTCGAGGATCGGCAGCTCGACGTCTTCCAGCTCGTCGAGCAGCGTCGCGGACAGGCTCGCGCCAGCGAGACGCTCCTCGATCCTCGCGACGAGCGCGGCCACGCGCTCGGTGAGCGGCGCCTCGCCTTGTGCGATGCGACGCCCGGCGTCCGCGAACAGCTCGAGCGCCGGGATGAGCCCCCTCAGCGAGGCCCGCCGCAGCGCCGGCCGCCGCGGCAGCTCCAGGCAGCTCTCGCGCAGGGCGATGAGGCAGGCGAGCAGGTTGCCGCTGTCGACGGTCGAGACGTAACGCGGGCCGAGCGCCTGGAGCGTCTGCGTGTCGTACCAGTTGAGCAGGTGGCCGCGGTGCCGCTCGAGCCTGCCGAGGCTCGCGAACGTGTGGGTCAGGCGGGTCAGCGCGCCGCGCGCCTCGACGAAGCCCAGGTCGAAGGCCGCGAACGTGCTCGTCAGCAGCAGTCCGATGTTGGTGGGCGAGGTCCGGTGCGCGACCGTGCCGCGCGGGCTCTCCTGGAAGTGATCCGGCGGCAACCAGCTGTCCTCCGGCCCGACGAACCTCTCGAAGTAGAGCCAGGTCCTGCGAGCGGTGCGCAGCCACTCTGAGGTCTCCTCGGACGTGAGCCGCGGCGTCCGCCTCTCCAGCGGCCGGCTGATCCGTCGCGCCAGCTCCGGCACCGCCAGCCACGCGGCCAGGAGCGGCAACGCCGCCGGCAGAGACTCGGGGCGAAAGGCCGCGAGCACGATCAGCGTCGCGCCGGCCACGACGGGGGCCGGCGACAGCGCGCGCCACCACTCGAGCGGCCCGCCGTTCACTCTCGCGTCGCGCTCCACGCGCCGCGCATCGCGCCACTGCAACAGCTTGCTGCGCGTCAGGTAGACCCGCACCAGGCTCGTGACGGCCGCGCTCAGGCCGTTGAAGGCCGCGAACGGCAGCGTGGCGACCTCTACGAGCCAGCGGCTGGCCTCGTGCCTCGCTCGGCTCGCGGCGCCCGCCAGACCGCGCCGCGGCAGGCCGGTCAGCCAGCCCAGCAGCCAGGGTGCGGCGCTCAGCAGCAGCACGGCGAGGGTCCAGCGGCCGGCCGGCAGCGGCAGCCACAGCCAGCCGACGAGCAGGGCGGCCACCAGCGCGGCCGGCTGCAGGCTGCGCGCGAGGTTCTGCCGGATCACCCAGCGCGCCGTCCACGACAGCGGGTTGGGGATCTGGCCGAGGGCGCCAGGCACGCGCCTGGCGAGGTAGGGCAGGAGCTGCCAGTCGCCGCGCATCCACCGGTGCTGACGGCTGGCATGAGCCAGGAACGAGCGCGGGTACTCCTCGTAGACGACGATGTCGGAGACGAGCGCGCAGCGGCCCGCGCCGCCCTCGAGCACGTCGTGGCTGAGGATGGTGTTGTCAGGCACCACGCCTGCGAGGCTCAGCGCGAAGCCGCGGAGGTGGTAAGCGCCCTTGCCGGCGTAGATCCCCTCGCCGAACAGGTCCATGAACGGGTCGGAGACGGCGCGCGTGTAGAGGTCGAGCCCGTCGCTGCCGGAGAACCAGCGGGCGAACATCGTCCCGGCGCCCTCGCCCGGCAGCATCTCGACGCGCGGTTGCAGGACCGTGTAGCCCCTGGCCGGAG
>CAYYOK010000017.1:27560-38468 GCA_964473205.1 uncultured bacterium | reverse complement strand
GGCCGGAGCGCCGTCGCCGCCCCGGCGCGCAGCGGCGAGCTGATGCGCCGCGGCGCTGCCGGCCGGCTCGCGCCCGACGCTCGCGGTACTGCCGCGACGCGGAGCGTTGAGCGGATGCGCGAGCGCGCCGACCAGCCGCCTCGCCGCGGTCGGCGGGAGGCGCGTGTCGGCGTCGAGCGTGATCACGTGCGCGTAGCGCCGCAGGTCGCTCAGCTCGCCGCCGAGCGCCTCGAGGGTGCCGGGATCGCCTTCGACCAGCCAGCGGTTCAGCTCCTCGAGCTTGCCGCGCTTGCGCTCCCAGCCCATCCAGACGCCCTCGGACGCGTTGAACAGCCGGCGCCGGCAGAGCAGGTGGAAGCGCCCGTTGGGCTGGCGCTCGCGCAGGCCGGTCAGGGCGCGAGCGGCGTCCGCGAGCAGCTCGGCGTCGCCAGGCGCGTGCTCCGCTTCGGCGTCGAGCAGGTCGGCGAGCAGCGCGAAGTCCAGGTTCGGATCGGGGTTGCCGACGTAGTGCCGCTCGAGCTGGCGCAGCAACCGCTCGGTCTCGCCGTGGTCGCTGAGCAGAGCCGGCACCACGATCAGCGTGCGCAGCGCGTCCGGCACCCCATCCTCGAGATCGAGCTTGGGCAGGCGTCGCGGCGGCAGCACGGCGACGACGAGCCGCTGGACGATCAGCTCGGCCACGAGCCAGACGGGCACGAACAGGCAGAGGAGCGCCACCAGAGCCGCGGCGGTGCCGGACGGGGCCGCCCCGGAAGCCGCGGTACCGGCACGTGCCGACCACAGCGCCAACGGGAGAAGCCCTGCCAACGCCGCGACGGCCACCGCGAGCGGGTAGGCCCAACCTGCGTTGCGCCTCAGCGCGCGTTGGAAGCGCAGCAGCGGCGCAGGCCGGCAACCGAGGTCGCGCTCCAGCTCGGACCGGCCCTCGTCGACGAGGTAGTAGCCGACGTGCGCTCCGACCCCGGCGGTGGCGACCGAGGCCGCTCGAGCGCGCTCGACCGCCGCGGCGGCCACCTGCGCCTCGTCGGCGTCGCAGCCTCCGGCCACGACCTCGACCTCGCGCCGGTACCAGGAGCGGGTCTCACTGTCGAGCCGTGGGTACGTGCCGCTCGGGTCGTCGAGCAGGGTGCGCTCGACGACGCTGGCTCGCGCCACCAGCGCGCCCCAGTCCTCGCGCTCCAGCGCGTGCAGGCTGGTGATGGCGGTCTCCTCGGCGCCCTGGACCAGCCGCTCCAGAGCCCCGAGGCGGAGCAGCGTGGGCAGCGCCCACAGCTCCGCCTGGCCGAGGGCGCCGTCGCGCTGCTCGACGGCCAGGAAGCGCTCCAGCTCGGCCCCGCGGTAGACGCCGGCGTGCGCTTCCAAGTAGCGCTCGACCAGATCGGCGACGCGCTTGACGCCGGATGGGGCGGCTGCCAACCGCTCGTGGTGCCCCCTCGGCAAGTCCTGCGCCACCTGCTTGAGGGCTCTCCTGACCAGGTAGTCGTTGTCGCTGAGCCAGCGCTTGCCGCCCGTCATCAGCGCGGCCTCGCGCGGGTCGAGCTCGGCGTAGACGGCACGGACGGCGGTCGTTAGGCGCCGGACGCGCAGCTCGTGCTCGCGGTACGCAGCCCTGGCGGCCGCCCGTGCGCCGCGGCGCTCGGCAGGAGTCCGCGCGCCGCCGACGCCCGCCATCAGTGGCCCTTACGCTCCCTGGCCTTCAGCTCTGCCGGGCTGGGTCTGATCTCGGTCGCGGGGCGGTCCTGCACGACCAGGAGGGCGGTGGTGCCGTAGAGCATCATGTTGAGCGTGCGGCCGCCGTAGCGCCACCTGACGCTGCCGCTGCGTCCATGAGCGCTCATCACCACGAGGTCGGCGCCTGAGGCGGCGACGTGGTCGTGGAGCGCGGTGCTGACGTCGTTCGCGACGATCACGTGGGTCTGGATCGAGTCAACGCGCCCGGCGTGGTCGCGGCTGAGCCGCCTCAGGTAGCGCTGCGCGGCGCGCTCGGCGGCTTCGCAGTCCTCCGTCAGCGCACGGCTTTCGCCGGGATCATCCGCCCAGGAGGCGTGGCCGGGGGCGACCCGCCGGTCCTCGACGACGTGGACGAGGTCGAGGTCTGCGCCTGCCGACTCGGCGGCGCGAAGCCCGTGAGGCAGCGCCGCCTCCGCCCTGACGGAGCCGTCGAGCGGGACCATCACGCGCCTGAACTCCGGCCCGTCGGCCCGCCCAGGCTCTTCGGGCCTGGCGAAGGCGTGCGAGCGGGCCAGCAGCAGGTTCGTCTTGAGCTTCAGAGCGCTGCGCGACGCGACGCTGCCGAGATCGTGACCCGAGAAACCGCCCATCCCGTGCGTGGCCATCGTCACCAGGTCGACGTCCCGCTCGGCGGCGCTGGTGGCGATGCTCAGGGCCGGATCGCCTTCCAGCACCAGGCATTCGATCGGGAGGTCGGGCGCCTCGATCCTCGCCGCCACCGAGCCGAGGTAGCTCGCCGCGCGCATCGTCGCCAGCTCCCACGAGACCGGCTCCGGCGGCTGCTCCATAGGCCCAGGCCGTGGCGGCTCGAGTACCCTCAGCAGGGTCAGCCGCGTGTGCCCCGGCCGCGCCACGGCCGTCGCGCAAGCCAACGCCGCCTCGGCCAGCTCGGACTCGTCAAGCGGCACCATGATGTGCTGGTACATGACCCTCCCCTACCAGGCACCATAGGGACGGCCTTCATGAAAAGTGGCAGGCGAGCATGAGACTTCGGCTCACGCTCGGCAAGCATGAGACTTCGACTCGAGCTCGGCGTGCGGCTCTCCCGCTCCGTCCGATGACGTCGACCGCGGACGCCCTAGTCCTCGTCCGAGCCGCCTGACCGGCTGGCCTCGCGCTCGCCGTCTCCCGGCAGCGTCAGCGACACGGCGTCGCTGGCGGGAAAGGTGTCCTCCAGAGCCTCGTCGAGGGCTTCCTGTTCGTCCACGCGGCCGTCCGCCGCCGCTTCGTCCTCGCGCCGCTTGCGCTTGCGCGGGACGCCCGGGGCGGCGGGATCGCTGGCCGGGAAGCTCTCGAGCGCCGCCTGTTCGAGCACGGCCTCGGCGCTGCCGTCGTCCTCGACGTCGTCCCGCCTCTCTGGTCTGCCCTCGGCGGGAGTGGGCTTCGTGTCGGGTGCCATGCTCACCTCCTGGCTGGAGATTAGGCCGCGCTTAGGTGAGATTCGGGTCGCGCGGATGTGACGTCGGTAGACGGCAAGCGCAGGGGCGCCTCCGTCAGAGGGATCACGCGCCGGCGACGAGATCCGTCAGCCGAGCCCGCCGTGAGCATCGGCGAGAGCCAGCGCCTCGTCCAAGGTCGCCATGAAGTTGGCGCAGCCGTGCCGCGTGACGACGATCGCGCCGCAGGCGTTGCCGAGGCGGGCGGCGCGGCGCCAGTCGAGGCCTTGCGCGCGGCCGTAGATGAAGCCGGCCGCGAAGGCGTCGCCCGCGCCGAGGACGTTCATGACCTCGACGGGGTACCCGGGCGCCGCGATCGGCCCCTGACCGGGGAGGTGAACCGTCGCCCCCGCCGAGCCTCGCTTGACCACCAGCGCCTGAGGGCTGAAGCGCGTCAGCAGCAGCGCCATGCTCGCCTCTAGGTCGCCCCTCACTACCGGCGCCGAGACCTGCTGATGCGCGATCTCGACGTCGGCCTCGCTCTGCAGCGCGGCGGCCCTGAACTCCTCCTCGGTGCCGATGACCACGTCGACGAGCGGCAGCAGCGCGCGCACCATCACCCCGAACGCCCGCAGGTCGTGCCACTGGTCGGCGCGGAAGTCGAGATCGAGGTAGACGGTGCGGCCGGCGGCGCGCGCCAGCTCGGCTGCGCGGAACGTCGCGCTGCGCGAAGGCTCGACGGCGAGCCCGGTGCCGGAGACCTCGAGGGCGGCGGAGGCGGCCACGGGCGCGGCCAGCACGTCGTCGATGGTCAGAGCGAAGTCGGCGGCGTTCTCGCGGTAGAAGACCAGCGGGAAGCGGTCGGGCGGCTCGATGCCGAGGACCACGGCGCTGCTGCGCCTGCCCGGCTTGACGGGCACGAAGCGCGTCTCGACGCCTTCGCGGCGCAGGAAGGCGAGGATGAACTCGCCGACCTTGTCGTCGCCCACGGCGGTGAGCAGCGCAGTGCGCAGGCCGAGGCGGCGCGCGCCGACCGCGATGTTGAGCGGGCTGCCGCCGACGTAGGCAGCGAAGGCGGTTATGTCGGAGAACGCGGCACCGATGTCGTTCGAGTACAGGTCGATGGACGAGCGGCCCATCGTGAGCAGGTCGAACTCGACCGCATTAGCCATCGCGCCCTCCCAGCGGCAGGCGCAACCGGCCGGGGCCGCCGTCCCACTGCCCGCGCACCCAGGCCAGGTCGGGCTCGTCGCGGGCGATCCAGGACGGGTTCTCGCCCGCCAGGAAGTTCAGGTAGTAGCCGTCGTAGCCGGGCGCCATCGCGACGGGGTGGTAGCCGCGCCTGACCAGCACCGTATCGCCGTCGGTCGCCACGACGACGACGTCGAGGCTGCGGTCGTCGGTGTACAGACGCTGCAGCGCCCAGCCCTGCGGAGGATCGATGCGGTAGTGGTAGACCTCGTCGAGATCGACCTCGACGCCCGGCACCTCCTCGTCGTGGCGGTGAGGCGGGTAGCTCGACCAGTTGCCCGACGGCGTGTAGACCTCGACGCACAGCAGACGCTCCGCCTCGCCCGGGTCGATGACGTGGCTGATCTGCCTGGTGACGTTGTGGCCGCCGCGGATCTCGACCTTGACGTCGTCCGGCGTTATCAGCCGCGCGGGGAAGCGGCCCGAGGCGGGCGCGCTGCCGATGGCGAACTCCAGGGCCGTCTCGGCCCGGACGCCGTAGCGGCTGCCGGGAGGTGCGTACAGCGCGTGAGGGAGCCCGGCGAACACGCCGCTGCGACCGGCGACCCGCCGTTCGAGGTCGCCGGTCGCCAAGACCGCGTCGCCGCTCAGCAACACGACGCAGGTCTCGCGCTCCGGGTCGGCGGCCTCGAAGGCCTGACCGGCGCTCAGGTACCTGACCTCGAAGCCCAGGTGGTTCCAGCCCGCGTCCTGCGGCGTGACCTTCGCTCTCAGCCCCGCGCCGCGCACCAGCGGCACGACGTGCTCCATGCGTTCTCTCACTGCCTCACCACCTTAGCCGGCCGCCTACAGGCCGAGGCCCGCCAGGGTCTGGCGGTTGCGCTCCGCGCTCTCGCGGGGCGTGCCCATGCCGGGCAGGACGTCCTGCTCGACGGTCAGCCAGTCGTCGTAGCCTCGCGCGCGCAGGAAGGCGAGGATGCCGGCGAGGTCGACGCTGCCCTCGCCCAGCTCGCAGAACACGCCCTCGCCGATCGCCTTCGTGTAGTCCCAGCCCTCCGCCCGGGCTCGCGCCGCTACCTGTGGGCTGCAGTCCTTGAGGTGCACGTAGGGCACGC
The DNA here is from genome assembly GCA_964473205.1 of uncultured bacterium. Lineage (GTDB taxonomy): Bacteria > Deinococcota > Deinococci > Deinococcales > Trueperaceae > CAYMRL01. The sequence continues at coordinate 33,055 of CAYYOK010000017.1, read as the reverse complement.
GCCCCCAGAAGCGCTCGAGGCCGGCCAGGGCCTGCTCGCCCTTGGCTCCGCGCAGCTCCACGTCGGCCGCACCTCCCGAGGCCGGCACGTCGGACGAGCCGGTCCCGTAGGTGTAATGACCCGTGTCGAAGACCAGGTCGACGAGCCCGGGCTCGGTGGCGTCCAAGAAGCGCTCGATCTCGTCCGGCGTCTCGACGAAGGCCGCGCAGTGGTGGTGGTAGAGGGTCTTCAGGCCGGTCTCACCCGCCACCAGCCGCGCGACCTCGGAGGCGTTGCGCGCGAAGACGGCGAACTCCTCGGGCCTCAGAGCGTCGCTTGCCGTCACCCGGCCGGCGACTGCCGTCCTGTGCGCGTCGCCGCGCGTCTCGTCCGCCAAGATGAAGTACGGCGCGCGCCCGGCGCGCTCGGGCACCGACAGCGCAGCCAGGTGCCCGGCCACGGCCAGGAGGCGCTCACGGCGCTCGCCGACCACGCTGGGCCGGCGCAGCGGGATGCCTTCGAAGCCGCCCAGCATCACCAGCCCGCGCCGGTCCAGCTCGGCGCGCAGCCTGACCGGATCGGTGGGCATGTAGCCCAGGTCGCCCAGCTCGGTGCCGGCGTAGCCTGCGCCGGTCAGCTCGTCGAGCATGCGGTCCCACGGCGTCGTCTCGCCGAAGCCCTCGATAGTGCCCCAGGAGCACGGGGCGTTCGCGACGCGGATCGGCGCGGCCCGGCTCATCGTGCGGCTCCCGTCGCGACGTCGCCGGCGCCGATCTCCGCCACCGTCACGCGCGCTCCCGACTCGAGGCTCGCCTGCGCGGCCTCCGCCAGGCGCAGGGACTCGACGGCATCGCGCGGGCCAGGTGCGGGGTCCGTGCCGCTCCTCAGCGCGGTGGCGAACGCCTCGAGCTCGAGGCGGTACGCCTCCTTGAAGCGCGTGAGGAAGTGGCCGTAGAAGTCGGCGTGGACGCCCGCCTTGTCGTAGCGCCACACCTTGGTGGCGCGCTCGTCCTCGGCCACCAGCTTGCCCACGCTGCCGTGCACCTCGATGCGCAGGTCGTGGCCGTAGTCGGTGCGCCTGGAGTTCATGACGACGCCGAGGGCGCCCGACTCGAACTCGAGGGTGACGACGCTGGTATCGACGTCGCTCTGACGCGCGAAGCGCTCGTCGACCAGCACCCTGCCGAGGGCGGTCAGGTGCCTCACCTCGCCGGCGATGAAGCGCGCGGCATCGAGGTCGTGGACCACGCTGTCGCGGTAGAAGCCGCCCGACACCGCGACGTACTCCTCGGGAGGCGGAGCCGGGTCGGTCGACTGGCTGCGGAACAGCTCGACGGCGCCGAGCTCGCCCGCGGCCACGGCGCGCGCCACGGCGGCGTAAGCGGGGTCGAAGCGGCGGTGGAAGCCGATCTGGAACGGGACGCCAGAGGCCGCGACGGCGGCGAGCGCGCGCCGCGTGTCGGCCAACGTCTTGGCGACGGGCTTCTCGCAGAACACGGCCTTGCCGGCCGCGGCGGCAGCCTGAAGGTGCTCGACGTGACGGTCCGTCGGCGAGGCGATGACGACCGCATCGACGCGCGGGTCCGACAGGGCGGCCGAGATGTCGGAGGCGACCCCGGCAACGCCGCCGCTGGCGCGGCGGGCGGCCGACTCGTCGAGGTCGACGACCGTCACGAGCCGCGCGCCCTCGACGGCTCCGAGCAGATGACGCGCGTGCAGCGCACCGATCCTCCCCGCTCCTACGACAGCGAAACCGATGTCGGCCCTCACCGTCAGCCTCCTTCTTCCTCGGCGGCGCCGTCGGCAGCCGCGCCCTTGTGCCTGAGCTCCACCTGGCGCGAGGCCTGGCGTTCGTACTCGGCGCGCGCGCGCCGCACACCTTCCTGACCCGAGACCTCCGCCACCGGCACGTCCCACCACGAACCGAACCCGGGAACGCGCCTCTCGGGGTCGGTCCGCACCACGACGACAGCCACCCGTTCGGCCGCGCGGGCCGCGGGCAAGGCCGCGCGGAGTTCTTCGAGCGTGTCGACGCTCCAGGTCTGAGCGCCCATGGAGGCGGCGTGCGCTGCGAAGTCGACAGCCACGTACGGCCCGTCGGTCCGCCCGCTGACAGGGTCGCGGTGGCGTAGCTCGTTGATGAACGAGGGCGTCCCCAGCGACCTCTGCAGCCCGTGGATCGACTGGTAGCCGCGGTTGTCGACGAGGACGATCACGAGGCGCAGTCCCTCCGCGACCGCCGTGACGATCTCGGAGTTGAGCATCAGGTAGCTGCCGTCGCCGATCATCACCACGACGTCGCGCTCCGGATCGGCCAGGCGTATGCCGAGGCCCGCCGGGATCTCGTAGCCCATGCAGGAGAAGCCGTACTCGAGGTGGTAGGACTTGCCGTCCTCGGCCCGCCACAGCTTGAGGAGGTCGCCAGGCATGCTGCCAGCGGCGCAGACGACCGTCCCGTTGGCGCCGAGCTCGTCGTTGACCGCGCCGATGACCTCGGCCTGCGAGGGGGCGCCGGTGGCCATGTAGCCTTCACCTACCGGCGGCCCGCCGAGCCGGAGCGAGTCGACATCGGCGTCCCAGGCGGACCTCAGCTCCGCGATACGCGCCCTGCGCTCGCTGCGCAAAGGGCCCCCGCTCTGGTCCGACCGAGAGTCGAGGGCGGCATGCAGCGCGCCCAATGCCACCTTGGCGTCGGCCACCAGCGCGAGCGATCCGAGCTTGCCGGCGTCGAACGCGTTGGCGTTGATGCTCGCGAACGAGACCGCCGAGTCCTGGAAGGCGGTCATCGAGGCCGTGGTGAAGTCGCTCAGGCGCGTGCCGACGGCGAGCACCAGGTCGGCCTCGGCCGCCAGCCGGTTGGCCGCCGAGCCGCCGTTCGAGCCGATGGGGCCGACGCTCATCGGATGGTCCCAGGGCAGGGATCCCTTGCCGGCCTGCGTCTCGGCGACGGGCAGCGCGTGGGCCTCGCTGAGAGCCGCCAGCTCGGGGAGCGCGCCGGAGTAGATCGTGCCGCCGCCGGAGACGATGAGAGGCCGCTCGGCGGCGAGCAGTCGCCGCGCCAGCTCGTCGATGAGCTCGCCCTCGGACGGCGCGCGACGAACGCGCCAGACGCGCGGCGCGAAGAGCTCCGCCGGCCAGTCGTAGGCCTCGGCCTGGACGTCCTCCGGCAGTGAGATGGTCACGGCGCCGGTCTCGGCCGGATCGGTGAGGACGCGCATGGCCTCCGGCAGCGCCGACAGGAGCTGCTCCGGCCTCTCGATGCGCGTGTAGAACCGCGAAACGGCCCTGAACGACTCGTTGACGCTGAGGTCGTGGCCGAGTGGATGCTCGAGCTGCTGCAGCACCGGGTCGGGGCGGCGGTTGGCGAAGATGTCGCTCGGCAGCAGGAGGACGGGCAGGCGGTTGACGGTGGCGGTGGCCGCACCGGTGACCATGTTGAGGCTGCCGGGGCCGACGGAGGCGGTGCAGGCGAAGGTCGCGAGCCTGTCGACGTGCTTGGCGTAGGCGGCGGCGGCGTGGACCATCGCCTGCTCGTTCTGGGGCCGGTAGGTCCGCATGCCTACCTCGTCCCCCAGCTCCTCCAGCGCCTGACCCAGACCAGCCACGTTGCCGTGCCCGAGGATCGCCCAGACGCCTGCGATCAGACGCCGGCGCCGGCCGTCGCGCTCGCTGTGCTGGGCGGCCAGGTAGCGCACGAGCGCCTGACCGACCGTCGCGCGTATCTTGCTGTCACTCACGCACTCAGCTTGCCACGAACGCGTCGGCAGGGGGCGGCTGCCGTATCGTGCCTGAGCGCCAACCACTGGAGGTCGCCAGCGATGCCCATGCGAGACGAGTTCATCGAGCGCGCCGTCAGACTGCTCGCCGCCGCTCTCGCCAAGCTGACCGGCATCGAGCGCACGGCCGGGCTGCAGCCGAGCGCGGTCGAGGAGATCAAGCGGCAGGTGGCGGACCTCTACCCCGCCTTCCTCGGCACCAGCGCCGCTCTCGTCGACCTGCTCGGGATCGACGATCTGCTCGGCGTGATCAGCTCGGCGGGCTACGTCGACGGCGAGCGCGCCTACCTGCTCAGCGCCCTGCTCGAGGCCGAGGCCGAAGCCATCGCGGCGGAGTCGGAGCGTTCCGAGGGCGGTGACCTCGACGAGCGCGCCGAGCGCGTCGAGCACCTCAAGGAGCGGGCGCTGGTGCTGGTGCTCGAGGCTGGCGCGTCAGGCCTGGGCGAGGAGGACATCCGCGAGCGCGCGCTCAGGCTCGCGGCCGCGCTGCCGCCGGAGCGCCTTGGCGCCAGCTACTGGCAGCGCCTTCACCGCTGCGAGGCCGCGCTCGGCGACTTCGCGGCCGCCGAGAACGCGCTGTTCGAGTGGCTCGACGCCGCTCCAGAGGACTCGGCGAGCGTCGAGCGGCACGGCCTGGCGTTCTACCGGCAGCTCGAGTCTCTCGAAGACATCGACCTGGACCGAGGCGGCCTGCCGCGTTCCGAGATCGGCGAGGGGCGCGCCGACCTGCTGGACTCGCTCGCGCGCGGCTGAGCCGCGGTTTCCGCGGCGGCCTGGTGACGGGTGCTAGCGGCCAGCGGCTCAGCGAGCCGGGCTGAGGCTCTTGCCGAGCGTCGCCACCACGTAGAGCAGCGGCAGGCAGAGGGCGGCGCCCATCAGCCCCATCACCGCGTAGCCGACGGAGCCGAGCAGCCAGCTGCCGAGCATGGCGGCCGTGGCAGCGGCCCCGCCGACGAGCAGGTCGTTGAAGCCCTGTATTTTGCCGCGCTCGTTGGGCGAGAGCGCGTCGGACAGCAGCGCCGAGCCCGCGACGTAGCAGAAGTTCCAACCGAGGCCGAGCAGGAACAGCGCGGCGGCGATCGGGAACACCTCGGGCGAGAGCGGCGCCGTGAGGCACGAGACGATGATGATCACCGCGCCGAGGCCGAGCATCGGCCTGCGCCCCCAGCGGTCTGTCAGCCAGCCGGTCACGATGGAGAAGCCGAACATCCCGAGCGTGTGGCCCGAGAAGACGAGCCCGATCGCCGTCAGCGGGTGGTGGTTGTGGTGCATGTGCAAGGAGGTCATCTGCATCAGGCCGACCATCACCATGTGCGCGGTGACGACGCTGAAGATCGCGGTGCGCACGGCCGGACGCCGCAGCAGCTCGCGCAGCGGCGCGGCGGTGGTCGGCAGCTTGTTGCCGTGGTCCTCGGCCGCTATCGCCTCGGCGATGCGCAGCGGCTCGGGGCGCAGCATCAGCGTGAAGACCGCGGCTACGAGCAGGAAGCCGAGCGCCGTGACGAGGTACGGCCCCGCCGTCTCGTCGAAGCCGCGGCTCACCGCCCACCTGCCGGTCGGTCCGACCAGGACCGGGCCGATCACGCTGCCGGCCGTGCCGCCGAGCACGACCATCGCGATCGCCCTCGCCCTGACTGCCTTGACGTTCACCTCGGCCGCCACGAAGCGGCCGAGCTGAAGCGCCGCCGCGCCCGAACCGCTGAGGGCGAGGCCGATCAGCACGACGGCCGCGACGCCGTA
>CAYYOK010000017.1:0-27550 GCA_964473205.1 uncultured bacterium | reverse complement strand
TAAGCCACGCCGGCCGACGCCATCACGGCTCCAGCGGCGCCGACCAGCAGCGCGAGCGTCAACGCCGACCGCCGTCCGACCACGTCCGAGCGCCGGCTCCAGTAGAGCGAGCCCAGCGCCACCCCGACCTGAGAGACGGCGGCGGTGATCCCAGCCAAGGAGGTGCGGCCCATCATCTGCTCGCCGACGATCGCGGCCACGGTCGCGGAAGCGATGATCCCCGCCGATCCGAGGCTCTGGCTGACGAAGAGCGAGCCCGTGATGCGACGGGCCGCGCCGGCGCGGCGCCGGGGATCGGTGACGCGCGGGTCGGCGGCGTCGGGAGCGGCGCCGGCAGACGCCGGTGCGCTCAGTTGAGCGGCGGGCGCGGCCGCAGCGGCCGCGCTCTGTCGTTGAGGGTCTTCCGAGGCACCGAGTGACGCGCCGCCATCGTTCACCCCAAGAGACTACCCGTCCGGCCGGCGCCAGTCGATGCGGGCACTAGACCCGGCTGGCCGCGTCCTCTACCTCGCCGATCAGCTCCTCGACGATGTCCTCGAGGAACAGCACCCCCAGGACGGCTCCGGCCTCGTCGACGACGGTCGCGAGGTGGCTGCCTTGACGGCGCATGCTCGCCAGCGCGTCCTCGGCTTCCGCAGCGCTCGCGATCTCTATCAGCCGCCTGACCGACCAGGCAGCCACCGGCCGGTCGAGCGCGCGACCTTCGGCAGCGATCACGTCCTTGAAGTGCAGGTAGCCGGCCAGCGCGCCGCTCTCGTCCAGCAGCGGGTAGCGCGAATGCCCTCTCTCTGCTACTGCGGCCTCGAGCTGCCGCGGCGTGACCGAGACCGGCAGCGTCACGACGCGCTCGAGGGGCAGGGCGAGGTCGCCGGCGCGCTTGCGGGTGAACTCGAACGCGTTGGCCAGGGTCCCGCTCTCGTCGCTGAGCTTCCCCTCGCGCTTCGACGTCTCGACGATCGTCGCAACCTCCTCGAGCGTGAAGGTCGATGCGACCTCGTCCTTGGGCTCGATGCCGACGAGCCGCAGGGCGGCGTTGGCGATGCCGTTGAGCGCCGTGATCAGCGGTCGCACCACGCGGCTGACGAACGCGAGCGGCGGCGCCAGCAGCAGCACGGAGCTGTGGGGGCGCGAGAAGGCGATGTTCTTCGGGATCATCTCGCCGAAGGTGACGTGCAGGAACGACACCAGAGCCAGCGCGATGGCGAACGACGCCACGTTGATCGCGCCGTCCGGCATGCCGAGCGCCGAGAGAGGGGCTATCAGCAGGTGGTGGATGGCCGGCTCGGAGACGTTGAGGATCAGCAGCGAGCAGACGGTGATGCCGAACTGGCAGCAGGCGAGCATCAGCGTGGCGTGCTCCATCGCCCACAGCGCGGTCTTGGCCGCGAGGTTGCCGCGCTCGGCCAGCGGCTCCACCTGCGCGCGCCGGGCCGCCAGCACCGCGAACTCGGCGCCGACGAAGAAGGCGTTGGCGGCCAGCAGCACGAACAGCCAGAAGATGCCCCACCAGTCACTCACCCGCGGCGTCCTCCTGGGCAGCGGGGTCGGCGCTCGCGGCCTGGGGCCAAGCCTCGGTGCCCGCGGCCCCCTGGTCCTGTGCCTCTGAGGACTGCGCCTCTGAGGACTGCGGCTGGTGCGGCGCGGACGACGGCTCGGAGGGCGGCTGCACCGGCTCGAACCGCAGGCTGTCGACGCGCAGCCCGTCCATGCGCGTCACGAAGAGCACGCCTCCCGGCACCTCGACCTCGTCGCCCGGCTGCGGCACGCGCTCCAGCGCGTCCATGACGAAGCCGCCGATGGTGTCGTAGTTCTCGTCCTCGGGGACCTGCAACCCGACGCGCTCCTCGACCTCGTCGAGGCGCAGGACCCCTGGCAACGTCCAGGAGCCGTCGGGCGCCCTCACGACGGAGGGTTCGAAGCGGTCGTGCTCGTCAGCCACCTCCCCGACCAGCTCCTCGACCAGGTCCTCGAGCGTCACGACCCCGGCCGTGCCGCCGTACTCGTCCAACACCACCGCGATCTGTTGGCCGCCGCTGCGCAGCAGGCCGAGCAACTCGTCGAGCGGCAGAGTGCCGGGGACGAGCTGCGGGCTCTGTGCGAGGTCGAGCGCCGCGACCTCCTCGCGCCGCTCGTGCGGCACGGCCAGCGCCCGCTTGACGTGGACCACGCCGACGATGTCGTCGACGCCGTCCCCGGCCAGCGGGAAGCGCGAGTGACCGGTAGCCCGAGCGAGCGCCACGACGTCCTTGGCGGTGGCGCCCGCGCCGAGCAGGTCCATGCGGGTGCGCGGGGTCATCGCGTCGCTGGCGGTGTAGTCGGCGAACTCGAGGGTCTTGGTCAGCAGCGTGGCGGCCTGCTGGTCGAGGCTGCCGCCCTTGGCGGAGTGCTGCACCAGGCTGGAGAGCTCGTCGACGGTGCGGGCCGAGGACAGCTCCTCCTTCGGCTCGATCCCCAGCGAGCGCACCACCGCGTTGCTGAAGCCGTTCAGCAGGCGCACGACGGGCAGGAAGATCGTCGTGAACGCGATCTGGAACGGGCTCACGAGCCGCGCGGTGAGCCGCGGCAGGGCGATGGCGAGGTTCTTGGGTATCAGTTCGCCGATGATCATCGACAGCAGGGTCGCGACGGAGATGCCGATGACGGTCGCGAGCGGTCGCGCGAGGTCGGCTCGCAGACCTATCTGAGCGAAGACCGGGGCGAGCAGGCGCGACAGAGCGGGCTCCATCGTGTAGCCGGTGAGCAGGGTCGTGAGAGTGATGCCGAGCTGGGCGCTGGAGAGGTGCGTCGAGGTCCGCTTGAGCGCGGCTATCGGAGGCCCGAGGCCGCGTTCGCCGCGCGCCTGCCTAGCCTCGAGGTCGGAGCGGTCGAGGTTGACCAGCGCGAACTCGGAGGCGACGAACAGCCCGGTGCCGACGATCAGCAGCATGCCGAGGCCCAACAACAACCAATCGGTCACGTGCGCTCCGTCACGGGCCGAGCTGAGGGAGGTTCATCCATCGGTTGGCTGAGTATAGCCACGCATGGTGCGCCGGTCGCGACGAGCGCGGCTACGAACACGCTAGTTCGAGGACGCCTACGTGCGAGAACGAGAGCCCGCCGCTGGCCGCGGTGTTGGCTTCGCGGTCAGCAGCGGGCTGGACGCGTGCTAGCTAACGAGAGCGTTCACGCGCGTCCGTCGAGAGCTCTGGTCAGAGACCGTCGAGGTTCGAGGGGCCCGGCTCGAGCGAGTCGGGCGTGCTCGGCGTGTCGAGCGGGGAGTCGAGCGAATCGTCGAACGGTTCGTCGGAAGGGCTGCCGAACGGGTCGTCCAGCGGATCGTTGAACGGGTCGTTCAGCGGGTCTTCGATCGCCGGCTCGGTGGTCGCCTGAGCGATCTGGTCGCCCACGTCGTTGAGCATCGCCCGCGCCTCGCCCACGTCGGCGCCTACCTGACGCACCTCGGAGATCAGCTGAGCGGGCTGCGGGTCGGCGCCCTGGCCGAGCTGCAGCAGGCGCTGCTCGACCGCGTCGAGGCGCGTGCCGACCTCCTGGATCTGCGTCAGGATCGTGTCGGCATCGGCGCGGCTGATGCCGTCGTTGCGTCCGCAGGCCGCCAAGAGGAGCGGGAGCAGGAGCAGGGCCAGCAACCGCGTGGCGCGCCTGCGACCCGATGCTACGTCGCGTGAGCCTGTCGAGAGAGCTAGGGTGCTGCCGCGCATGTCGGTTCCCATGTTGATGTCCATGAGGTCCTCCCTTGGACCCAACACTAGGCGCGCCCAGGTGAGAAGCCTTCCGCGCAGCGTGAGACCGGCTTAACGCGACAATCACCGGGCAGTTACCAGACGCTCACGCCGCGCTCAGGTCGCCGCTCGGACTGCGTCTGTCAGGCGGGCGCGCCAGTCGCTTCCGCCGTCGTCGCTGCCGCCGCTGCCGCCGGCGCGGGCTGCGGCTGGACCGTCCGCGGCCGCCTCGGCGCCCGTGCGGACAAGCAGGCCGGGTTGGCCCAGCGGGGCCGGGACGGTGACCCAGCGGCCGTCCGAGGCGTCGTGGAGATCCCCGCTGAGCACGTGCAGCCAGCTGCCGCTGCCCTTGGGGAGGTAAGCGCTGACGCTGGCAGCTCCGCGCTGGAGCACCGGCGCGACGAGCAGGTCGGGGCCGAGGAAGAACTGCCTGTCGATCGCGGTGCTGCGCGGGTCGTCGGGGTACGCGAGCCAGGCGTGCCGCACCACGGGCAGGCCGCTGGCCGCCGCCTCGGCCATGAGGCGCGCGCGCAGCGGCCGCCAGGCGGCGTGGAGCTTGGCGGCCCTGGCGTAGTCGGCGAGCGTGGTCTCGTCGTCGTAGACCTGGACGTTGAGGCTGGGCCGGTTGCCTTCGTGGGTCCGCAGCACCGGCGAGAACGCCATCAGCTCGCCCCAGCGGGCCAGAAGCTCGCGGTCACGCACCAGCTTCGGCAGCGGCGGCACCGTCGAGGTGTAGCCACCGACGTCGCTGTGCTGCAGCGCGAAGCCCGAGAAGCCGCTGGACAGCAGCCCCGTGAGGGCGCTCGCCAGGCCGTCGTGCCGGTCCCAGGTGACGGTCTGGTCCCCGAGCCAGAACAGCCGCGCGTGGGCAGGGCTGCGCGAGTAGCCGGAGCGGAAGAAGGTGACGTAGTCAGACGGGCGCAGGCCGCTGGCGGCCGCCAGGCGCTGCCTCAGCTCGGCGTTGAGCTCCGCCCAGGCCTGGGGGTAGTGGTTGTGCCACTCGAGCGCGGTGCCCCCTGCCAGTACGGCGTCGAGCGGCAGGCCCTCGCCGAAGTCCGCCATCCAGCCGAGGGCTCCCGTCTCGCCGATCTTGCTCGTCAAGGTCTCCAGGTACCACTCGCGGGCCTCGGGGTTGGACAGGTCCATCAGGCCGGCCTTGAAGTCGCCCTGGTCGGTGGCGTAGGTGCTGCCGTCCGCGCGCTTGACGAAGTAGCCGGCCGCCTCCGCGACGTCGTAGAGGGCAGGCCTGTCGCCCGGCCGGTCGGTCATGTCGGCGAGGAACGGGTTGACGTAGATCATCGGGACCACGCCGGCGCGCGCCAGCCTCTCCCTCATCGCGTCCCAGTCGGGGTAGCGCTGCCTGTCGAGCTGCCAGTCCCACCAGAGCCGCTGGCCGAAGCCGACCTTGCGGTTGCCGACCCAGTCCTGCAACCACACGGCCGCCACGGGCGCACCGTGGCGCTGGAGATCGGCGACGATGCGCTCGGCCTTCTCAGGGCCGCCCTGCAGCCCGACGATCGCCCCGCCGTGGACCCAGTCGGGCAGCGGCTCCATGCGCCCACTGAAGCGCGTGTACACCTCCAGCAGGGCGGAGGGCGAAGGCGCCGCGAAGGCTCGCGCGCTCAGCGCCGGCGCGTAGAGCCTGACGCTCGAGCGTCCCGGGGCGCGGAAGTCGAACTGGCACGGGTGGGTGTCCGTCAGGTAGAGGCCTCTGAGGTCGGTGCCGAGCACGACCGGGGCCGGCGCGTAGGTGCTCCACCACCGCCCGCCGGCGCCGCCTTTGAGGTTGGCGAGGAACGTTATCGGCTGCGCGCCGCGGCCCACGCCCTGCTCCGCCGTGAGGACGGGCACGCGGCGCCCCGCCATGTCGAGGCGGCTGAACTGGACGCCGAGGCCGAACTGCTTGGCGCCAAGCTCGCGCTGCCAGGCCAGCTCCGTCCACAAGCCCACCTCGGCCGCGGTGGCGGCAGCCGGGACCGTCGTGGTGGCTCCCGCGGGCTCATGCTGCGTCGCGGCTTCGGAGGCCGCCCGGGCGCCGGCGGCCGTGAGCCTCAGCTCGATGCCGAGTCGTTGGTCGTCGACCGCGGTGAAGCGCAGCTCGTAACCCACTCGACCGCCGCTCCTGGAGCTGAGCTCGCCGGTCAGGACCAGGGCGTCCGCGGTGGACTCGGCGCCGGTGACCGACTGCTGTGTGAAGCGCTCCGAGATCCTCTCGCTCAGGTAGAGGTGGCCCGCGGTGCCGCTGGTCTTGAGCCAGCCGCGGTACGCCCGCACGAAGGCCTCGCCCGGCACGGTGCGCCAGATGGTGACGCCGCCGGTCTGCGCCGATACGCCGCTCGCCCCCAGGCTCAGCGAGTGCGCGCCTAGCGCATGCCGCGTCGGAGGCACGGACACGCGCAGGCTCCCTGCGACCGCGCTCACCGCTTGTTGGCGCCCGTGGCGGCCGCGTAGGCCATGCCGAGGAACACGGCCGACAGGAAGTAGAAGAGCGGTCCGCCGCCTTGGAACGCCCGCCACAGGAGCACGGCACCGATCGCGGCCAGCGCGGCCGCCACGCCGTAGCGGCGCACGAGTGGCTGCCGTTGGCCGTTGGTGTTCGCGTCTCGCTTTCGACTCACGTTGAACCTCGCCGAATGCTACCTGTCCCGCGCCGGCTGGCCACCGCATCGTGGGCGAGCCGATCTAGCTGCCGCGGCGCGGGACAACTGATAACGTCTGCTGGTGATCGCCGGTACCTGGAGAAGCGCTGCGCTGAGTGGCCTGCGCCTCTCGATCCTGATCACCGTCGCGCACACGGTCAACGACGCGTTCACCAACGTGCTGCCCGTGTTCCTGCCGACGCTTCAGACGCGCTTCTCGCTCGGCGAGGCGGTCCTGGCCGTCGCCGTCGCCGTCATCTCCACCTCGTCGAACGTGCTCCAGCCGTTCTTCGGCCTGTTCGTCGACCGCTGGGGCAGGCGCCGCTCGGCCGCCCTGGGGCTCGGCGTCGGATCGGTGCTGATGGGCTTCGTGTCCGTCGCGCCGAGCGTAGGGTCGCTGTTCTTCATCCTCGCCTTGGGCGGCATAGGCTCGGCGATCTTCCATCCGGCCGCGGCCGCTATCGCTCGCACGACCGGCGCGCGCGTGGGGCTGAGCATGAGCCTCTTCGCGGCCGGCGGCTCCATCGGCACGGCCATCATGCCGGTGGTGCTGCTCGCGGTCGTGCGCTCGGCCGGCACCGAGTACGTTCCGCTCCTGTCGCTGGTGGGCGTGCTGATGGCGACGCTGGTGTTCGTGCTGGCTCCTGCCTACCCCGTGCCCGAGCGCCCTCCCGGTCACAAGGTCTTCGATCCGCAGCTCATCCGCGGACCGGTCGGCCTGCTGGCCGGCGCCAGCATCATGCGCGCGATGTCGTTCATCACCTTCACCAACGCCGTCCCTCTCTACCTGGCCAACGTCAGGGGCTTCCCGCCCGACGCCCAGGTGATCGGTTGGACGCTGTCGCTCTACAGCTTCGCGTCGGCATCCGGCGGGATACTGGCCGGGACGCTCGAGCAGCGGCTCGGGCGCCGCAGGCTGATCGTCGGCACGATGCTGCTGGCCGTTCCGGCGCTGGTCGCGCTGGTGATGCTCCCGGTCGGCTCGCCCGCCTACTACCTCGTCGTCGCGCTCGGCGGCCTGCTCAGCAACGCCAGCATCCCGCTGCTGGTGATGACGGCGCAGGACCTCGCGCCTCACAACGTCGCCTCCGCCTCCGGGATGCTGATGGGCTTCACCTGGGGCGTGGCCGGCGTCGTCTACATCGGCTTCGGCGCGGTGCAGGAGCTGGTGGGCCTGGTGCCGGCCATGCTCGGCGGCTTCGCCTTCCTCCTGCCCGCCGCCGCCCTCTCCTACACGGTCCTCAGCCGCTATCTCCCCGGGCTGGTACGCGCCGCCGGCGAGTCCTGAGCGAGGGGAAGCGGGGGCGGTGCGCGCTGCGAGCCTGCTACTATCGGAGGAACGACGTTCCGAGCGCGCTCGCCGCCCCTTCGCCGGCAGCCGGCCGCATCTGGAGGACATGCGACGCCTCTTAGCTCTGGTCTCAGCGTTCGTCTGCTGGCAAGCCGCGCCGCTCGCGTCGGCCGGCAACTGGACCATCGAGGTGCACACCGGCAACGGCCTGAAGCCGGTGCCGTCGACGATGTACATCCGCCAGACGGGCCATCCCGACGTGCTGGTGACCGACGTGCGGTACGAGACGCGCCCATTCAGTGACCTGACCAGCGTGCTGGGCCTGACGGAGAACTACTACGGCCTGCGCGTCGGCTACTACCCGCAGACAGCCGTCGTGGGGACCTGGGACCAAGGCTTCGAGGTCGAGTTCGTGCACGACAAGGCGTACTTCGTGTCGGGCACGGGCGGGGGCGGCGTCGTCAACCACTTCGAGCTCAGCGACGGTCACAACTATCTCCTCGCCAACGTCACGACGCGCTACGCGCTGCTGGGAGCCGAAGACATGCCGGCGGGCCGGCTGCACACGGTGCTGCGGGCCGGGGTGGGGCCGGTCATCACGGCACCTACGAGCGTGATACGCGGCCAGCGTCACAACACCAGGGACGACGGCACCGACGTCGCGTACTTCCTGGCGGGCTGGGGCGTCCAGGCCGCCGTGCAGCTGCGCTACTTCATCACGCCCTGGTACGCGTTCAGCCTCGAGTCGAAGCTCAGCGGAGCTGCCACCACCAACACGATCGCCAACGGGACCGTCACGACCTGGATCCCCACCGTCCACATCAACGTCGGCTTCACGATCCAGACGCGCTAGCCGGCACAGGAGCAGCAGTGACCTATCGTCCCGACTACCGCCTGCCCTATCCCTCGTCGCGTCAGCCCGTCCTGGCGCACAACGTCGTCGCCACCTCGCAGCCGCTGGCCGCGCAGGCCGGCCTGAGCATGCTGCAGCGCGGAGGCAACGCGGTCGACGCCGCCCTCGCCGCCGCGATCGCGCTGACGGTCGTCGAGCCCACGAGCAACGGCATCGGGTCGGACGCGTTCGCGATCCTGTGGGACGGCCACGCGCTGCATGGGCTGAACGCCTCCGGTCGCGCGCCGGCGGCTCAGAGCTTCGAGCAGTTCGCCGCGAGCGGCTCGGTTCCGCAGCGCGGCTGGCCCTCCATCACCGTTCCCGGCGCGGTCTCGGCCTGGGTCGAGCTCTCGCGACGGTTCGGAGCGCTGCCGTTCGAGGACCTCTTCGAACCCGCCGTCGCCTACGCGGAGGGCGGCTTCCCCGTCTCGCCGATCACGGCGAGGGTGTGGGCGGCTTCCGAGAGGTCCCTGGGAGGCATGCCCGACTTCGTCGGCGCGTTCCTGCCGGCGGGCCGGGCGCCTCATCCGGGCGAGATCTGGAGCTTCGCGGACCAGGCTGCGACGCTGCGAGACATCGCCGAGACCGGGGGCGAGTCGTTCTACCGCGGGCGGCTGGCTGGGAAGATGGCGGCGCACGCGCGCGCCAGCGGAGCCGCGCTGTCGGAGGACGATCTGGGAGCTCACGCTGCTGAATGGGTCGGAACGCTCAGGACGCAGCTCGCCAGCGCCGACCTACACGAGATCCCGCCGAACGGCCAGGGCATAGCAGCGCTGATCGCGCTAGGGATCTTGCGCCACACGGCCCTCGCCCAGCTCGAACCGGATACCGCCGCCTGGGTGCACCTGCAAGTCGAGGCGATGAAGCTCGCTCTCGCCGACGCGCACCGCTACGTCGGCGACCCGCGCGACGCCGAGATCGACCCCGCCGACCTGCTCTCCGACGACTACCTGTCGTCACGCGCCGCGCTGATCGATACCGGGCGGGCCACGGACTTCGGTCACGGGCAGCCGCGCCCCGGCGGCACGGTCTACCTCAGCGCCGCCGACGCCGGCGGCATGATGGTGTCGTTCATCCAGTCGAACTACATGGGCTTCGGCTCGGGCGTCGTCGTGCCGGGCACCGGCATCAGCCTCCAGAACCGCGGCGCCGGCTTCGTGCTCGGCGAGGGCCACCCGAACCGCTACGCCCCGGGCAAGCGGCCTTTCCACACGATCATCCCTGGCTTCCTGATGCAGGGCGGCCAGCCGCTGGCGAGCTTCGGCGTGATGGGCGGTCCGATGCAGGCGCAGGGTCATGTCCAGATGGCGGTGCGGATGCTGCTGCACGGCCAGAACCCTCAGGCCGCCAGCGACGCTCCTCGGTGGCAGGTCATGGGAGGGCTGAGCCTGCGGCTCGAGCCGGGCTTCGCAGGTACCGTCGCCGAGAGCCTCGCCGAACTGGGGCACGACGTCGAGGTCGCCGAAGCCGGCAACCAGTCGTTCGGAGGCTCCCAGCTCATCGTCAGGCTCGCGAACGGCGCCTACCTCGCCGGCAGCGACAGCCGCAAGGACGGCCAGGCCGCCGGGTTCTGACGCTTCAACCGGCCTTGACCGGGTAGATGTCCAGCGCCCAGGCCGCCAGGCGCGAGACGCTGGCGTCGATGTGCCTCAGCAGCGTGAGCAGCTCCAGGTGGTGCGAGCTCGAGGCGCGCGACTCGGGGAGCTGCGCCTCGAGCCTGCCGAGGTGCGCGACGCGCATGCGTGCGACGTGCTTCTCGAGGTTGGGCCGCTCGTCGAGCACCTGCTGGGCCATCGCCCTGTCGCCGGTGGCCAGCGCGGTGAAGGCGAGCTGCATGCGGCTCAGGACCATCCTGCCCGTCTGGGTCAGCTCGCCGCGGCCCTCGGAGCTGAACTGCACGCCCGAGGCCTTGAGCCGCTCCTCGCGCCGCTGCAGGCGCTTGATCTGGTCGCCCATGTGCTCGAGCTCGATGACCGCGAGCATCAGCCTCTCGGACTCCTCGTCCTCGCCCGCGCCGCCCGCCTTGCGCCTGACCCTCGCCAAGTAGTTGACGATCTCGCTGGTGAGCTTGTCGACCTTCTCCTCGCGCTTCTCCAGCGCCTCGCTCTCCCAACGCCCGCTCTCCAGGAACCCGACGGAGACCTCCATCATCACGGCCACCTGGTCGCTGACCCTGACGGTCTCGCGCAGCGCGAGCGCCAGGGCGAGGTCGGGGTCCGAGGTCGCGTCGGGCCGCAGGTACTTGGGAGCGGCGTCGTCGGCGACGTTGGGTACGATCCGCGAGCCGAGCGCGCTGAGCGGCGCCGCCAACAGCGTCCCGGCGAACGCCACGAAGACGTTGAAGAGCGTGTGGGCGTTGGCTACCTGCCGCGCCCCGTCGCCTCCGATCGCCTCGACGAGGCCCGCGAACCAGGTGACGCCGAGAAGCAGTGCCAGCGCGCCGGCGCCGTCCACCATGATGTGCACCAGCGCGACGCGACGCGCTGCGACGCCGAGCCCGCGAGCCACGATCTGGTTGAGGATGCCGCTGCCGACGTTCCCGCCGGCGACGAGCACGATGGCGGTCGGCAGCGAGATGGCCCCCGGCAGGTAGAGCCCGAGCGCCACTATCGCGGCGGCGTTCGAGCTGCTCAGCGCGGCTCCCAGCGCGAAGCCGAGCAGGAGCACGGCGAGCGGCTGGTTCTCGGCGCCGTTCAGGAGCAGGCGGAAGACCTCGCTCTCCTGCAGCGCGCCGACGGCCTGCACCGTCAGCTCGAGGCCGAGGAAGAGCAGGCCCGCGCCCATGACCAGCGAGCCCGCCGAGCGCGTCTTGCCCCACAGGGAGGCCAGGAAGCCGATGCCGATCAGAGCCAGGGCGTGCTGACCGAGCTTGAAGGCCGCCAACTGGATCGCGACGGTCGCACCCAGCTTGCCGCCCAACGACATCGCCAGCGCCGCGCCGGCCGGCACCAGGCCGGCGGCGACGAGCGAGAGGGCCGTGACCGCGGTGGCGGTGCCGCTCTGGGTCAGCCCCGCTACCGCCGTGCCTGTCAACAGCGCCTTGATCGGCGAGTCCGTGGCCGCCGCCATCCAGCGCCGCGACGCCGGCCCGAGCATCTCCTGAAGCCCCGTCGAGATCCGGCTGACGCCCGTCAGGAACAGGGCGAGGCCGCCGAGCATCATCAGGAACATGCGCTTGGCCTCATCTCAAGAACGCGTGGCAACGATGGCAGTGGAGGAAACATGGCCGATGGTCAGGCAGTCTACGCCTTGCACATCCTGGTGGCGTGACATTGTATATTCGTCTAGACAACCAAAGCGGAGGTTCTTTGAGGCGGCGGCGCGCCGCTTCGGCAGGGAGTCGCTGTGACCAGGCCAGTCGGACCGTTGTACGCACGGATCGAGGCGGACCTCAGGCGTGAGATCGCCGAGGGCAGGTTGACCCTGGGCAGCCGGCTGCCGACCGAGCACGAGCTCTCCGAGCGCTACGGCGTGGCGCGGATGACCGTGCGCCAGGCACTGGAGCGGCTCTCGTCGGCCGGCATCCTCGACCGCCGCCAGGGCGTCGGCACGTTCGTGGCGCGCACCAAGACCGAGCGCGTCGCCAGCCGCCTGCTCGGTTTCCGCGAGGACGCCCTCGCTCACGGCCTCGAGCCGTCGACGCAGGTGCTCGACCGGCATCACATCGCCCTCGACGAGGAAGACGCGGTCCTGCTCGCCACCGAGCCCGGTGCGCCGGCGCTGTGCGTCCGCCGCCTGCGCTTCGCGGCCGGGGAGCCGCTCGGCCACAACCAGGTGCTGCTGCTCACCCCGTTCGCCACCCAGCTTCACGACATCGACTGGACGGCCTCGTTCTACGAGGGCGCCGCCGAGGCGCTCGGCTACGCCGTGGCCAGCGTCGACCAGAAGATCGAAGCCGTCGCCGCCGACCCGAACATGGCGGCCATGCTCGACCTTGGCGCCGGCGAGCCGCTCCTGATGGTCACGCGCGTCACCTACCTCGCCGACGGCCGCCGCCTCGGCCTGACGCGCACGCACTACCGCGGCGACCGCTACTACCTCTCCCTCAGGCTCAACCGCGAGGAGGCATGACCGCGAAGCCGCCCGCGTCGACCGCGCACCCTGCCCTATTCGCTCAGGCTCAACCGCGAGGAGGCATGACACTCATGACCCTGAGGTTCCACCCAGCGGGCAAGTCCGGCACCACCAGCAAGACAGGAGGAGAGAGCATGTCCAAGACATCAGCCACGTCCCGACGCCTCACCGCGACCATCCTCGCGCTGCTGCTAGCCCTGCTGTTCCAGGCTGCCAGCGCGCAGTCTTGCGAGCGCGGCGCTCTCGACGCGCGCTTCTGCGACGCCGACGGCGACCTCCTCGCCGACCCGCCCACCAACCCGTCGCAGTTCCGCGATCCGAGCACCCTCGTGTTCACCTACGCCCCGACGGAGGACCCGGCGGTCTACCAGGAGGCGTTCGCGGACTTCATCGAGCACCTCTCGGCGCTCGTCGGCCGTCCGGTCCAGTACTTCCCGGTGCAGTCCTACGCCGCGCAGGTCGAGGCGATGCGCGCCGGACGCCTGCACGTCGCCGGCTTCGCGGCCGGCGCGGTCGAAGAGGGCGTGAACCTCGGCGGCTTCCACCCCGTGGCGGTGATGGCGGCGGCCGACGGCACCTTCGGCTACGAGATGGAGATCATCGTCCAGCCCGGCTCCGACATCCGCTCGCTGGAGGACCTGCGCGGCCGCCAGCTCGCCTTCGTCTCCCCCACCTCGAACAGCGGCTACTCGGCGCCCGCCGCCCTGCTCTACGCCGAGCTCGAGATGCGCCCGAACGTCGACTACCAGACGGCTTTCTCCGGCTCGCACGACAACAGCATCCTCGGCGTGGTCAACGGCGACTACGAGGCCGCCGCCATCGCCTCGTCGGTCATGGACCGGATGATCGCCCGCGGCGTGCTGGCCGACGCGGACGTCGAGATCATCTACACCTCGCAGACCTTCCCGTCGACCGCCTACGGCTACGTCTACGACCTCGAACCCGAGCTCGCCGCCAAGGTCCGCGAGGCATTCCTGACCTTCGACTGGGAAGGCACCACGGTCAAGGCCGAGTTCGCCGACTCCGACCAGTTCCTCGAGATCGACTACCAGCGCGACTGGGAGGTGCTGCGCCAGATCGCGGCGGCCTCCTCGGCGATCGAGTAGCGCGAAGCGTTCCGCCGGGCGCGTGACCTGAAGAACGAGGCGCGCGAATCAACCGTTCCCATCGGCTGCGTGGTGGTGCGACTCACCGCCACGCAGCCGACACTGAAGCTAGGAGGTGTCGAGGATCCTCGAGGTCCGTGGGCTGGTCAAACGTTACGGCAGGGGCGAGGTCGCGCTGCGCGGGGTCGACCTGAGCCTCGCCCAGGGCGCGGTGATGGCTCTGATCGGGCCGTCGGGCGCGGGCAAGAGCACCCTGATCCGCTGCATCAACCGGCTGGTGGAGCCGACGGAAGGCAGCATCGCCCTGGGCGGCGCGGAGCTCACCGGCCTCGGCACCCGCGCGCTGCGCCGCGCCCGGCGCGACATCGGCATGATCTTCCAGGAGTACGCGCTCGTCGACAGGCTGACGGTGATGGAGAACGTGCTCTCCGGCCAACTCGGCTACGTCGGCTTCTGGCGCTCCTGGTTCCGGCGCTTCCCGCAGCCGACCGTCGACCGGGCGTTCGACCTGCTCGAGCGCGTCGGCATCTTGGAGCACCTCGACAAGCGCGCCGACCAGCTCTCGGGCGGCCAACGCCAGCGCGTCGGCATCGCCCGCGCCCTGCTGCAGGGCCCCAAGCTCCTGCTGGTCGATGAGCCTACGGCCAGCCTCGACCCCAAGACCTCGCGCCAGGTGATGCGGCTGCTGCTCGAGCTGGCCGAGGAGCATCACCTCGCCGTGATCATCAACATCCACGACGTGGCGCTGGCGCAGATGTTCGTGCCGCGCATCGTCGGCCTGCGGGCGGGCGAGATCGTCTTCGACGGCCCTCCCAGCCAGCTCGACGCCAACAAGCTCACCGAGATCTACGGCGAGGAGGACTGGACGCAGACCGGTCCGGACGCGGGGGCGACCGAGGACGACGCGGCGGCGGAGGACCCGGCATGAGCGCCGCGGCGCTGCGCGGCAAGCCGTGGCGTAGACGCCCGGCCATCGCCAACCCTTACCTGCGTTACGGCTCGGTCGTGCTCGCGGCCCTCTACCTCTACGCCGCGCTCAGCTCGCTCGGCGTCGACTGGGCCAGGGTCGCGCGCGGCGCGGCCCGCGTGCGCGTCCTGTTCGCCGGCTTCCTGCAGCCCGACTTCGGCTCCCGTTGGAACGCGATCCAGATCGGCATCCTCGAGAGCCTGACGATGACCGTCGTGGCCACCGTGCTCGGCGTCATCCTCAGCGTGCCGTTCGCCTTCGGGGCCGCCCGCAACCTCGCGCCCACCCCCGTCTATCTGTTCTGCCGCGGCGTCATCGCGGTGTCTCGCAGCTTCCAAGAGATCGTGATAGCTATCTTCTTCGTCGTGATGGTCGGCTTCGGCCCGCTGGCCGGCGCCCTGACCCTCGCGTTCGCCACCATCGGCTTCCTCGGCAAGCTGCTGGCCGAGGACATCGAGGACATCGACCCCAGGCCGCTGGAGGCGGTGCGCTCCACCGGAGGCGGCTGGCTGCAGACGATGGCCTACGGCGTCGTGCCGCAGGTGGCGCCGAGGTTCGTGGGCTTGAGCGTCTACCGCCTCGACATCAACTTCCGCGAGTCCTCGGTCATCGGCATCGTCGGCGCCGGCGGCATCGGCGGCGCCCTCAACACCTCGATCTCGCGCTACGAGTACGACACTACGGCCGCCATCCTAATCATCATCGTCGGGCTGGTATTCATCGCCGAGTACGCCTCGGGCGTCATCCGCAAGCGGGTGCAGTAGATGGGCCGGGCGCCAGGGGGCGAACCGTGCCGGTGACGACCAAGGCGACCGGCGAGAAGGTCTGGCGCCAGCGCAACGCCCGCCAGACGCTTCTCAACTACCTCGGCTGGCTCGTCGGGCTGGTGGTCCTCGCGATCTCGTTCCGCTTCATCGCCGGCCAGACGCTGTGGTTCTTCGTGTGGGACGCGCCCGCGCAGGCGGCCGACCTGATCGACAGGATGTTCCCGCCGGCCTGGCCCTACCTGAGCCGGCTGTGGAAACCGCTGTGGGACACGATCAACATCGCCACGCTGGGGACGCTGCTGGCGCTGATCGTCGCCGTGCCCGTCGCGTTCATGGCCGCCCGCAACACCACGCCGCACCCGGTCGTGCGGCAGCTCGCGCTCATCCTGATCGTCACCTCGCGCTCGGTCAGCGCGCTGATCTGGGCTCTGCTGCTGGTGTCCATCCTCGGCCCCGGCCTGCTGGCCGGAATCCTCGCCATCGCGCTGCGCTCCATCGGCTTCTGCGCCAAGCTGCTGTTCGAGGCGATCGAGGAGATCGACCTCAAGCCGATCGAGGCGCTGACCAGCACCGGCGCAACGGGCAGCCAGGTCGTCTCCTACGGCATCGTGCCGCAGGTGGCGCCCGCGTTCGCCGGCATCAGCGTCTACCGCTGGGACATCAACATCCGCGAGTCGACGGTGGTCGGGCTCGTGGGCGCCGGAGGCATCGGCCTGCAGCTCGACGCCAGCATAGACTCGCTGCAGTGGCCGCAGGCGACGGTGATCTTCCTGTTGATCTTGGCGCTGGTGGTGATCTCGGAGTGGGTCTCGGCCAAGGTGAGAGGCGCCATCCGATGAGAACTGCCGTCGCGCCGCTCGCGGACGTCCGCTCGCTGCTCTTCGATCTCGACGGCTGCGTCTGGTTCGGCGCGCAGCTCGCGCCCGGCGCGGCCGAGCTGATGGCCGGCCTGCGCGCGCGGGGTCTGGGCGTCGGTTTCCTGACGAACACCTCGACGCACGACTCCGAGTTCCTGGCCGGCAAGCTCACGCGCCTGGGGATCCCGGCCACGCGCGCCGACGTCCTCAGCCCCATCGACGTGCTGGGCGAGCACCCGCTGCTGCAGGGCCGGCCGGCCGCGTTCGTCATCGGCAGCGACTACGTCAAGAACGCTGTGGCGAGGAGCGCCGAGGTGACCGAGGACCCCGAGGCCGCCGCGCTGGTGGTCCTGGCGCGAGACCCCGAGCTCGACTACCGCCGCATCTCCGACGCCTTGCACGTGCTCAACCGCGGCGGAGCGCTGCTGGCGCTGAACTTGGACGCGCGCGTGCCGGTGGAGGACGGGCGCTTCCTGCCCGGCAACGGAGCCATCGCCGCCGCCCTGAGCACCGCCTCTGGCGTCGAGGCGCAGGCAGCCGGCAAGCCGGCGCCGTTCTTCTTCGAGGCGGCGCTCGAGCGGTTCGGCTTCGCCGCGGCCACCACCCTGATGGTCGGCGACAACCTCGATTCGGACATCGCGGGAGCCAGGCTCTCCGGCCTCCGCTCCGTGTTGGTGGGCGGGGATCACTTCAGCGCCGCAGCGCCGGCGCCCGTGCCGGATCACGTGCTGCGCGGCGTGGCGGACCTCGCCGACCTGCTCGGCTAGGGAGGCGCATCCGCCACCCCGGACCCGATCCCGACTTCGAGCCGCCCGTGCCCGGCGAGCGTCGGCGCCTGTGTATCTCGGTCCTCCACACGCGATTGCCACGCGCCGCCGAGCCGGTTAGGCTACCCCGTCACACTTAAGCGGGTCTTGCACGACAGGAGGTAACGCATGAGACGAGCTGTCTTGGTACTGGCATCGTTGGCCCTGCTGCTCGGTGGCCTTGCCGCCGCGCAGGAGACGGTGAAGATCGGCGTCATCACGAGCGTCACGGGACGCTTCGCCGAGTTCGGCGAGCAGCACCGCGCGGGCATCCAGGCCGCGCTGGAGGACGTGAACGCCGCGGGCGGCGTCAACGGGGTCATGGTCGAGGTGGTCTTGGAGGACGACATCTCCGAGGTCAACGCGGCCCTGGCGGCCGGCGAGAAGCTCGTCAACCAGGGGATCCCGCTGGTGCTCGGCGCCTACTCGTCCGGGATCACCAACCCGCTGGCGCAGTACTTCACGCGCCAGCAGCGGCCGTTCCTCGTGTTCACGTCCTCTGACGACGCGATCACGCGGCCCGGCTCGCCGTGGATCTTCCGCATCAACCAGCCGTCGTACGCCTACGCCGAGGTGCTGTTCAACGTCTTCGACGCCATCAACGCCGAGCAGGGCGCCGGTACACTCTCGACCGTCGTGACGATCCACGGCAACGGCGCCTTCGAGAGCGCCGTGGCCGACGCCGTCGACGAGATCGCTGCCGAGCGCGGCTACCGCGTCCTCGAGCGCCAGGACTACGACCAGAGCGGCGCCGACTTCAGGCCGATCCTCAACCGCTTCAAGAACCACAACGCCGACGTGGTGTTCATGGTCTCCTACGCCGCCGACTCCGTCGCGCTGATGCGGCAGATCCAGGAGGTCGGCCTCGACGCCAAGGTGTTCGCCGGTGGCGCGGCGGGCTTCGCGCTGCCCGGCTTCATCGACGGCGCCGGTCCCGCGACCGAGTACGTCTACACCGCGACGATGTGGACCGAGCACGTGCCCTATCCAGGCGCAGCCGAGCTGAACGCGCGCCTGGCCGCCATCTTGGGCCGCACGCCCTCGTACCACGCCGCCCAGGCCTACGCCGGCATCATCACCGCCGTCGACGTGCTGAAGCGCGCTGCGTCCAACAGCCCCGCCGACGTGCAGGCCGCGCTGCAGTCGCTCGACATGCCGGACACCGTCTACGGGCCTCTGTACTTCGAGGACTACCAGGGCTACCGCAACCAGGCGCCGCTGCCGGCCGTCGCGCAGCAGGTCCAGAACGGGCAGTTCGTGACCGTCTACGTCAACGGCGTCGTGATCAACGACATGCTGCCGACAGCCCCGTGGGCGCAGCGCTGATAGCCAGACCCCGTTAAGGGGGGCTGAGTCGTAGGGAGCCGCCGCGACTGGCGGCTCCCTCGCTTCACAGCCTCGGATAGGACGGAAGCTTGGACGGCCTGGTCCCGTTCCTCCAGAACCTCACCGGCGGGCTGCTCATCGGCGGCATCTACGCCCTGATCGGCGTCGGCCTCTCGCTTATCTTCGGCGTCATGCGCGTCATCAACTTCGCGCACGGCGAGTTCGTCGCGATCGGGCTCTACCTCGCGATGACGCTCTTCCGGCAGTTCGGCATCGACCCCTATCTCGCCATCGTCCTGGCTCTGCCAGCAGGCTTCCTCGTCGGCGCGCTGATCCAGCGCCTCGTCCTCGCCCGCCTCATCGACACCCCCGGCGACAGCACGCTGCTCGCCACGCTGGGCCTGAGCCTGGTCATCGCCAACGTGCTCTTCCTGGTCTACGGCGCAGAGCCGCAGTCGATCTTCCTGCGCTACGCGACCGCCACCTTCACCCTCGGCGGCGTGAGGCTGCCGATCGCGCAGCTCATCGCCGGCGGGCTGACCCTCGCCACCATCGCCTCGCTCTGGTTCGTGCTGACGCGCACCGAGTTCGGCAGGGCCGTGCGCGCCACCGCGCAGAACCGCGTAGGTGCCGAGCTGGTGGGCATCGACTCCAGGCGGATCCACGCGCTGGTCTTCGGCATGGGCATGGCGCTGGCGATGCTGGCCGGCGTCGTCCTCGCGCCGCTGCTCTTCGCCATCCCGACCGTCGGCTCCAGCTACACGCTCAAGGCGTTCGTCGTCACCGTGCTCGGCGGTCTGGGCAGCATCCCTGGCGCCATCGGCGGCGGCCTGCTGCTGGGCGTCGTCGAGTTCCTCGGCGCCTCCTACCTCTCGTCCGGCTACCGCGACGCCTACGGCCTGTTCGCGTTCCTCGCCATCCTCCTGCTCAGGCCCGAGGGGCTGTTCGGCAGGGCGGGGAGGCGCGTGTGAGCCTGACGCCAGAACCGGTCACCGCGCCGTCGCCGCGCGCGTCACCCTTGGGGGCCGTGCTCGCCTCGCCCTGGCTGCGCCTGGCGCTCGTCGCCGCGTTGGGGTCGGCGTGGTACGCGCTCTTCCCCAGCTACCTGACCCTCGGCATCACGCTGTTGCTCCTCGCCGGCTGGGCGACCTCCTGGGACCTGCTCGGCGGCTGGACGGGCCAGTCGAGCCTGGGGCACGCGGCCTTCGTGGGCCTGGGCGCTTACACCATCGCCATCACCGCCAACCGTTACGATCTGGCGCCGTGGTGGGGCGCGCTGCTCGCCATGGCGCTGGCGGCCGTGCTGGCGCTGGCTTGGGGCAGCCTCACCTTCAGGCTGCGAGGGTCGTACTTCGTGCTCTCGACCATCGCGATAGCGGAGGTGCTGCGCCTCGTCGCGATCAACGAGCGCTGGCTGACCGGCGGCGCGATCGGCATCTTCATCTTCGACGTCAAGCGGCCGTTCGGCCTCGACCTGTTCAGCCGCCACGTCGAGTTCTGGCTGTCGCTCGGCTACCTGCTCCTGGTGCTGATCGCGACCCTGCTGATAACCCGCGGCCGTCTCGGCTACCAGATGCGGGCCGTGCGCGAGGACGAGTCGTCGGCACAAGCGGCAGGGATCGACCCGACAGCGGTCAAGCTCAAGGCGTTCGCGATCTCGGCGGCGCTCACCGCTCTCGGCGGCTGCACCTACGGCCTGTTCCTCTCGGCTCTCCAGCCGCAGCCGATGTTCGAGCTGCATCTATCCGTGCGCATCGCGCTGGTCGCGATCATCGGCGGGCGCGGCACGCTGCTGGGACCGCTGGTCGGGGCCTCGCTGCTGACCCTCGCCTCCGAGCTCTTCCGCAACGTGTTCGCCGAGGCCAACCTGCTGATCTACGGCGCGCTGATCGTGATCGTGGTGCTGTTCGTGCCGCGCGGGCTCCTGGGCGAGCTCGAGCGTCGCATCGTCAGGAGGCGCTATGCCAAGAGCGCTGGAAGCTGAGCAGATCACCGTCCAGTTCGGCGGACTGACGGCGGTCAACGGCGTCTCGCTCAGCCTGGAGCGGGGAGCTATCCTCGGGCTCATCGGCCCCAACGGCGCCGGCAAGTCGACGCTGTTCAACGCGCTGACCGGCTACGCCAAGGTCAGGCGCGGCGAGGTCAGGTTCGACGGGCGGCGCGTCACCAACCTGCCTGCCTTCGCGCGCACGCGCCTCGGCATGGGCCGCACCTTCCAGATCGAGAGGCCGTTCGAGGGCCTGACCGTGCTCGAGAACGTGATGATCCCCGCCTTCCTCAATACCGCCAATCGCCGCGAGGCCGAGCGCAAGGCTTACCTCGCCCTGGAGCGCGTCGGCCTGGCCGACCGCGCGATGCAGCCCTCGTCGGACCTCAACCTGGCCAGGCGCCGGCGGCTCGAGCTGGCGAAGGCGCTGGCGGTCGAGCCGCGCGTGCTGTTCCTCGACGAGCTGATGGCCGGCCTCAACCCGCCCGCGCTGCGCGACATGATCTCGTTCGTCCGCGACCTCGCCGGCAGCGGCATCGGGATCATCATGGTCGAGCACATCATGCAGGCGATAACCGAGCTGTGCCACGAGGTGATCGTGCTCGCGTTCGGGGACAAGATCGCCCAGGGCACACCTGAGCAGGTCACCAACGATCCGAGGGTGATCGAGGCCTACCTCGGGGGCAGCGATGACTGAGCACGGCGCCCTGAGCCCGGCCGGCACCGGCACGGCCTTCACAGGGCCCTCCGGCTGGCGCGTCCTCGACCTGATCGACGTCGACCTCGGCTACGGCGAGGTGCAGGTCGTGTTCGGCGCCTCCTTGCACGTCGACGAGGGCGAGCTGGTGGGCCTGGTCGGCGGCAACGGCAGCGGCAAGTCGACGATCCTGCGCGCCATCTCCGGCATGATCAAACCCTGGAAGGGCAGCATCCTCCTGCAGGGCGAGGAGGTCGGCGGCCTGCAGCCCCACTCGCTGGCGCTGCGCGGGCTGGCGCACGTGCCGATGGGCCGGCAGCTCTTCGGCGAGATGACCGTGGCGGAGAACCTCTCGCTCGGCGCCTACCTGCCGGAGGCGAGAAGGCGCCGCCAGGAGGGCTTCGAGCGCGTCTTCGAGCTCTTCCCCGACCTCTACACCAAGCGCCGCGCGCAGGCAGCTTCGCTGTCGGGCGGCCAGCAGCAGATGGTCGCCATCGGGCGCGCCCTGATGCTCCACCCGAAGGTGCTGATCATGGACGAGCCCAGCCTGGGCCTCGCTCCGCTGCTGGTGCGCGAGGTGATGCAGGTGATCCGCACCGTCGCCATGACCGGCATGCCGATCCTGCTCGTCGAGCAGAACGTGATGCAGGTGCTGAAGCACTCCGACAGGACCTACGTGCTGGAGAACGGCAGGCAGGTAATCGACGGACCCTCGTCCGAGCTGCTCGGCAACCCGCTGATCAAGCGCGCCTACCTCGGGCTCTGACGCGACCGAGTCTTCACCGCGCTGCCGGCTTAGCAATAGACTAGCGGCGTCCGGTCACCGGTCGGCAGGGATGACCGCGCCGTGGCGCGGTTCTGGAGCAGAGGTGCTCATGAGTGGCGCGATCGCGATCATCACGGCCATCGGGGTCGTCGTGGCCATCCTGACCAACCTCACCAACATCCTCAGGTACTTAGACGAACGCAAGGAGCGGCGGCGGCAAGGCGGACGCGGCGGACTGAGCGGTCGCGGCGGCCGCAGCGGGCACGACGCCCGGGGCGCGCCTGGCAGGGAGCCGAGGGTCGGTGCGACGCCGCTGGGCGTGGCAGGCCCCCTGCTCGGCGCCCTGCAGGAGCCGACCGTCCAGCCGCCGGCCAACCCCATACGCACGCCCGACCAACGCCTCAGGGTGTTCGTCTCCTCGACGCTCAACGAGCTGGCCGAGGAGCGCGCCCACGTGCGTCAGGCCGTCGAGGCGCTGCGCCTGACGCCGGTGATGTTCGAGCTCGGCGCCAGACCGCATCCGCCGGCCGACCTCTACCGCTCCTACCTGCAGCAGAGCGACGTGTTCATCGCCATCTACGGCGACAGCTACGGCTGGGTGGCGCCCGGCTCCGACGTCTCCGGCATCGAGGACGAGTACGCGCGCTCCTCCTCCTTGCCCAGCCTCATCTACGTCAAGCGCGACGGCTCCAGGCGCGAGCCCAGGCTCGAGCGCCTGCTCGAGCGCGTGCGCGACGACGGCCGCGTAAGCTACCGGGCGTACGGCAGCCCGCTGGAGCTGGCCGAGCTCGTCGGCAACGACCTCGCCGTGCTCGTCTCCGAGCGCTTCCACGCCGGCCGCGCCAGCGACCAGCTCGGCGTGCTGCAGGGGGCGGACGCAGCGCCCTGGCCCGCTCTGTCGACCTACGACACGCCGTCGCCGATCGCCATGGCCGGGGTCCCGCGGCCGCTGACGTCGTTCGTAGGGCGCCAGCTCTCGTTGGACGAGGTCGGGCGCCTGCTGCGACGGCCGGACGTGCGCCTCGTGACCCTCTACGGACCCGGCGGCATCGGCAAGAGCCGGCTGGCGGTGAAGATCGCGGCCACCGTCGGCGACGCCTTCCCCGACGGCATCGCGTACGTCGCGCTGGAGGCCGTCAAGGAGAGCGACCTGGTCCTCAGCGAGCTGGCCCTCGTCCTCGGTCTGCGCGAGACGACCGGCTCAGGGCCGTTCGAGCGCATCGTCAGCGCGCTCAGGTCGCTGAGGGTCCTGATCGTCCTCGACAACTTCGAAGGCCTTGTCGACGCGGCACCGCAGCTGACCTCCCTGCTCGCGCACCTGCCCGATCTCAAGATCCTGGTCACGTCGCGGGTGATCCTGCGGGCGGCCGGAGAGGTCGCGTTCCCCGTGCCGCCGCTGCGGCTGCCGGAGGCGGGCCTGCGGCTCAGCGCCGCGGACGCCCTCGAGTACGGCGCCGTCAGGCTGTTCGTCGAGCGCGCGCAGGCCGTCAGACCCGACTTCGAGCTGACCGACGACAACGCCGACGAGGTGATCGACGTCTGCCGGCGCCTCGACGGCCTGCCGCTGGCGATAGAGCTGGCCGCGGCTCGCATGCGGTCGATGAGCATCTACACGCTCAAGGAGCGCATCACCAGCTCGCTGCCGCTGCTCACCGGCGGCCCCCGCGACGCGCCCGAGCGCCAGCGGACGCTGAGGGACACGATCGCGCTCAGCTACGAGGCTCTCGACGACTCGCCCAGGGAGCTGTTCATCCGGCTGGCGGTGTTCGGCGGCTCCGTTCACCTCGCGGCGGCCGAACACGTGATCGGCGGTCAGACCCTGATCGACGACCTCGCGGCGCTGTGCGACGCCAGCATGCTGATGCCTTTGGCGTCAGACTCCGAGCGCTTCGGCATGCTCGAGACGCTGCGCGAGTTCGCTGTCGAGAAGCTGGCGGTGCTGCCTGAGCGCGCCGCGCTGGCGCAGAGGCACGCCGAGCACTTCCTCGCCCTGGCGCTGACAGCCTTCGAGGGCCTGCGCGCGGCCGGGCAGGAGCGGTGGCTCGAGCTTCTGCGGCTCGACGAGGCGAACCTGCGCTACGCCATCAACCACTTCGTCGAGGCCGAGCAGCTCGAGAGCGCCCTGCGCATCACGACGGCGCTGAGGCCCTACTGGCAGCGCAGCGGCTCGCTCGAGGAGGGCCGCAAGCGGCTGCATCAGGTCCTCGCCCTGGCCGAGGGCGTGCCGGCCTCGCTGCGCGGTCCGGCGCTGCTCGGCGAGGGGATCCTCGCCTGGCGTCAGGGAGATCTGTCGGGAGCCCGCCCCCTGCTCGAGGAGAGCCTGGAGCTGGCGCGAGCCACCGGCGACACCTGGTCGATGGTCAGCGCGCTGCGCACGCTCGGGGTGCTGGCGCAGAACCTCGCCGAGTACCGGGTGGCGGAGTCGCTGCTGCTGGAGAGCGTCGCGCTGGCGCAGCAGCTCGGCGACGACGAGCTGGTCGGCAACTCCTACCTGAGCCTGGGGAACGTCGCGCTCGACGAGTCGCGCCACGACGACGCCGAGCGCTACTACCGCGACAGCCTGGCGCTAGCCAAGAGGCAGTCGGACACGCTCGGGGTCGCCCACGCGCTCGACAACCTCGGCGTGGCGGCCTGGCACAAGGGCGACCTGGACGAAGCGGAGCGGCTGACGGACGAGGTCGAGAGCCTCTACCTCGAGCTGGGCATGCACAGCGGCCTTGCCAACGTCTGGCACCGGCGCTGCCTGATCGCTCTCGCGCGCGGGGACTTGGAGGAGGCGGAGCGGCTCGGCCTCGAGGCGCTGGAGGTGAAGCGCGCTCACGGCGAGGGTCGCGGGGCAGCGTTCGTGCTGTTCGACCTCGCGCGCGTGGCGCTCAGCGGCCGGGATCCGGAGCGCGCGCGCGAGCGCATCGCCGAGGGCCTCGAGCTGGCGAAGGCGCACGGCGCGCCGGTGATAACCGTGCTCTACGTCGAGGCGCTGGCGGCCCTGCTGCTGCGCGAGAAGCGCTTCGAGGAGGCGTACTCGATGCTGGTCGGCGCCGAGCTGTGGCGGCGGCGCATGGCGGTGCCCGTCGCCCCCGTGAACCTAGCGGCGTTCCAAAGGCTGGGGCGCGAGATCAGCGCCAAGCTCGACGCCTACTCGCGCGCGCGCATCGAGGAGCAGGTGCGCGAGCTGGACGAGGACGAGCTGGTGACGCAGGCCGAGCGGATGCTGCGCGGCAAAGGCCGCTGAGAGGCTCCTCGCGGCCGGCTGGGTCTGCTCAGGGCCCGGCTTGGGCCGGACCCGCGGCTCAGTCCCTGTTGCCCAGGAACATCGAGACGTAGTAGAGCAGGTACATCACCGAGGTGGCGGCCGCCGCCACGTACGTGAGCGCCGCGGCGTTGAGCACCTGCTTGGTGCCGGCGACCTCACCCGTGGTAGCGATGCCAAGGGCCTGGAGCTGCTGGCCGGCGCGGCGGCTGGCGTCGTACTCGACCGGCAGCGTGACGAGCTGGAACAGCACCGCGGCGCCGAACAGGACCACGCCGATCGTGATCATGTTCAGCGAGGAGAGCATCGCGCCCAGGACGATGAGCCAGGGCGCGAAGTTGGCGCCGATGTTGGCGACGGGCAGCAGCGCCGAGCGGACCTTCAGCGGCGCGTACGCCTGGGCGTGCTGAAGCGCGTGGCCGACCTCGTGGGCCGCGACGGCGTGGGCCGCCACGCTGTTGCCGCGGAAGTTGACGGTGGAGAGCCTGACGACCTTCTTGGTGGGGTCGTAGTGGTCGGTGAGGACTCCCCTGACCTCCTCGACCCTGACGTCGTTGATGCCGTTGGCGGCGAGGATCGTCTGGGCGGTCTGTGCCCCGCTCAGACCGGAGGCGGCGGGGCGGTTCTGCCAGCGCGCGTAGGTCGAGCGTAGGTAGCCCTGAACCAGCAGCGTGGCGCCCATGGCGATGATGAATATCAGCAGCATGAACACGAGAGTACACGCTGAGGGGTAGCATGCTCACGTCGTGAACGACTTCCCCGAGGGCTCCCTCGGCGCCGGAACGCCTCGGCAGGGCGCGGTGCAGCCCGAGGCGCCCCCGACGCCTGGGGCCTCGGTTCCATCACGAGACCCCGCTCGCGCCCGGGCCTTCGAGCGCCTGAGGCGAGAGCGCTTCGACGTCCTCGTCGTGGGCGGCGGCGCCACGGGCGCCGGGATCGCGCTGGACGCCGCGTCGCGGGGTCTGAGGGTCGCGCTCGTCGAGCGCTTCGACCTGTCGCACGGCACCAGCAGCCGCAGCACCAAGCTGGTGCACGGCGGCGTGAGGTACCTCGAGCAGGCCGTCAAGCACGCCGACCGCGGCCAGTTCCATCTCGTGCGCGAGGCGCTGCGCGAGCGCGCGGTGCTGCTCGCCAACGCCCCGCACCTGGCCAGGCCGTTGCCGCTCCTGACGCCCATCTACTCGGCGCTGGAGCTCCCCTACTACTTCACCGGGCTGAAGCTGTACGACATGTTGGCGGGGCGCGCCAACCTCGGAGCCAGCCGGCTGCTCACCCCGAGCGAGGCGAAGCTGCGCTTCCCGATGCTCAAGCGCGCCAGGCTCAAAGGCGCGGTCGAGTACCACGACGGTCAGTTCGACGACGCGCGCATGAACGTCGAGCTGGCGCTGACGGCGGCGGAGCACGGGGCGGTCGTCCTCAACTACGCCGGCGTGGAGGAGCTCCTCAAGGACGGTGAGCGCCTCAGCGGAGCGGTGGTGCTCGACCGCGCGCCCGGCGCGGTCGGCACGAGGATCGAGGTCAGGGCCAGCGTGGTGATCAACGCCACCGGACCGTACGCCGACGCCCTGCGCGCGCTGGACGACCCCGGCGCTCCCCCGCTGCTCAGCGTCAGCTCGGGCACGCACGTGGTCCTGCCCGCGAGCTTCAGCCCGCCAGACACGGGCCTCCTCATCCCCAAGACCGAGGACGGCCGCGTGCTCTTCCTGCTCCCGTGGCAGGGTCACACGCTGGTCGGCACCACCGACAACCCCTCGCGAGTGGCCGACGAGCCGCGCCCTGACGCCGCCGACGTCGAGTACATACTCCGGCACGTGCGCTCCTACTTCGACCTCCCGGTGTCGGAAGCCGACGTGCTCGCCTCCTGGACCGGCCTGAGGCCGCTCGTCGGTCACGAGAAGGCCCCAGCCGACCCTCGCCACACTGCGGGCGCTGCAGGCACCGGGGGCACTGGGGCCGCCGGACGCGGCGCGGCCGCGGCAGGCACGGCGCGCCTCTCGCGCGACCACACGATCGTCGTGTCGCACAGCGGCCTGATCACGATCACCGGCGGCAAGTGGACGACGTACAGGAAGATGGCCGAGGATGCGGTCGACCTGGCCGTCGAGCGCGGCGCGCTGAGCGCCGGACCGTGCCGCACCCAAGACCTGCCGCTGGTCGGCGCCGCTGGCTTCGAGCCGGGGGGCGCGGCGGCCCTCGGTGCGCGCTTCGCGCTGGACGAGGACGTGGCGGCGCACCTGCACGCCGCCTACGGCGCGCGCGCAGCGGCGGTGGCCGAGCTGGCAGCCGCCGGACTGGGCGCGCGCCTGGCGGCCGGCCACCCCTTCATCGAGGCCGAGGTCGTCTACGCCCGCGACGCGGAGCTTGCGCGGTGCGCCGAGGACGTTCTCGCCAGGCGCACGCGGCTGG
>CAYYOK010000016.1:0-40741 GCA_964473205.1 uncultured bacterium | reverse complement strand
GACGAGCGTAGGTCAGACCGGTATGGCCGTTCACACCTTCACGCAATCCTTCGTGCGGGACTTACTTGGGATGGCGCCAGACGTGGAGAAGGTTGCCGTCTACATGAACACTGGTGACTGGCAGAGAGTGCAGGCCGATGGCCAGAGGTTCGTGCTGTCTGTGGTTGCCCGTGTTGACGCAACGTTCTTCGAGGTAGTCGGAGCGACCATCACCAGCGGCTCGCCCTTTGATCTGGGGCAGACGAGGATCCCGTACGGCGGGATGTTGCTCGAGGACGAGGTGGCGGACCTGATGT
The DNA here is from genome assembly GCA_964473205.1 of uncultured bacterium. Taxonomy (GTDB): domain Bacteria; phylum Deinococcota; class Deinococci; order Deinococcales; family Trueperaceae; genus CAYMRL01. Next base: position 40,445 of record CAYYOK010000016.1, on the reverse strand, counting down.
TCTTGGGTGCCGATCCGATCGGACGGCAGGTGGCGCTGCAGAATCAAAACGGTACGCCGATGGTCAGAGATGATGTGCCGGCCACCTACACAGTAGTTGGAACGTACCGCTACCCAGCTTCTCCAGCAACGGATCTAAGCCTGCCTAGGGCCGTAACGGCACTGCCGATACCCCTCAACGGTACGGCCACGATCTTCGTCTTGCCGCGGCCAGGGCGAGCCCAAGCCGCCAAAGAGCAAGTGGTCGAGGGCGCCAAGCAGCTCTACACCGGTAACCGCGTAGGAACCGAGTTCAGGGTCACCGATAGGGATCGCTGGTATCGGTACTCCGATGTCGTCAACCCGCAGATCCTCCTGTTCTCGCTCTTCGGCATCACTGCGCTGGTGCTGGTCGGTGTCGGAGTGTTCTCGGTGACCGTCGTCGACGTCTCCGAGCAGACCCATCAGATCGGTGTCAGGCGCGTCTTGGGTGCGAGTAAACGACGGATCGCTGCCGAGTACGCCGCGACCGCCGGTTTCTACGCGCTCGTGGCCGGGAGTATCGGAGCGGTGGCTGCGCTCGTCATCGTGCCGATCTTACAGGGCAACCTTGCCGGCCTGCTTCCCGGGGCGGTTCTGGAGGCCAGGCCGCTTCTCGCTGTTGCGACCGTCCTCGTGATCATGGTGCTGAGCGCGGGGCTTGGGTGGGTGCCGGCTCTGAGCGCTGGACTTGAGCGTCCTGCTGTGGCTTTGAGGGAGCGGTGAACTGGGCCGGAGATTGAAGTTGAAGCGTTCGGAATGTAGATTGGCTATATAGTTAACCTAGGTAGTTGAACCCAAGCGGCCCAGCGAGCGGCCGGTGCGCATTACGGAGGTCACGCCATGCCCCCACAACTCCTAAGCGGCAGCCTCGAGCTGATCCTGCTCTCGATCATCTCGACCGGCCCGCGCTACGGCCTGGAGATCATCGACGAGGCCAACGAGCGCACCAACGGCTACTTCGCGTTCAAAGAGGGGAGCCTCTACCCGGCGCTCCACAGGATGGAGAGATCAGGGCTGATCAAGGCCGAGTTCGCGCCGTCCGACCGGGGTGGACCCAGGCGCCGTTACTACGAGCTCACGGCCGAAGGGCGCCAGCGCCTGGTGGAGAAGCGCGGTGAGTGGGTGGACTTCACGCGCGCCGTCGAGCGGTTGATCGGGGCGGAGTAGGCGATGAACGCGCGGCGGCGGGTCGGTCACTACCTCGCCGAGGCGACCAAGGGGTTGTGGGGGCGGGAGCGGGCCGTCGTGCGGGAGGAGCTCGAGGCTCATATCGAGGCTCGGGTCTCGGCTCACATGCTTGACGGGATGAGCGAGCAGGAGGCCATCGAGGTGACGCTCCAGGAGCTCGGTGGGTCCGGCCAGGTCGGGGCGGGCATGACCGAGGTCTACGCGCCGCCGGTGATCCTTGGTGCTGCCTTGCGCGGGGCTTGGCGGCAGTTCAGGACGCGGGTCGTCGAGTCTTTGCTCATCGTGGTGGCGGTCGCGCTTGGTGTTGGCGTCGTGGTGGCCGTTGCGACGTTCTTGCGCATCGATAGGCAGATCGCGGCTCTCGCGACCTCGACTCTGGCTTCGCGGGAGATCTCGGTTCAAGCGGCCGAGGACGGAGATGCGTTTGCGGGGATCGATGCGCCACAAGTCGTTCGTTTGGGCCAGGCGGGTTCCAGACCGCCAAGCTTCCGAATAGAGGACCTCGACGAGATCCTGCTGGCTGCGCCGGCGCTCGATCACGCCTACTTGAAGATGCCGGCCGCTATCCAGAACTTCTCCGAAGGAAGCCGACAGGACAACGTTCTCGTCACGGGTGTCTCGGAAGGCTTTCTTCCGGCTGCGAACTTCACTCTCCTTGAGGGATCGCTTCTTACCGCAGAGGATTTCGCCGAGGGGGCGCCGGTCATCGTCGTAACCCGAGAAGCACTAAGGCGATTGCAGATCACTGGCGACCCGATCGGCCAACGAGTCGCGGTGGGCAACTCGGGACCTGAGCACACGATCATAGGGATCGTCGACACGGGAGCCCTGGGGTTCTCTACCTTCGGCTATCTACCGGTTCGGACTGCCGACTTGAGCCGGATCAGGTACCTGTATCTCGCCGTCGACGATCCACGTTACTTGGATGTCGCGAGAAGCCAGGTCGCTGACTACGTCGCTACCAGATGGGGCGAGCGCGTCACGGTCCGCACGCAGCCGAGCGCTGCTCGACTCACGAGCGCACAGCGGTTCACGGCTTCCGCGATCGCGGCCTTCGCTTCCGTTGGGCTTCTCGTGGCGTCCCTGAATGTGATGAACCTGATGTTGGCGAGAGTCCTGCGTCGCGGCGGACTGATAGGTGTGCGGCGGAGCCTCGGTGCCACTCGGACTGACGTACGCAAAGAGCTCCTGGTCGAAGGCGCCCTCCTCGGGATTCTCGGGGGTGTCGCGGGCGTCGCTGTCGGTGCAGTGCTTCTATGGGCATACAACCGAAGCATCGACGTAGCCAGCGGTGGACGCGAGTTCGGTGTGACATTCTCATGGCCCGCCCTAGGTGTCGGGTTCGTGCTAGCGCTTGTCTCGAGCTTGGTGTTCACGCTTTACCCCGCGAACGTCGCCTCACGACAAGCCATCGTCTCGGCACTAAAGGAGACCTGATGCTCAACGGAGCGTCATTGCTTCAGGTGTTGAAGGGGCAGGTGCGCAGCAGGCCGCTCAGGCTCCTGCTGATCCTCGCGCAGATTGCGCTCGCTGCTCTCGTCGTTACCGTTGCGCTTCACGCCTTGGAGGCTGACCGAGCCCGCATCGCTCAGCAAGGGTTGTTCGCCGTGAGCGCCCAACAGATCCAAGGCCAGCACATATACATGGCGGCGCCGTTCACCGCGGCGTCAACTAACGGCCTCTTGGCGTTGGCTCCCGATGTCGAGAACATCGCGAGGTACTCCTCGCTCCCTGGGAGACCGAGAGTAGAGGCTGACGGGCAACTGTTCATGTTGTCGACCGCAGCCGAGGTAGATGCGGCCTACCTCACGCTTCGTGGAGCGTCGATGACTAGTGGGGCTCTCGTTGGAGCGGACGCTCCTAGCCTTGCGCAGAACGAGATCCTGCTGGAGGACGAGGTCGCCAGAGCGATGTTCATGGGCGGCGACCCACTGGGGCGCAGCGTCTCGCTCGTCTCGTCCAGCTCGAGCACTGGGCCGAACGTCTTTCGGATCGCTGGTACGTATCGCTACACCGACTCGCTGACGCCTTCCACTTTCGGACCGCTCAGCAGGCCGGTAGCGCTGATAGCCTTACGACCCGGAAGCGCGACCGACATCCTGGTCATGCCGAGACCAGGTAGGGCAGAGGCGGCCCAGGGTCAGATAGTGTCGGCCACACGGCAGCTGTTCGCTGGGTTCGTTGCCCAGAACCAGGGCGTTGACTTCTACATTGGAGAGCCGGAACGTCCCGCCAACTACTTCGACAGGGTCGACCCTCACATCCTTCTCTTCTCGCTGTTCGGCATTACAGCTTTGGTTCTGGTCGGCGTGGCCGTGTTCTCGCTCACCGTCGTCGACGTATCCGAGCAGACGCATCAGATAGGAGTGCGGCGTGTCCTAGGTGCGAGCCGCTGGCGAATCGCGGGTGAGTACGCGGCGACGGCCAGCCTGTACGCGCTTGTTGCTGGGGTCGTTGGCGGCCTGACGGCGCTGCTCTTGGTGCCTGTGTTGCACGAGTACGTCGGCGGGGCTCTGCTCCCCGGCGCGGTCTTGGAGGTCAGACCGCTTCTGGCCGTCGCAACCGTGCTGGTCCTGTTCTTCCTGAGCGCGGGTCTCGGCCTGGTACCAGCGCTAAGCGCCGGCCTCGAACGCCCCGCCGTAGCCCTGAGGGAGCGCTGATGAGCGTCTCCGTCGAGCACGAGCCGATCGTCCAGGTCAGAGCCCGCCCGCGCGGCGAGCGCCAGCGCCGCAACTGGCAGCTCCTACCTTTCGTTGTCCTGACGCTCGTCGCTCTGACGGTAGTGCCGTTCATGATCCTGCGGCCGCGCAACCAGACGTACACGCTCCGCAACTACGAGACGGCTGTGGTCGAGGTGGGCTCGCTGGTCGAGTACGCGCGCGGTAGCGGCTCCCTATCGGCGAGGCTGGAGCGAACGGTGACAGCTCCCGCGGTCGGCACCGTGGTGGAGTGGCTCGTCGGCGAGGGTGACACGGTCAGAGCGGGGCAGGCGCTAGGGTTCCTCGAATCCAGCGACGTGATCGCGCGCGGGCGTGACGCCCAGCAGGCGCTGGACACAGCACGTAGAGACCTGGAGCAGACGCAACTCGAAGCGCGCTTGCGTACGGGTGACGAGGCGCGGACGCTGGCGACGCTGAACGACGCCGTCTAGCGCGCGCGTACCGACCATGACCTCTCGGCCGGCCTCCTCGCCGCAGGAGCCATCTCGCGCACGCAGCACGCCGAGGCCGAGGCCAAGCTAGTCGCGGCTCAGACCGCCGTCACGCTCGAGCGCGAGCGCCAAGCCGTCACCAGCCAGCAGCGCCGCCTCACGCAGGCAGCGGCCGAGGACCGGGTGACGAGAGCGCTCGAACAGGTCGAACTTGTGGCGGCCACCGAGCAAGCCCTCGCCCTGCACGCACCCATCGGCGGGCTCGTGGTCAGCATCGGCGCGGCGGCGGGGGAGCGGGTGGCCACGGACCGGCCGCTCGTCAGGATCGCAAGCACGAGGGACCCGCGGGTGACGGCCAGCCTCTTCGAGAGCGTCGCCAACCGCATGACGGTCGGCCAGCGCGCCCTGCTGCACATGGACGGCGAGGCGTATCCCGGTCGGGTCGTCCAGGTCGCACCTCAGGCGCAGGCCGGCTTCGACGGCATCCCGTCGGTGATGGTGACCCTCGACTTCGACGAGTCGCCCGAGGAGCTGCGGCTGGGCGGCAGCGTGAGCATCGAGGTCGAGGTCGGCAGCCGCGAGAACACCCTATACCTGCCGCGCGGGCCGTACCTGACGACGGGCAGCCAACGGTTCGTCTACGTCGTGAAGGGCGAGACCGCGATCCGCCAGATCGTGATCTACGGGCTCGTCGACGGCAACAGGGTCGAGGTCGTCGAGGGCCTGGCCGAGGGCGACGAGATCATCACCAGCTCGTACGAGCCGTTCAAGGAGCATCCCGAGATCGAACTCGCGCCCGGCGGCGCCATCAGATGAGGAGGCGGGCATGACGAGCACTCCGATGATCCAGCTCGACGGCATCTACAAGGTCTATGCGATCGGCGAGACCGACGTGGCGGCCCTCGACGGGATCGACCTGACGATCGAGCGCGGCGAGTTCGTCGGCATCATGGGCCAGTCAGGGTCGGGCAAGTCTACGCTGCTGCACATCATCGGCTGCCTCGACGCGCCCACGCAGGGCACCTACCTGCTCGAGGGCAACGATGTCACCGACCTCCCCGACGGCGAACTCTCGCGCATCCGCAACCGCCACTTCGGCTTCATCTTCCAGTCGTACAACCTGCTGCCCGAGCTGACGGCGCAGGAGAACGTCGAGGAGCCGCTGATCTACGCCGGTATCCGCGCCCGCGAGCGGCGGGAGAGGGCACTGGCCATGTTGGACCGGGTCGGCCTGTCCGACCGGGTGCGTCACCTGCCGTCGCAACTCTCGGGTGGGCAGCAGCAGCGCGTGGCGATCGCCCGCGCGCTCGTCAACGATCCGACGTTGCTGCTCGCCGACGAGCCGACAGGCAACCTCAACACCGAGGCTGGCGATCAGGTGTTGGGGATCCTCGAGCAGTTGCATCGTGACGGCACCTCGATCCTGATGGTCACGCATGACCCGCGGATCGCTGGGCTCGCTGAGCGGAAGGTCGTGCTGCAGGACGGGCTCGTCATCGAGGATGGGCCGGTGTTGCAGCGGACCTTGGTGGGGGTTGTGGCTGTTGCGTAAGGTTTCGGCTGCCGAAGGCTTCGAGGCCGGCAGGGTTGGGCCCGAGCCTAGCCATGCTTGAGGCAGCGACGGTTCGGCGGCTCCTCGCCACCGTGCTCGTAGCGCTCACTGGGGCGCTGGTTGGTGCATCGGTAAGCGCCCAAGAGGCCTCCGGCGCGGGCGGAGAGGAGCCGTTGACGTTGGAGGCAGCGCTGCGCGTCGCCCTCTCAGGACCCGACATGGCGCTCGCGGCGCTTAGGGTGCGGATCGCGCACGAGGACTTCACCGCCGCGACAGCACCGCTCTCTGGCGAGGTGCGCGCCGGCGCCAGCCGCGCCTGGACCCCCACCGGGGCTACCACCAGCGCTCCTTTCGGGCTCTCGCTGACCCTCAACGTCGTTCAGTTGGGACCGACACATGAGCGCGCGCTGCGTGCCGCCAACGCGCTCGAGCTGGCGCAGGTCGAGGAGCAAGACGCCTGGGCCCGAACCCAGACCTCGGTCACTCGTGCCTACCTAGCTGCGGTTCGTGCCAAGGAAGAGGCGGCGATCCTCGAGGCGCAGGGGTCGCTCGCGAGTATCAACCTCCGAGCGCTGCGCCGCCAGCTCGCCCTCGATGCTGCCTTGCCTGCGGACGTGCGCGCGGCCGAGCTCGAGGTTTACAGGGCCGAGACCGACCTGCTCGCGGCTCGGCAAGCCGTGGCGGCTGCGTTGGACACTCTGGGATTGCTGCTCGGCAAGCCGGTGCTCGACGTGGACGACGATGGATACCGTCCGCTCCCAGCCCTGAGGACCGCTGGCGCGACGGCGGAACCGGGCGGGCTAGACGCGGACGCCTTGGACCTCTCCTCGCGCGCGGACGTGACGGCGGCGAGGATCAGAGCTGTCGACGCCGAGCTCGACCTGGCCGCGGCTCAACGAGCGGCAGCCCCGAGAGCCTCCCTGGCCGTAGATGGGCGCGTCGCTGGCACCGGCGGTCAGCTCGACCTGGGGTTGGGCTTCGACACCGCCAGCCTCCAACCTCGACTCAACGCCACCCTCGACCCGTTGGCGTCTCTGCCCACCGACCAGTCGCGGTTGGCGTTGAGAGTCGACGTCGCCGTCCCGCTGGGTGGGGCGTCAGGCGCAGCGACGGCGGCCGCCACCGCGCGGCTCGCGATAGCCAGACAGCAGTTCGCGCTGTCCGTCATGCAGGCCGAGCTCGACGTCTCTGCCAAGCTGCGCGTTCTGGACCTCAGCGGCCGACGCCTGGAGCAGGCGCAGCTCGCCTTGGCCTCATCCGAGGAAGCCGCAGCCGAGATGCTGGCGCGTTTCCAGCTCGGCTTGGTGACCGCTGAGAGGGTACGTGCTGCCGAGTTGGGAACCGACCGAGCGCGCCTCGAGTTGGGGCGAGCGCAAGACGCTCACCTGCTTGCGCACCTCGAGCTAGAACGCGCGGTCGGAGCGCGTGTTGCCGGTTGGCCCGCCGTGGAGGGACCATGATGAGGATCGCGATCTTCCTGACCGCCATCTCGTTGCTCGGAGCTGGTGCCGCAACGGCACAGGTGGCTGAGACGGCTACGGCGCAAGCGCTCTCGCTGGAGGAAGCGCGCGACTACGCACCGCGTCACGATCCCGCCGTGGACGTTGCCAGGCTGCGGGTCGAACGCGCTCAAGCGGCCCTGCAACGAGTCGAACGCGATCCTTTCGCGCTCAGGCTCGACCGTGTGCTGGCCCGCCACGAGCTCGAAGCCGCGAGCGCCGCGCACGCCCAAGCGCAGACGAGCAGCAGGCGCGCCGTCACCGACGCCTACCTCGCTGCGGTGGAGGCCGAGCTCGCGGTCGAGGTGGCTGCTCTGGCCGAGGCGATCGCCAGCATCACCCTCGATGCGACGAGGCTGCGGTTCCAACATGGAGCCGTGACGCAGCACGACGTGGACAATGCCCAGCACGCCTACCAGTCCGCCTTCCTGACCAGCCGCAACGCCGAGGAGGACCTGCTCGGTGCTCGGCGTCGTCTCGAAGGCTTGCTCCCTGGGCTCAGGCTCGATCGGCCACTAGAGGCGGTGCGCGAGCTCCCGGATACGCCCGATCTAGAGCGAGCCTTGAGCACCGCGCGTGAAGGGGAGAGCGTTGCGATGGCCAAGCGACAGCTCGAGGTCGCGACCATCGATTACGAGGTAAAGAACCCCCAGCTGGACGCAGCACTGATCATCGAGGCATCTCGCACTCGACTAGCCGAGGCGGAGGCCAACGCGGCGCGGTCAGAAGATGCGGCTGTTGCTGCCGCTCGGCGCGCCCATGAAGCAGCAGGCAGGGCGCTGGCGGCGTTGGCCATTGCGCGTGAGGCCCTCGGCTTGCGTTCCGAGCGCCTGGGCGTGCAGAGGGCGCGGCACGACAGCGGCTTGATCTCCAACCTGGACCTCATGAACGAAGAGGCGGCTGTGAGGCGAGCCGAGTTGGACGTGCTGCGGGCTGTTCGGGCTTACTTGCTGGCGGTCGAGGAACTCGGAGGCTTATAGAGCCCAGTTCCCTCGAGGCCATCTCGTCCGGCCGACCGGAGGCGGAAGCGGCCGCGGTGCTGCCGGTGTCGGACTCTCGCACCGAGCACGCCAAGCCGCGACGCTCAGTCCCCGAGCAGAGCCTCCAGCAACTCGGCCTGCCACACCTCGGCGTCCGGGTCATAGACCCCGAACCCAGCCCCGAACTCCCAGTAGGTCCAGCCGAAGCCGCGCGCCTCGGCGGCCTCTCGCACCGCCCTGGTCCAGCGCACACGCGCAGCCATGTCAGCCGTGTGGTAGGCGCCGAACTCGCCCAAGAGCACCGGCGGGTTGCCGTTGACGGCGGCCCAGTCTCGGACCAGGTCGAAGGCGGAGCCGATGGCCTCCGTCTCGCTGACCAGCAGCGGCAGCGCGCCGCCGGGGCCGATCAGCTCGAGCCGCTCGAGCAAGAACGGAGCTTGCGGCTGGTCGGTGCCGTTCTGGACGATCACTCGCGGAACGCCACCGACGCCGCCGCAGTCGGAGAGGGGGAGGGTCAGCAGCGCGCCGGCGGTCGTCTGCACGGGCACGCCGCCGTCCTCGGCGCTGCAGGTGATGAGCAGGCTCATGTCGCGCGAGGTTCGGAGCGCCAACGCGTCGAAGCCGGTCACTGGCGAAGACGACTGCAGGTAGAAGCCGGTCCAGCCGCCCTCGAAGGTGATGGTCAGGGAGGCGCCGTAGTCGCGCTGCGTGCCCCACGACCAGTCCGCCCAGCCGGCGCGTGGCGTCAGCAGCGAGCCGGTCCAGTTCCTGCCCAGCGGCGGGGGAGGGTCGACCCACTCGGCGCCCTGATGCGTGAACTCGAAGGGCTCGTAGTAGTGCACGGTGACGACGAGACGGTCATCATCGGGCCACTCGAGGCCCGGCAGCGCGCCGATGGAGTTCCAGCCCGTCGGGCCGACGACCACCCAGCGCGTCGGGTTCGTCTCCCGCACCACGGTCAGCGCCTGGCCGACCATCTGGTTCCAGAGGTCGTCGCCCAGAGCGGAGTTAGGCTCGTTCATCAGCTCGAACGCCAGGCTCTCTGGAGCGTCCTGGTAGTGCTCGGCGATCTGACGCCACAGCGCCAGCCAGCGCGTCACATGAGCGGCGGGATCGCTCGACATCTCGTCGTAGTGGTGCAGGTCGAGGATGACGTTGAGGTCTCGCCCTAAGATCCAGCCGACGACCTCGTCGACGCGCGCCAGGAACGCCGGGTCTAGGGTGTAAGGCGACTCCTCGCCCGCATGCCCCGACCACTTGACCGGCAGGCGCACCGTCTGGAAGCCGGCGTCGGCGACCGCCTGGACGTAGCTCTCCTGGAGCGTGAGCCCCCACCAGCCCTCCTCGGGCGCCTCGAGTGCGTTGCCGAAGCTGACGCCGGTGCCGAAGACATCGTCAGGTGGCGGCGGTCCGCCGTCGGGGGTCTGCGCGGAGCAGGCGACGAGGAGCTGTGCCGCTGCGGCCAGGATCAGACCGGCCAGGACGCGCGCTGGGGTGCCAGGCTGAGAGTGCCGCATGGGCTGAGTGTACGGCCGGTGGCCTCGTGCGGCCGCAGCGTACTCAACTCCTGCGCTTGGTCGTGAGGCGCTTCCGCGGCTTCTTGCCGATGTGAGCGTTGTAGTCGAGCGCGACCGCCAGCCAGAAGGCGAGCTCTCCGTCGTCGCCGGCTGCCTTGGCGTCGACGCTGATCCAGCTCGGCCCCATCGAGCGGCCGGCGCCCATCTCGGCCTGCGAGGCTCCGGGACGCGCCAGCAGCTCCGCGTTCCTGGCTGGGTCTGCGCGCACCAGCAGCTCGCCGCTCCGGCGCGTGGCGACGACCATCTTGTCGTTGACCATGAAGGCGAGGCCGCCGAACATGCGCGTCTCTTCGGTGGAAGGTTCCGTGGCTAGCAGGGCTCTGACGCGTTCGGCCAGTCGTCCGTGGGCCGTCGTCATGGCCGTCCCTCCTCGGGAACGGTATCAGGTGTGGCAGTAGCGTCGGGGTCGAGCGCGAGCTCCGCGATGAGCACGTTGTCCTGAGCGTTGGTCCAGGTCTCGAAGCGTCCGAGCGAGAAGCCCAGCGCGGCCACGGTGCGCGCCAGGTCTTCCGGTGACGCGAACGGCGCGTGGTTCACGGGGTAGGGGTGGGTGTTCCTCGCTCCCCGGTCGGGCCGAGCGAAGGTCGCGGTCACGGCCCGCCCATGCGGCCGCAGGACCCTGCGCCACTCGGCGACCGCGGCCTCGGTGTCGGGGATCATGTGCAGCGCGGTCGCGCAGATGACGAGGTCGATCGAGTCGTCGGGCAGAGGCAGGGCGGCCGCGTCGGCTACCAGCAGGGTCGCGTGCGGCAGCTCGCGCGCGGCGACGGCGAGCATGCCAGGCGACAGGTCGACACCTATGAAGCGCGGCGCCCAGACATCTCCGCCTGGTGCCGCCTTGCTAGTCTCGGCAGCCGACCTGTCGCGCACGGCGCGCAGGACCAAGCCGGTCCCGGTGGCCACGTCCAGCACGGTATCGACCCCAACCAGCGAGACGAAGCGAGCCACCGCGGCGGCCACGGCGCGGTGCATGTCGCTCTCGTCGTAATGAGGTGCGCGCTCGTCGAAGCGGCGGCGGATGGCCTCGTGCGCGTCGGTGAGCGTCACGGCGCCGAGTGTAGCAGTGCCTCGAAGCCGTCCAACAGCCGCTCGAGCCCGAAGAGGAAGGGGTCGAGCGAGAACTCGTCGTAGCCGCCGGCCAGGTAGATCTTCGTGGTGGCGGGGAAGCGGCGCTCCTCGTAGTAGGTCTCGTAGAAGACGGAGCGCGCGACGTGGTGCTCGAACAGCGACGTGCCGGACGCTTGCTCCGCGCGGTACTCGACCTGAGAGCCGTGCGCGGAGCCGTTCACGTAGGCTTGGACGGTCAACGCGCACTCGACGGTGTGGTGCGGGCTGAGACCGGAGGCGTCGAGCGCCGCGGTGAGCTCTTCGTCGGCGTCCATGGCGTTCGGGCCCCAGGAGAAGCGGTAGAGGCTCTGGTCGAGAATCCAAGGGTGGCGCCGAAGCAGACCCCAGCGGTCGACGGCCCAAGCTCTCACCCTGTCGCGCCAGGGCTCGGAGGGATCGACGGGCCGCCGCTCGCCGAGCACCCGGTCGACCATCAGCTCGAACAGCTCGGCCTTGTTGGTCACATAGGTGTAGAGCGACATGACGCCGACCTTCAGCTCGGACGCCACCCTCCGCATGGAGAGCGCGTCCTGACCGTGCGCGTCGGCGAGGCGCACGGCCGCCTCGACGATCTGCTCGAGGCTGATCCGCGGCTTGGGCCCACGCACCGGCGCCGTCGGTGGCGTCGGTGGCATGGAGGGCTCCCACATGAGCTGCAGCATGCGCAACGCCTCGGCCCTGGCAGCGGCTCTGGCTTCGGCTCTCGCCTCTGCGCTGGTTCCTGCGCTGGCCTCGAGGCCGCTCGGGGAGCCGGCCGTCTTCTTGCCGGTCGTCTCGTTAGGTAGCTCGGACATCGGGCTAGCCTGCGCTCCTCTCGCCTCCCGCCATCATGACTCGCCGGGCCGCTTGACGAACTCCGTACACCGTATGCTATCTTATCGCGGCACGCCGTACAGTGTACGGAAAATTGCGCAGGCGAGGAGACGGCATGATCGAGGCGAGAGGATTGACCAAACGGTTCGGGAAGGGGGAGCAGGCCGTCGAGGCGGTCAAGGGCATCGATCTCGACGTCGGCGAGGGCGAGCTCATCGCCTTCCTAGGTCCCAACGGAGCCGGCAAGTCGACGACGCTGCGCATGCTCTCGACGCTGCTGCCGCCGAGCTCGGGCAGCGCCAAGGTCGCCGGGGTGAGCGTGACGGCCGACCCGGTCGAGGTGCGCAGGCGCATCGGCTACGTCGGCCAGGGCAACGGCGCCGGCCACTTCCACCGCGTCCGCGACGAGCTGATCACGCAGGGCAGGGCGTACGGTCTGGCCGACTCCTCGGCTCGTGGCCGCGCCGACGAGCTGCTCGGGTCCCTCGACCTGGCCGAGTTGGCCAATCGCACCGTGAGCACGCTGTCGGGCGGGCAGAGGCGCCGGCTTGACATAGCGATTGGCCTCGTGAACCGACCGCCCCTGCTCTTCCTGGACGAGCCCTCGACCGGCATGGACCCTCACAACCGCGCGAACCTCTGGGAGCACATCCTGCGGCTGCGTCGCGAATCGGGCACGACGCTCGTGCTCACCACGCACTACCTGGAGGAGGCCGACGCGATGGCCGAGCGGGTCGTCATCATCGACCACGGCCGGATCATCGCCGACGACACCGCCGAGAACCTCAAGCGCGAGCTCGGCGGCGACAGCCTCAGCCTGCGCCTCCGCGCCGATCAGGCCGCCACCGCACTCGAGCTGTCCGGGGCCGAAGGCAGCATCTCGCAGGAGGGCGAGGGCCTCGTCACCCTGAACCTGCGCGTGGCCGACGGCCCGTCGGAGCTGCCGCGGCTGTTGTTGCGGTTGGCTTCCGCCGGGATCGAGGTAGCCAGCGCCAGCGCCCGCCAGCCCTCGCTCGACGACGTCTTCCTCAATCTGACCGGCCGCAGCCTGCGCGAGGCCGGCGGAGCCGACGCCGAGGCGGGCGGCTCTGATGACCAGGGCGTCCCGCGCGGCGGTGCATCCGGCCGCCCGGACGAAGGAGCGCTGCAAGCATGAGCAAGTTCCTGCGAGACACGCGTACCGTGTTCATCCGCGAGATCCTGCCGACCCTGCGCGACCCCTACGGCCCGCTGCTTACGCTGGTCCAGCCGCTGATCTTCCTTGGGCTCTTCGGGCCGCTGCTGGGCGGGATCATGTCGCCGGGGGCGGTCGGCGCCGAGTCGACGCTGCAGTGGTTCGTGCCCGGCGTGCTGGTGATGATCGCGCTGTTCGGCACGGGTGCCGTCGGCTACGGGCTGCTGACCGAGGTCGAGACCGGCTCCTACGAGAGGATGCTGGTCAGCCCTCTGAACCGTTCGGCGCTGCTGGTCGGCAAGTCGTTGAAGGAGATGGCGCCGCTGATGGTGCAGGCGGCGGTGATCGTGCTGGTGCTCCTGCCGTTCGGTTTCCGCGCTCCGCCCTTGCCCGTGCTGCTCGGACTGGTGCTTCTAGGGCTCTTCGGCGTCGGTCTCGGTGCGCTCTCCTATGCGCTAGCCATCTCTGTGCGCCACCAGCCGGCGATGTTCTGGGGTGTGCAGACGACCCTGCAGTTCCCGCTGCTGATCCTCTCCGGCATGATGCTGCCGCTCGAGACCGGGCCGGGGTGGATGCGCGCCGTGGCCGCCTTCAACCCGCTGCGTTACGTCGTCGACGCCGAGCGCGCCCTGTTCGCCGGGCAGGTCTGGGTGCCGGAGGTGGGCTGGGGGCTGCTGGCTACCCTGTTGCTCTGTGTGGTGGGCCTGGCGCTGGGGATCCGCGCGATTCGGCACAGCGGGGTCTAGCTCAGCCCTTCGATCACTTCGATCAACTTCTCCGCCGTGATCGAGCGGTGGTGGAGGCCGTCCATGAAGCTCTCGCCGTCGAGGTAGCCGCCGCGCCCGTGGTGCTTCATCGGTCCCAGCGGCACCTGCGTCAGCTTGCCCCGGGTCTTGAGCCGGTTCCATTGCGAGTCGCGCCACACCCTCCAGCGGCCGGGGAACAGGACCCGACCGTACATGGTGACGTTATCCGAGCTGCCCTCGAGGTCGTAGAAGTGGTCGAGGTCATCCAGGCCAGGACTGCTGGCGAACACGCCGGCCAGCGACACCATCGTGATCTTGGCGCCCAGTGCCCGCTTCAGGAACGGCGTGGCGACCAGACCGATCTGGGCGCCGCCGCTGTAGCCGACGATGACGATCGGCGTCTTGGCCGCGATGTCGTAGCCGGCGCGCACCAACGAGTTGAGGATCACCTGCGCCTCACCGCGGCCGTACACGGGGCCGTAGCGGCGGTCGGCCGCCACCAGCACCTGCAGCAGGTTGCGCACGTTGATCGAGAACGACAGCAACGAGTTCCCATCGGCCAGCTTGAGGTTCAGCATCCGGCGCCAGAAGCGCGCGAAGGGCCTGTCCTGCGTCAGGCCCAGGTTCCTCGGTGAGTACGGCATGATGTCGCCCAGGACCACGGCGTCGGGCAGGCCCCCGCTCAGCTGGTCGAGCAGGTCCTGCACCTCGTCGTAGTTGTCCTGTACGGCCTTCGCGATGCCATCCAAGTACACGACGTAGAGCCGCGCGTCCTTGGCGCCGCTCATGGCTCGATAGTCGGCATCGTCGTCCTCGCGCGGCTCGTCGAGCCCCTCGCCGAACCAACCCGCCCACCAGCCGAGGGCCTCCACGGGGGCGAGGAGCAGCGACAGCAGCAGGATGAACGCCGCGAGGCCGATCAGCAGCGCGATCATGCGCCGCGCCTCCTCGCGCGAGTCGGCGACTGCGGTTCCCTGCTGCCAGCAGGCCTGAGCCCGGGCTCAGGCCCATCGTCGAGGAGCGCCCTCAACCCTTCGGCGTCGGTGACGAGCCTGACCCCGGCGGCCCGGCGCGTCATGCGGCGAGAGAGTGCCGTGAGCGGGTGCCCGATCGAACGCTGCAGGGTCGCGAGGAGGACGGAGCCGAGCAGGATCGTCGCCAAAGCCTGCAGCGGCCCGAACTCGAGCGTCCACGCGACTCCGGCGGTCATCACCACCACCGTCCACGCGTTCAGCAATACCGATACCGGCAGTCCCAAGTACGGCAAGAACACCAGGAAGCCGTAAAGCCGCGGCGCGAACGAGAGACCGACGACGGTCGCGACCGTCAGCACGTCGACCTCGCTGCCGAACGCGAAGCGGGCGACCAGCCGGATGGTGAGCGCGAAGAACAGGTAGGTGAAGACGAAGATCACGGCGCTGATGACCAGGCTCAAGGCGAAGCGTCGGAACCGCACGCGGTTGAGGAACAGAACCGCGCTCTCGCCAGCCGCCTCCGACAGGCCCGCCAGGGCGGCGACGGTCAACGCCATCTGGAAAGCGCCGTCCTGGGTGAGGATCGCGGCCAGGCCGGCTCGTGAGGGAGACAGCATCTCCCTGGCGACCTCGAGGAACGCGGCGACCTGTTCCCAGCCGATCAACTCGTGCAGCTACTCCTAGGCACCGGGCGAGGCGACCGGAAAGCCCATGGCCTTGGCGGCCTCGACCATGCGCACGTCATAGGTGACAACCGCCGTGAGGCGCTCCTCGGCGACGGAGGCAGTGACCATGTGGATCGCGTCGAGGGTGCGCAGCGGGGAGGCGGCATCCAGCATCCCGGCACGCTCCAGGATCGAGCGACTCACGTCGACAAGAAAGCACGAAGCCAGGGCCTTGCGAGCCGCGACGACCGACTGCGCGCCCGTCGGTCTGACCGCGCGCAACACCTCGGCATGAACCAGCATGCTGCTGAAGCGCGGCTGTTCCGAGTGCTCCGCCACGTAAGTCCGAAGGTGCTCGGACTCGGCTTCCTCCACGGCGAGCTTCACGAGTGCGGATGCGTCGAAGTACAGCATCGATGGCCCTTAGCGCTCGTGCTCTCGCATCTGGCGCAGGATCTCAGACGCGTTGAAGCCAGGAATGGGTGGTGCAGGTTCTATGTCCTCCAGTCGGGCACCCGGTAGGGGCGGTCGAATGTGTCCCTCTGCCATCATCTTGTCCCAAAGGCTTTCTACGGCCGGCACGATCCGAGCGACTGTTCTGCCTCGCGAAGTCACCTCGATCACCTCGCCTTCCTGAACTCGAGCCAGGTAGACGCTGGCGTTCTGTCTGAGCTCTCTTACGCCGATCCTAGTCATGTGTTACATGGTAGCACATCATCACCTTGGCCCCTGCCGGGAGAATCTAGGCAGTAGGTGCCTAACTGCTCCGCCCTACGCGACGGGCCAAAACGGATCGAGACCTGCTGGCGGTCGCCACAGGGCTAGGGAAAACCGGCACCGCACTCGCTACCATGGCCTCGTGCGCTATAGCCCTGTGCGCCGTACCCGCCGGCCGCGTGGACGTCCGCCTCACGACGACGTGCTCACACCGGCCGAGTGGCGCGCGGTTCACGCCGTGCGTCACGGCATGACGAGCCGGCAGATCGCCTCGCGGCTCGGGGTGAGCGTGGGTACGGTCAAATACCACCTGACCAACGCCCTGCAGAAACTGGGGCTGGCAGATCGGCGTGCTCTGAGGCAGTGGGAGGGCGTGCCGCGCGACAGCGCTCTGGCGGCGCGGGCCGACGCAGCGAATGCAGTACCTGGGCGGACTGCGGCCGTGTCAGTAGGCGCGCCCACCGGAAGGGGAGAGGAATCGATGACCACTCTGGGACCCATCGGCCAGGTGGCCAGGACGGTGAGGGACATCGGCGAGTCGGAGGAGTTCTACGGCCGCCTTCTCGGCCTGACGCATCTCTACACCTACGGCGACCTCGCCTTCTTCGACGTCGGCGGCACGCGCCTCTACTTGCAGCGGCGTGAGCAACCCTCGCCCGACGAGTCGGTGCTCTACTTCCGCGTCGATGACATCCAGGCCGCCCACGTCGAGCTCAGCGCGAGAGGCGCCAGCTTCCGCGCCGCGCCGCACCTGATCCACCGGCATCAGAACGGGACCGAGGAGTGGATGGCGTTCTTCGACGACCCGGAGGGCAGGCCGTTGGCGATCATGGCCCAGGTTCGGCCGGAAGGCTGATGTGCGTGGGCGGCAACCCTCAACTCACAGCAGCAGCTTCAACCCGTGGTGCGTGTTCTTGAACCCCAGCCGCTCGTAGAAGCGCAAGGCGTCGGGGCGCGACCTGTCGGTGGTGAGCTGCACCATCACGCAGCCGCGTTCCCTCGCGCGCTCGATGGCCCAGCGGAACATGGCGCCGCCGACTCCTTGCGAGCGGGCGCCGGCAGACACTCGCACGCCTTCGATCAACGCCCGCCAGCCACCCTGATGGGTGAGGTAGGGGAGGAAGCTAAGCTGCATGAGGCCCACGACCTGCTCGCCCTGGACCGCGACCACCAGCTCCTGGTTGGGGTCGGCGTCGATGGCGGCGAACGCGTCGAGGTAGGCCCGGGGCAGGGGGTCCCCCGGGCGCTCCCGCTGGGCTCCTAGGGGATCGTCGGCCAAGAGCTCGACGAGGATGGGCAGGTCGTCGCGGGTGGCCGGGCGGAAGTCGAGGGGAGCGGTCACAGCCTCACCTTATGCTGTCGGGGATGCGACCCATGAGCACGCTACCGAGGCTGCATCCGGGCGATCGGGTAGCCGTCCTCTCGCCCTCCTTCGCCGCCCCGGGCATGTTCCCCCAGGTCTTCGAGCTGGGCCTGCGGCGCATGCGCGAGGTGTTCGGGCTCGAGCCGGTGGAGTTCCCCGCCACCCGCAAGCTGGGTGCCAGCGCCGAGGAGCGCGCTGCCGACCTCATCGCCGCCTTCGAGGACCCGAGCATCAAGGCCGTCGTCGCGAGCATCGGCGGGGACGACCAGGTCACCTACGTCCATCGGCTGCCGCCCGAGCCCTTCGCGCGCAACCCCAAGGCCTTCTTCGGCTACAGCGACAACAGCCATCTCGCCAACTTCCTCTGGCTGCACGGCGTGCCGAGCTACTACGGCGGCTCGGTCATGACGCAGCACGCCATGCAGAGCCGGATGGACGACTACACCGTCCGCTACCTGCGCGACGCGTTTTTCGGAGAGGGCGGCGAGGTCGAGCTGCACCCCAGCGAGACGTTCAACGAGGTAGGGCTGCACTGGGATGATCCCGCCAATCTGGACCGCGAGCGGGAGCGCAGCCCGAACGAAGGCTGGGTCTGGGATGGCGATACGAACGCCGAGGGCGTGACCTGGGGTGGCTGCCTCGGCTCGGTGGACGAGATGCTGCGGCATGGCGTTCCGCTCCCGTCGCTCGAGGACTTCGAGCAGGTCGTCCTGCTGCTGGAGACGTCCGAGGAGATACCCGAGGCCGACTACGTGCACCGCGTGCTTCGCGCCCTGGGCGAGCGCGGCGTGCTGGAGCGGCTGCGCGGCGTGCTGGTCGGTCGCCCCAAGGCGTGGGAGTTCGACAAGCCGCTTCCACCAGCTGCGCGCCAGGCGTACCGCGAGCTTCAGCGGGAGACGATGGTCGGGACGGTGCGGGCATACAACGAGGTCGTCCCGATCGTGCAGAACCTGGACTTCGGCCACACCGACCCGCAGGTGCCGGTGCCTTACGGTGGGCGCGTGCGCATCGACGGCGGTGCGCGGCGGGTGCTCATGCGCTTCCGCTGAGGGGTCACGCTGCCCGATCACCTCGCCCGGTCACCTAGCCCGATCACCTAGCCCCCTCACGCCTACCTTCCCGCTCGAGGCCTCACGGGATGCTGAAGTCGCCGTTGACGAGCAGATCCGCCGCTTGGGTCACCGACACGCTCGCGAGGTACAGCGCCTGGGCGGGGACGACCCCGCTGCGGTCGCGCGCCCTGAGGC
The DNA here is from genome assembly GCA_964473205.1 of uncultured bacterium. Lineage (GTDB taxonomy): Bacteria > Deinococcota > Deinococci > Deinococcales > Trueperaceae > CAYMRL01. The sequence continues at coordinate 21,672 of CAYYOK010000016.1, read as the reverse complement.
TAAGGCGCAGGTAGGTCGCGCCTGCGGGGATGTCGGCGGCGGCATAGCGCAACTCCGGGCGCTCTTCCTCGCTGAAGAACAGCCAGCCACCGCCGTCGGCCTGGCCGAGCACGAAGTCGATGTCGTCGTTAGCCCGGCCGCCGGAGAGCCTGTCGCCGCCGGCGTCGATCGCCAGCGCTTCCTCGCAGCTCGCGAGGGTGGCGTGGAAGTTAGGGTTGACCCGCACGCCCAGACCGGAAGCGTTCGAAGCGTCGGCGTAGACCTGCAGGGCGATGGCGAGATCCTGCGAAGCGTCGATGGACACGCACTGGTCGAGCTTGTTGTCGCCGAAACCCTCGCGCAAGGTTTCGAAGACGAAGGCCGCCGCAGGTGCATCATCGATGACCCCGGCGAACGTCACTACCTGGCCGCTGCCGGCGGTGAGGTGCCAGCCCACCGGGCCGCCGTGCAGCTCGTAGGAGGTGGAGCTCGCGATCTGCAGCGCCGCTGCCTCGCTCAGGAGGCCGCTGCCGGACTCGACGGCCTCGGGCTGCTGGTATGAGGCGACCTCGATGGCATCGATGAGCCCGGGGACGGTGGAGAGCAGGTACGCACGGCGCTGCTCGACGAAGCTGCGGAGGCTGTTCGCGCCGCCGTCCAGCGCGCTCTGGAACTGCTCGTAGCTGTAGAGCTTGCGGGTGTCGATCTCTACGTCTTCGGCGATCAGAGATTGCAGGCCCTCCGCGAGCGGGCCGAGGACCTCCCAGTCGAGCCACCGTTCGGCGATGTCCAGCACGATCTCCAGGTAGCGCTTCTGCAGCTCTGGCACGGCGAGCAGCTTCGAGCGTAAAGGCTTGGAGGCGTCGGTCAGGCCGACCAGCGGATCGAGCGTGGCGTTGCCAGTGCCGCCGCCCGCGCCGCCCGGGCCACCGCCTTGACCGCGGCCGCCGCCGAACCCTCCTCCGAAGCCGCCGGCTCCGAGCGCCTCGTTCAGATCGTGCGGGATGATGTGGAAGCGACCGTCCTCGGCCAGGTAGAGCTCGTAGTCGCTGGCGCGGGTCCAGAAGCCGTCGCTGTTGGCCAGCGTCACGTCGAGGGCGAGGAACCGCAGCGCCTCTTCGATGTCGAGGATCGGCTCCAGCGCAGCCACCAGCTCCTCGGCCGGGGTCTGGTCCAGCACCCGGAACAGCTCGATCAGCGCAGCCCAGCTCGCCGCGGTGTCGCGGTTGTCGATCTGATACACGCTGCGGTAGTCGTCGGGGTCCTCGCCGAGGTAGACCATGCCGCCCTGACCGTTCGGGCTGCCGGGCACCTCCCAGCGCACGCCGCCCGACTCGCCGTAGTGGTCGCGCAGGAAATCGGTGTTGTAGTGCTGCTGGTTCTGGTAGATGCCCCAGTTCTCGCCGTTCACCACCAGGCGCACGAAGTTGGCCCTCGGCGCGGCGATGTAGTCCTGCATGATCGTCGACACCAGCAGCGTGCGCAGGAAGGTCGGGTCGTTTATGCCGTTCAGCAGCTTGATGGTGCGCACGCCCTCGACCGATTGGCCGCTGACTACGGTGTCGAGCTTGATGCGGACGGGCCGCTTCAGGCCGGCGGGCACGTTGCTGTACGAGGAGTTGCCGCGGAAGCGCACGCCGACGTCCTCGTAGACGACCCCGTCGATGATGGCGGTGACGGGCAGCTCTACATCGGTGTCGTAGAAGGTCGCCATCTCGGCCTCCCAGTCGTCGAAGCCAGTTTCGATGAAGATCGTGCGCACCACCGACGTGTCGAAGAAGCTCGTGCCGGCGTACCCCTCGACCTCGTCCGGCGTGATCGTCACGCCCGTGGAGCCGCTCGAGGCGAAGGCGCCGCCCCGGGGGCCGCCATCGCCGCTCCGCCAGCCGATGCTCTCCAGGTAAGACTTGGCGGCCTCGCGTTCCTCGGCGTCTAGGAACCCGTCGCCGTCGGCGTCGAAGCGCTCGACGATGGCGAGGCGCTCGCTGTTGCCGGGGCCGCCGGGGCCGCCCGCGCCGAACTGCACGCCAGGAGCGCCAGGTCCGAACTGGCCGCCTGGACCGCCAGGTCCGAACTGCTGTCCTTGTTGCGCTGCGGCCAACGGAGCCGTGAGCACCAGCAGCGCCAAGGAACCAAGGGCGATGGCTGAGGTTCTCGAGCGGCCGCCGCGATGCGTGAGCCGCGCGCCTTGGATGAGCATGAAGACCTCCGGGGACGCCTCGAGCCCGTGAAGGCGATGGCGTCGACGGTGCTCACCGTAAGTGCGCAATATGCAGATTCTATGGAGGCGGGTCGAAGGTTCGCCGGAGCCGCGAGACGGCTGGGCCTGGTCTCTTCGAAAGGTAGGAGGCGACCTCAGATTGCTAGCTGGACCTTCATCCTCTCGGGGTCGTGACGGGCTACGCGAACGGCCTGCTCGAACTCCTCCAGAGGGAGCCGGTGCGAGACCAGCGGCTCCAACTGGACCCTGCCGCTCCTGACCCAGGCGAGGCTCTCGGGGAAGGTCTTGCTCAGTGCGAAGCTCCCGATGACGGTCAGGTCCTTGCGGAACAGCTCGTAGGGCGGCAGGCGCACGACGCTGCCGGGCGGGCAGACTCCGAACAGCCAGAGCTTGCCCCGAGCGCGAAGGTGCTCGATCGACCCTTCGACGACGGCGGGGATCCCGGTGACATCGACGACGATGTCGAAGCCGCTCGGAGCGGCGTCCCTCAGAGCGTCGGCCGCGACGCCTTGCGGAGTGGCGACCGCGTCGGCTCCGAGCTTCGCCGCCAGATCCAGACGCCAGGGCACCGTGTCCGTCGCAGCTACGAAGGCAGCCCCGGCGCGCTTGACGGCCTGCACGATCAGGCAGCCCATCGGGCCGGCTCCCTGCACCAGCACCCTGTCGCCCGGCTGCAACCCGACGCGCTTCAGGCCCCAGATGACGCATGCCAGCGGCTCGACCATCGCCGCCGCGGGGTAGCTGAGGTCGCCGATGGGGAAGACGGACGACTGCGGGACCGATACGTACTCGGCGAAGCCGCCGTCGCGCGTGACCCCTACCGCCCGTAAGTCGACGCACTGGTTCTGCTCGTTGCGCTGGCACGGCTCGCAGCGGTTGCAGGGAAGGTTGGGATCGGCCGTGACCCGATCGCCGACCGCGAGGCGCTCGACGGACTCGCCGACTGCTGCTACGTCGCCGCTGAACTCGTGGCCAGGCGTCAGCGGGTAGCTCGCCTCGTACTCGCCGGCGAGGATGTGCAGGTCCGTCCCGCAGATCCCGGCGGCGCGGACCCGGATCAGCACGTCGTCCGGACCGAGCTCGGGCACGGGAGCGTCGGCGACGTGGAAGGTGTGGGGCTTCTCGACCTTGACCGCGCGCATGGAGCTGGTCATGGTCGGAACGCTCACTCGTCGAGGTGCAGCGAGCGAGCGGCGGCCGCCGACCTGCGGCTGTTGTCGAGGAATGTCTCGCGCCTGAGCATCGCGACGCTGAAGCACAGGGCGTCGACCACCGACAGCTGCGCCGTCCTCAGCTGGTTGGAAGCGGACTGGAACGACAGCTCCAGCACCGAGACCTGCAGCGTGATGTCCGCGCGCCGCGTGATGGGCGAGTGCGGGTTGGACGTGACCGCGATCGTCGTGGCGCCGTTCTCGCGGGCGGCGCCGACGGCGGCGATGATCGCCTCGGTGGCCCCGCTCTGGGACAGCCCGACGATGACGTCGCCGGGTCCGGCGACGGCGGCGTGCATGCGCTGCAAGACGATGTCGTTGAAGGCGCTGACCTGGACGCCGGCGAGCAGGAACTTCTGGACGGCGTCCAGCGCCACGGTGCCGGAGGTGCCGACACCGAAGAACAGCACCTTGTTGGCGTTGGCGATGGCCTCCGTCGCCCTGGCGAACTCGGCGCGGTCGATGGTCTGAAGCGACTCCTCGAGCGCCTGGATGTTGGCCATGAACACCTTGTCGAGGATGGTCGCGGACGAGTCGCCGTCCTCGATGTCGCCTTGGATGCGGTTCACCGGCTCGACCATCGACTGAGCGAGCTGGATCTTCAGGTCGTGGAAGCCGGCGAAGCCGGTCGCGCGGCTGACCCGGATCACCGTTGCCTCGCTGACGCCGCTCTTCGACGCCACGGTGCTCACGGTCGAGTACGGCACCGACTCGCTGTTGTCGAGGATGTAGTCGACGACCTGCTGCTCGGCCGGGTTGAGCGACGGCCTGCTCTGCTTGAGCCGCAGCAGGGCGGACATGCTGGATGCCGGTCTCGAGCTCTCCACGCTATCGGCCTTCAATGATGGCGCCCCCTCGGATCTCAAGTGGTCGCACCGGGCTAAGGCCGGGTACCTGGCGATAGTGTAGGTCTCTCAATCGAGCGCCCCTATCGCCAAGCCCTTCGCCAGGAACCTCTGCGCGAGGATGGCCAGGACGATCACAGGCAGCATAATCGTTGTGGCCGCGGCATAGAGCCCGCCCCAGTCGACCGTCTCGAATCCGACGAAGTTGTACGCGGCCAAAGGCAGCGTCATCGTGTTCCTGCCACCGAGGATCAGGACGAACACGAAGTTGTTCCACGAGTCGATGAAGCCAATCACGGCCACGGCGACGATCCCAGGCTTGACGAGGGGCAGGGCGATCTGAAGGAAGGTGCGCATCCTGCCGGCACCGTCGATCATCGCCGCCTGCTCCAGGTCTCGTGGCACGTCTTCGAAGAAGCTGACCAGCACCCAGATCGTCACCGGCAGCGCGATCGAGACGTGCGTCAGGACGATGCCGAGAGGGGTGTCGAGCAGATGGAGCTGTCTGAAGATCGTGTAGAGCGGGAGGGCGAGAGCCATGTGCGGGATCATCTTCGCGACGAGGACCAGCAGGCCGATGCCCGACTGCTTGTACCTGGCCAGGCTGTATGCGGCCATCACGCCGATGACCAGGCTGGCCGCGACCGCCGCCATGGCGATGAGGGTGCTGTTCAGGAAGTAGCTGAAGAAGTCGGCCTGCACCAGCACGGCCCGATAGTTGTCCAAGGTGGGAGAGAAGATCAGCTTCGGTGGATAAGAGATCACGTCGCCGCGCGTCTTCAGCGACTGCAGGAACATCCATAGGAACGGGAACGCACTGAACGCCATCAGCGGCAGCACCGCGGCTAAGTAGCCTGCGTTCGACCTCCACCTGCCTCGACTCGCACGGTGCACCGTTTCTCGCCCCCCTCCTAGAGCCTGCGCCGGTAGCGGATGAACAGCCAGCTCAGGAGCATGGTGATCACGGCGAACACGAAGATGACCGCCGAGCCGTACCCGAGCTGCATGTAGTTGAAGGTGCGCAGGTAGGAGTACACCGAGAGGGTCTCGGAGGCGCGGACCGGCCCGCCTTGGGTCATGACGAAGATCTTGTCGAAGGTCTTCATCGCGTCGATGGTCGTGAACATGATCGCGATGGTCAGCGCCGGCCTGAGCAGCGGCATGGTTATGTGCCAGAAGGTCTGCCAGCGGCCGGCCCCGTCGATGGTGGCCGCCTCGAACGGCTCGTTGGGCATGGCCCGAAGGCCGGCCAGGACGATGAGCATGACCAGCGGCGTGCGCTGCCAGATATCGACGAGGGCGATGGAGGGGATGACCGTCACGGGCGAGGCGAGCCACAGGCTGGTCGGCAGGCCCGCGGAGCGCAGGAGATAGTTGATGATCCCGAGCTCGGGGTGGAACATCGTCAGCCACACGAGCCCCACCGCCACTGGGGTGGCGAACATGGGCAGCAAGAAGAGCACCCTGAGCCAGGCGACGCCGCGGTAGTCGCGGTTGAGGACGACGGCAGTGGCGACACCGAGAACCGTGGCGCCCAGCACGCTCAGCGCGACCAGAGCGCCGGTTCTCTGCAAGGAGGCCCAGAACTGCGGCTCGCGAAAGAGGCGCTCGAAGTTGCGGAGCCCGATGAACCTCGTCTCCAACATGATGTTGAAGGACTGCAGGCTCATGTCGACGAGGTGGTAGAGCGGATAGAAGACGATCAGCAGCATCACCGCGATCGCCGGCAGAGGGAAGAGGTAGGGCAGCGCCGCGTCGATCCGGTTCCAGGTTCCTTGGCTGGCGCGGCGCTGCGTTCGGCTCACTAGTTCTCGCGTTCCCTTGCGAGGATGTCCTCGAGCTCCTGCTGTGTCTGGCGCGCGGCAGCAGCGGTGTCCTGACCGAGGATCGAGGCCTGGATCATCTGCGCGATGGCGGCTTCCGCTTCCCTGGTCGTGACGATAGACGGTGGCGCGGTCTTGGTGTCGATCCCGTTGGCGGTGTTGTAGGCGAGCACCTCGCCCCACTGCGGCTGGCCGATCGCCGCGATCACCGCCGGGTCGCTCCAGGCGCTGGCGCGACCGAGGTCGAGCTGGCTCTGCGCCAGGTACTCGGCGGCTGCCGCGGCGTCGGTCATGTACTGGAGGAAGTACCAGGCGACCTCGGGCTGCTGGGACTGGCCGGAGATGCAGATCTCCCAGCCGCCGATGCGGGAGATCTGGATGCCGGTCGGGCCGGCGGGGGCGGTCGCGTAACCGACGAGGCCGGCCACCCTGGACGACTCCGGATCCTCGAACAGCGGGATGAACGCGCTGCTGTCGAGCTTCATGGCGGCGCGCCCCTCGGAGAACAGGGTGGTGGTCTCGAACCAGCCGTGGTTGACGGCGCCGGGAGGGCCCCAGTTGCGGAGCAGGCGACCGTAAAGCTCGGCCGAGGCGATGGCCTCCGGGCTGTCGAGGGCGGGGCGCCCGTCGACTTCCCAGGTGCCGCCGAAGGCGAACAGGATCGGGGCGTAGACGCTGGTTCCGGTGCCGCGAAGGACGATGCCGTAGACCTCGCCGTTGGTGGCTTCGAACACCGTTTGCGCGGCGGCTTCGACCTCTGCCCAGGTCCTGGGAACCTCGAGGCCCAGCTCCTCGAAGATGTCGAGACGATAGAAGAAGACCGTGGAGGTCAGAGCGAAGGGCAGGCCGTAGAGGGTGCCGTCGGCGGTGCGCCCCTTGTCGATAGCTCCGCTGCCGAAGTCGGCGAAGTCGTAGCTGGGTGAGGTCAGGCGCGGGTTGCCCAAGTACTGCTCGATCGGATGCACCCAGCCGGCGCTGGCGTACTGCTCGCCCTCCTGGGTTATCTGGCAGTTGTAGACGTCGATGGTCGAGTTGCCGCCCAGGAACTCGGTGGCGCGCCTCAGGCGATGCTGCTCCTCGGCGAAGGTCTCGACCTCGACGTTTATCCCCGTCAGAGCCGTGAAATCGCCGAACTTGGCCATCATGGCCTCGCTCATCGGATGCTGGGAGAAGAGCACGCGCAAGGTGGCGCCTTCGAACTGGCGCCAATCGAAGTCGTCTTGCGCAGCTGCCCAGCTCGCGGCTAGCGCGATCAGGCCCACCATGACACAAGCGATGGCGCGCGACTTGAGCGGTTGCCGTCGGATCATCGGGTGACCTCCTGCGATGGGATGCATCGGTCCGTATGCGTGGTCTTGCGCGACTTGTCCAAAGAACACCCTCCTGCGCTCTAGGGTCGACGGGCGCCATGGGTACCCTGGCGTCGTATGCCCAGTCAGTTTGCCGCCAGCGACTGTAGGGAGTATCATACCACAGCATGGCGCCAGTAAGAAGTATGACTACTTCACGACCGCCCACCGCCAAGGATGGCGCCGCCAAGCTCTACTACGAGACGCACATGCACACGCCCTTCTGCCAACACGCAGAGGGGGAGCCAGAGGTCTACGCCGCCGTCGCGGCCACCAAGGGGTTGAAGGGCGTGATCGTCACCTGCCACAACCCGGTTCCAGGCGGCTTCGGCGCGACCACCAGGATGAGGCTCGACCAGTTCGACGCGTACCTAGCTCTCGTCGAGCGAGCTCGCGTGGCCATGAGCGGCGTCGCCGACGTGAGGCTGGGCCTGGAATGCGACTACATGCCTGGCATGGAGGACTGGCTCGAGCGGCAGCTCTCGTCGGCGCCCTTCGACTACGTGCTGGGCTCGGTCCATCCGCACCTAGCCGAGTACCGGGAGGTCTACTGGACGGGCGACGCCCTGGCGTATCAACGCCTCTACTTCGACCACCTGGCCAGGGCGGCCGAGACAGGCCTGTTCGACACCCTCGCGCATCCCGACCTGGTCAAGAACGTCACGGCGAGGTCCTGGGACCTGTCGAGGTTGATCGATGACGTTCGGGTCGCCCTGGACCGCATCGCCGCCACCGGCTGCGCCTTGGAGCTGAACACTTCAGGGTTGAGCAAGGCAGTGCCCGAGATGAACCCGGGTCCGGAGATCCTGCGCGAGGCGGCGCTCCGAGGCATACCGATCGTCATCGGCGGCGACGCTCACCTGCCTTCACGGGTAGGAGACCGCTTCGGCGAGGCGCTGGACGCGCTGGAGGGCGCAGGCTACGACGAGGTGAGCCTGTTCCTGGGGCGCGTGCGCGCCACCCACGCCATCTCTGAGATCAGGGCGAGCCTGTGTGGCGACGCCGTGAGCGTCTCCCAGGAGCACGTGTGAGCGGTCGCCGACGCCGTCAGTGCTCCCGCTCTAGGCTCCGCTGGTCAGCTCTGCGAACAGCCCGACCCGCCTGACGAGCTCCTGCCTCAGCGCCAGGGTATCGGCCGCGATCGTCACGAAGTCGGCTCCCCAGCCCGCGGCGGTGGCCGCGAACTCCGCGCTGGCGCAGTGCAGGCCGGCGAACTTGCCGTGGCGCTCGGCGGCCGCGAAGATGCTCTTGACGGTTCGTTGATGCTCCTCGCGGGCGCTGTCCTGCTCGGGCGGCAGACCCAGCGCGAGGCTCAGGTCGGCGGGACCGACGTAGATCCCGTCCAGGCCCGGGGTCGCGAGGATCTCCTCCAGGTTCTCGAGCGCCTGCCTGGTCTCGATCATCGCGAACACGAGCACCGCGTCGTTGGCGGCGGCGAAGTAGCCGGGCCCCTCGGTGATGGCGGGACGTACTGGCCCGTAGCTGCGCGTCCCCACCGGCGGGTAGCGGCAGGCGGATACGGCGGCCTCGGCGTCCTGGCGGGTGTTGATCAGAGGCACGATCACGCCGGCGGCGCCAGCGTCGAGCAGGCGCATGATCACGCCGGGCTCGTTCCACGGCACTCGTGCCAGTACCGGAACGCCGGTTCCGGTCGTCGCCTGCAAGGTCCGCGTGGCGGAGCCCTGATCGGCCAGGCCGTGCTGCATGTCGACGCACAGCGAGTCGAAGCCGACGCGCGCGGCGATCTCGGCGACCAGCGCGTCGGGGATGGCGAGCCAACAGTTGGTGGTGGTCCGGCCGGCGCGCCAGCGGCTCTTGAGCGATGCTATGGCTTCGATCATGGTCAAGGTCACAGGCTATTACGATTCGGCCGCAGAGTAGCGCCGTAGAGTAGAGGCGCCTCGTGATAGCTCGCAGCACGCTGCTCGCCCTACTCGCCTTCCTCGCCTTCGTCAGCCTCGGGCTGCCCGACGGCCTGCTCGGGGTGGCCTGGCCGTCGATCCGCGAGAGCCTCGGCGTCCCGCTCGACGCTCTCGGCTTGCTGGTCGCGGTCCAGACCGCTGGCTACCTGCTCTCGAGCTTCGTCAGCGGCCGCGTGCTCAGGGTGATGTCGATAGGCGCCGTGCTGACGGTATCGACGCTGGCCGCGGCCCTCGCCCTGCTCGGCTTCGCGCTCACGCAGTGGTGGGCGCTCCTGCTCGCTTTCGGGCTGCTCGCCGGCCTCGCCGGGGGAGCGATAGACGCGGGTCTGAACTCGTACGGGGCCAGGCACTTCAGCGCGAGGGTCCTCAACTGGCTGCACGCCTCGTTCGGTGTCGGGACGACCCTCGGACCGCTGATCGTCACCGCGGTGCTGAGCTCGGGCGGCGTGTGGCGGCTGAGCTACGCGATCGTCGGGTCGTGCCAGCTGCTGCTGGCGCTGGTGTTCTTCCTCACCCGCAACCGCTGGCTCGTTGCCGGCGCGGCCCCGGGAGCGGGCCCGAGCGACCCTCCCATGCCTCCTTCCGCGCCCCCCTACCCTAGGCAGGAGCCTAGCCTAGGGGTACCTCCAAGCGACCTACCCACACCCCCTCGAAGACCGGCCCGCACCCGCGACACGCTGCGCCGGCCGGTCGTCTGGCTCGGGATGCTCACGTTCTTCGTCTACGCCGGCGTCGAGATGGTGACCGGCCAGTGGGCGTTCTCGCTGCTGACGCTCCAGCGCGGGGTGCCGGTCGGTGCGGCGGGCCTGCTCGTCAGCCTGTTCTGGGGGAGCCTGATGGTCGGGCGCGTGCTCTTCGGCATCGTCGCCGACCGCGTGAACCTGACGCGGACGTTGCGGCTCTGCATCGCCGCGTGCACCGTCGGAGCCCTGCTGTTCTGGCTCGAGCCCACTCGCGTTCTGTCGTACCTCGGCTTGATGGTCATCGGCTTCTCGATAGCGCCGATCTTCGCCTCGCTCATCAGCCTCACGCCCAAGCGCGTCGGGCGCGAGCACGCCGACAACGCCATCGGTTTCCAGATCGCCTCGGCAGGGCTGGGCGGGGCGGGGCTGACCGCGGCGGTGGGGCTGGCGTCGAGGTCCCTTGGGCTGGAGGTCGTCGGCGCGACCGTCCTGGGCATGAGCGTGCTGCTGCTCGTGCTGTATCAGGCGCTGACGCGCCGCTGAGCGCCCGGACCCCGTAGAGCCGAGCCCGAGAGCTTGACCGCTGAAATACGTGTAGCTACACTTTTGTCTGCGCCGGGGATCTCCGAGGAGGAGCGACATGTCAGACACACAGGCGAAGCCGCGCGGCCTGCCAGCGGTAGTCTCGCGCGAGGAGTGGCAGCGCGCGAGGAACGAGCTGCTCGTGCAGGAGAAGGCGCACACGCGCCGCGCCGACGAGCTCGCGGCTCAGCGCCGCCGGCTGCCGATGGTCGAGGTGGAGGCCGGCTACCGCTTCGCGGGAACGGATGGCGAGGTCGGGCTGCTGGACCTGTTCGACGGCCGCAGCCAGCTCATCGTCTACCACTTCATGTTCCACCCGGACTGGGATGCAGGCTGCGACGGCTGCTCGTGGTTCGTAGACGGGCTCACCGACACGCGGCACCTGGCGGCTCGCGACGTTTCGGTCGCGCTGGTCTCGCGCGCGCCGCTCGCGAAGCTGCTGGCGTACCGGGCGCGGATGGGCTGGGAGGTGCCGTGGTTCTCCTCGTACGCGAGCAAGTTCAACCACGACTTCAGAGCCACCGTCGGCGACAGCGAGCATCACTCGCTCAGCGTCTTCCTGCGCGACGGCGACCGCGCGTTCCACACCTACCAGACGTTCAACCGCGGCGTGGAGGCGTTGGGCACGGCGTTCAGCCTCCTCGACCTGGTGCCGTTCGGGCGCCAGGAGGCGTGGGAGGCCTCTCCCGACGGCTGGCCCCAAGGCCAGCCCTACGTCTGGTGGCGTAGGCACGACGAGTACGAGGACGGCGTGGCAGCCCCGTCTCGCGCGGGCAGGAGCTGAACCCTTAGCGTCTTCCTGCTCAGGTCGGCTCGCCGAGGTCGAGCTGCCACGAGAGCTGCCAGGAGACGCCGAAGCGGTCGCTGAGCCACGCGTACTTGGTCGCGAAGCCGTACTCGGTGGAGAGCGGCATCATCACGAAGCCGCCGTCGCTGAGAGCCGCGAAGAGCCTGTCGATCTCCGCCTCGCTGCGACAGTCGACGAACAGAGACAGCGAGGGCGTGAAGTCGAACTGGTGCACCGGAGGGCTGTCGAAGGCCATCAACACCTCGTCTCCGATGCGGAAGGTGGCGTTGAGGACGGTGCCCTCCTTGCCAGGGCCGTCGGCTCCGTGGCGGTGGAGCGTGAGGATCTCGGCGTCGTCGAAGAGCTCGACGTAGAGGTTCATCGCCTCCTCGGCGCGACCGGTGAACATCAGGAAGGGTGTGACGCGTCCGGGGGTCCGGCGCGCGGAGGTGCTCTGGCTAGTTCTCGCATTCTCAACCATACGGTTGAGGATAGACCAGGTGGTGGGGTGCTCGTCAACGGCTTCGGGCTGGTCGACCAACCGGCCGGATGCCTAGCGATCATAGGCAATAGTCTAGAATCGGTACGTGCTAGTTCTAGAAAAGTGCTAGCTTGAGCGTCATGAAGCAGGTCAACATCAAGAACGACGACGTCGCCACCCTGCTCGACCGCATCGTCGCCCGAACCGGAGAAGGCAAGACCGAGGCGGTAAGAAGCGCGCTGGAGCTCTACGAACGCCAGATACTCGGCAGATCGGACATCGCGGCTCAGATCGAGTGGCTCAGGGAGAACGTTCACTCCCTGGTCGAGCCCCAGCACCTGCAGCCGTCCAAAGCCGAGGTCGAGCGGGAGCTGGAGCTCAGCTGATCGTCCTGGACACCAGCGCCTTGGCCCACGTGCTTTTCAGGGAGCCGGGCTGGGAAGCGTCGGTGGCGTTCCTCGCTCTGCAGGACCGTCGCGTGATGTCCGCCGGCTCGTTGGTCGAGCTTCAGGCCGTCATCCGCGGTCGTGTCAGAGGTGATGCCTACGGGCTGATGAACGCGCTCATGGCGCGGCTGCGCATCGAAGGACTCGATCTCACGGTCGATCAGGCGGACGTCGCGCGACGGGCATACCTCGAGTTCGGACGGGGGAGCGGACCTCCCGCCGGGCTGAACTTCGGTGACTTGTTCGGCTACGCGCTAGCCAAGACGCTTCGCTGGCCGCTCGCCTTCGTCGGCGATGACCTCTGGAGGACCGACCTGGAAACGGTGCGCCTTCCAGTAGCGCGTGTGTGACGAGACGAAAGGGTTCCGCCCCGCCTGAGCGCCCTGCGCTGCGATGATGTGCCATGGCGACGCACCGCTTCAGCCCCAAGCAGTACCACAACACCTTCGCTGCTCACCCCAGAGTTCTCGAGTTGGAGCCCGGCGATCTGGTCGAGACGGTCACCGTCGACGCGCGCGGGCTCGGGCCGACCGGCGAGGCCGAGGCGAGGCGCGGCAACCCGCTGACGGGCCCGTTCCTCGTCAGGGGCGCCGAGCCGGGCGACGCCGTCTCCGTCGAGATCCTCGAGCTGGTTCCCAACCGCGACACCGGCTGGGCGAGCCATCGCCTGGCGCCGGTCACGCTCGACCCGGACTTCGTCGAGGCGCTGGGCCCGCAGCCAGACGCATCGGTGAGGACCTGGCTCATCGACCTGCCCGGCGCCACTCTCCGGCCAGCCGCCGAGATACCGGGGCTTCCCGGCCTGGCCCTGCCTCTGAGCCCGATGCTCGGCTGCATCGGCGTGGCGCCCGCCGGCGGTCAGGCGATCTCGACCGCCACCTCGGCCGAGCACGGCGGCAACATGGACTACCGCGGCATCGAGCCCGGCGCGACCGTCTTCCTGCCGGTGTTAGTGCCCGGGGCTCTCGTGTTCGTCGGGGACGGCCACGCCGTGCAGGGCGCCGGCGAGCTGGCCGGCACGGGCGTCGAGACCTCGATGAGCGTCAGGTTCCAGGTCGGCCTGGTGAAGAGCTCGAGCATCCGCTGGCCTCGCGGCGAGAACGCGACGCACGTGTTCACGCTCGGCAACGCCAGGCCGTTGGACCAGGCGGCGCAGCATGCGATCACCGAGATGACCCGCTGGCTGACCAACGAGTACGGCCTCTCGCACGAGGCCGCCTCCGTGCTGATCGGCCAGGCAGCGGACTTAGAGGTCGGGAACATGTTCGATCCCGCCTACACGGTCGTCTGCCGTCTGCCCAAGGAGCTGATCGGGAGGCAGACATGAGCTTCCTGATCGTGTTCGTGGGAGCCGGCATCGGCGGCGCCTTGCGGCACGGGGCCAACCAGCTGGCCGAACGAGCGGGCTGGACGGGGTTCCCGCTCTCGACGCTCTCGCTCGACACCGTGACGCTGTGGGACGGTGGCAAGGGCGTGCTGGCGGCGCTCTACCTGGTCGCATCGGTGGCGGTCTCGATCGCGGCCCTGCTGACCGGGTTGGCCTTGGCCAGGGTGTGGCTGCGGGCCTGACGACTACGGCCAGCGGAGGGCACGAGCACGGCTGCGACCTCCCCGCCGGGCCGGTAACATGCTGGGCCGATGACCGCTAGCCGTCACTTCACCGAGCCGACCACCGGCTACTGGCAGCGCTTCGTCGACGAGGACGCGCTACCCGACGGCTCGCTTTCGGACGACGGCCCGTGGCGCTACGGCTACCCGGCCCGGCTGCCCGACGGGCGCGTGCTGCTGCTGCCGATAAGGCAGCTCGCGGCCGACCCGTCGCTGGCCGTCGCCTCGCTGATCAGCAACCAGGCCTCGCTCGACGTGATCGACGCGCTCGGCGTGATGCTGGCTCGACTCCTGGCGCCGCTCGCGCCCGAGGTGATCGTGGGCATGCCGACGCTCGGGCTCGCCTTCGCGCCGGTCGTCGCCCGCGAGCTGGGCCTCGGGCGGATGGTGCCGCTCGGCTACTCGCGCAAGTTCTGGTACGACGAAGCGGTCTCCGCACCGGTGCAGTCGATCACCACGCCCGGTGGCGGCAAGCGGGTCTACCTCGACCCGAACCTGCTGCCACTGCTGCGAGGCCGCCGGGTGGTGCTGGTGGACGACGCCGTCAGCAGCGGCGCCACGCTCGACGCGCCCTGGCAGCTCATCGAGTCGGTCGGCGCCGAGGTACTGGCCTGCGGGGTAGTGATGCGCCAGGGGCGGCGCTGGGTCGACACCCTCGGGCCGGACCGGGCCGCGAACGTCGTCGGCGTGTTCGATACGCCGCTGCTGCGAGCAGTGGCTGACGGCTGGGTGCGGCGTGACTAGGCCCGACGCCCCAGCCAGCGCCTACTTCATCCGCGAGTCCCCCACGCGCCTGAGGCCGACGCGTCTGGTGGGTGGCGCGTGGAACCCGCAGGAGCAGCACATCGCGCCTGCGCTGGGCGTGCTCGCGCACGCCATCGAGGCCGACCGCGACGCCCGCGGCCGCGGGCACCTGCAGCTGAGCCGCGTGACCTACGAGATCCTCGGCACGCTGCCGCTCGAGCCCGTCGACGTCGAGGTGGAGGTCAGCCGGCCCGGCAGAACGATAGAGCTGGTCACCGCGCGCCTGAGCCATGCTGGGCGGCCGGCCGTCGAGGCGCGGGCCTGGCTGGCCGCGGCGTACGACACGGCCCACCTGGCTGGGATACCGCTACCTCGCGTGATCGGTAGCGGCGAGACGCCGCCCTGGAGCCTCGGCGACTACTGGCTGGGAGAGTTCGTCCGCTCGCTCGAGCTGAGGCGCTCACAGGTGGAGCCTGGCCGCGCCGTCGGCTGGGTGCGCACCGGCTTCGAGCTGATCGAGGGCGAGGCCGTGAGCGATACGGCGCGGTTCCTCGGGCTCGTCGACGTCGCGAACGGGGCCACGCCTCGGGTGCCGATGGAGCAGGCAGCCTTCCCGAATCTGGACCTGACCGTGCACCTGTTGCGGGCGCCGTCCGGCGAGTGGCTGGGTCTCGACACCTCGGTCTCGTTCGGACCGACCGGCCTCGGCATCACGCACAGCGTCGTACACGACGAGAGCGGGCCGTTCGGCACCGTCGTCCAGGCGCTTACCGTCAGACCGATCTAGGAGTCCGGCCTCGCCGAGCGCGTCGGTGCGCAGTAATTCTCATAGGTCAGAATTGGCACATCAATCACAGTTTGTGACAACCGATTCAGAATGTGTCGCTAAGCACATTTAGAAATGTGGACATCGCAGGTAACTCGCTGAGCGTACTCGCGGAAGCGATTCCGAGGTAGGCCAACGGGTATGCCCGTCGAGAAGAGATCGAGCGCTATGCGATCGTCTCGACGATGCAGGGAAGGAGTCGTCCACTCGACCGCCACACGGTCTGCAAGACTGACCGGTCAGTCAAGCGATGCAAGTCGATAGCGCAGCTCTCGAGTCGCGTCGCGCGTCCGCTTCGGAAACAGCAGCTGCCGCTCCCAGGCAGCTAGCCCGGAGCTAGTTCCGATGCTCGTCATGGGCATCTCAGAGGGTTGGACTCATACATGCGTAAGATCCTTTTCTTCTCGCTGCTTCTCGCTGTCTTCGCCGTTGGGGCCGCTCAGGTCTCCAGCACTCCCGGCCTCCCGAGCGGTGACGCTCACTACAACCACGCCTACGCCGAGCTGGCGTTCTACGCCGAGTTGCCTGGTGACGTGTCCTTCGAGCTGCCGCAGCTCGCGTTCCAGCTCGACCTGAGCCAGGTTGGCCCAGGCGTTGACGTCGTCGTCAACATCCTGATCACGAACACCAGCGGCCGACCGATCAAAGTCGAGGACACGGTGCTCAGCGCCGAGAACTTCGGCCTCCAGCCCCAGGGCGCGCTCCAGCTGGGCGCCGGCGGCCAAGGCTACTTCCAGTACACCATCAACACCCCGGCCAACCAGGCGGCGTTCGATGCCTTCGTTCAGGCGATCAAGAGCGGCTTGGCGGATATCGAGGGCGTCAGGAAGTACAACCCGGACACGGGAGTCCTGACCTTCTGGACGACGCTGGTCGCGACCGGCCTGTTCAACACCGACACTCCTCAGACCTTCAACTTCGACTGACGTACAAGCTTCGGGAGGGCGGCACTGTCCGCCCTCCCGAAGGTCTGAGACCCGAAGGATGCCCATGCGCCGAACTACACTCCTAGCAGCGATCGTCACCGCCCTGGCGGTGTCCCAGGTCGGCTTGGCGCAAGGCGGCGACTCGGGTACTGCAGGGCGGACCCAGGAGGGCGCCGCGATCGAGATCGTCCAACGCGGTCAGGCCACGCAGATCGCTCCCGGCATCACCGTGATCGTCGATCCCCAGTCCTCCGCGCCGCTGGAGCTCGCCACCGAGATCTATTACGCGCCGCACTTCCTCGAGGTGCAGATCCCTTATGACCGCGAGTTCACGACCTTCGTCCTGGAGCTGGCGAGCCGCATCCGCACACGTATCTTCATAGAGGTGGAGGGCGAGGACATCGTCTCTCGCGCGGGCGAGGTCGTCGTTCCGAGCGGCGCCCGGATCTCCACGGGCTTCGCCGCGTTCGGACCCCACGTGGGCCTCATCAGGCTCTACAACGAGGAGATGGAGCTGCTGGCCGAGGTGCCGTACATGGTGACCAAGCAGTCGCGCTTCCAGCAGACGGTCTCCGGGTTCGCCTCGGCTTCGGCCAGCACGGACTTCAGCGACATGAGCGGGTCGCCCGTGACCTTCGGCGCCAGCTACCGGATCGCGGAGCGCAGCTCGGGAGTGTCCGCCACGGTAAGCCTCGAGTACTCGACCGACGGCACCCTGGGTGGCGGGGCGACGATCTCCGGTGCCTACAGCTGGTGAGCGCCGAGTTCAGCACAGGCGCCGAGTGAACCTGGCTAGCGGCTGAGCTGCAGCGGCACCCAGCCCCAGTTCGTGCCCACGAACCACATGTTGCGCTGGTAGTCGAACGCGAGCGGCTCGCCCGTCGGAGCGGTGTACTGGTAGTTGGGGTCGGGGTAGAGGGGCAGCTGCCAGGCCGTGCCCGTGTTGGGGTTCACGAAGGTGCCGTTGCCGTGGATGGCGCCCTGGACCACGTTCGACTGACCCTGGCTGGTCAGCGCGCTGCGGTTCATGAAGCCGCCGAACAGGCCGTCGAGGACGCTCTGGTTGGAAGCCGCGATCTGGGCATTGACCGGGCCCCAGCTAGCGATGTCGTTCATCCTCGCCTGGTGCAGGCTGGCGCTGAGGGCGGTGTTGCTCGCGTGGACCTCGGCGCACTCGGCGGCGTTGCGCTGGCAGTAGAGGTTGATGCCGTACTCGAACGCCAGGTGGTCGGGCGTCTGGTAGTCGCCGGTGTTCTGGCGGTAGTACCTGATGAACCAGGCGGTGTGCTCCTGCTGCATCGCCGCGATCTGACCTTGACGCTCCGCGATCATCGCCTCGATCTGAGCGTCCAGCGCCGCCATCTGCGCCTGCAGCGGGTCGGAGTAGTACTGAGCGGAGGCGCTGGTGGCGAGGATCAGGGTCAAGGCCACGGCCAGTGTGGTTGCTGCTGCCTGTTTGCGTGCTTCGCGCATGTGACTGCCTCCCTGCGCCCTTGGCGCTGTGAGAGGAAGGTACTTCTCGCGCGCTTAAACGCGACTTAAGCGGAGGGCGGCGCCGAAGCCGATCGCCAGCGCGCTGAAGGCCGCTGCTACCTTCGGAGGTCATCTAGGGCAGCCGACGTGCACCGGCAACCCCTCGAACGAAGCAGCTACGGCCTGGCGTCAGACCTTCACGAGAAAAGCCGTGAAGTACATCAGCGCGATGCCGGCTACCAGCCCGGCCAGGTTGCTCCAGCTCACCATCGGCTCGCCGGCCTTCGAGGAATCTCGTGCTACGAGCTTGCCGACCTCCCAAACCACCTGCAGGATCGCGCCGACCCCGATGGCGAGGAAGATGGTAGCGAGCACCGGGTTGAAGGTGAAGCCGCCGAGCCAGGTGCCGATGATGGCTGGCCCGCCCGCGATGAGTAGCAGCCACACGAAGTGCCTGAGCGTCGGTGCCCCCCGCCTCACGATGGGCGCAACGATGCCGACGCCTTCGGTGATGTTGTGCAGCGTGAACCCGAGGATCAGGAAGGTGCCCAACGCCGCCTCGCCGAGGGCGAAAGCCGCTCCGATCGCCAGGCCCTCCCCGAGGTTGTGCAGACCGATCCCGAACGAGATGCGGTAGGAGATGCCCAACGGGTTGGCCTGTTCACCACGACCGACGCTGCCGGCGGCCAGAAGCACCCCCAACGTCGCCAGTGCTACGAACAGGACCAGCGGCACGCCTTGCCAGAACGCCGGTAGCCCGGCGGCGATCTCACTGGCGTCCAGCCACGTTCCCACCGCCAGATAGAGCAGCAGCCCGACGGTCAGCGCCAGCACGAAGCTCATCGCCTGCCGGCTCAGCCGCCGCAGGAAGGGGAACCACAGCATGCCGAGCCCGACAGGGATGATGCCGACGTAGAGACCGACGAGGCCGAACAGCAGGAACAGGCGGAAGGAGAAACTCGGCGTCTCGACGGCGACCGGGACCTCTCCCTCGAACAGCATGCCCAGCGAGGAGACCAGCGCTATGGCGTGGGTCTCCTCTGCGACCCACGGGTAGTAGACGGTGAAGGTAGCGCGGCCCAAGCGCGGGATGGTCGTCGATGGACTGGCTTCGAAGCCGAAGTAGGCGTCGTCCACCAGGACCTGCGGGATGGTCACCGTCTGTGGGCCGTCGTTGACGACCTCTATGCGAATGACGCCCGGCTCCGGCAGCGTCACCCGCTGGATCGAGACCTGCTCCACCGGCGGCCCTGCCAGCTCGGTCAGCCCGCCACCCGTGACCACCAGGTAGGTCAGCACCACGCCGAGCAGCAGCAACGGCACGAGAGCAAGCAGCCAGAAAGCTCCCCCGCGCGCCGCCCTGGCGGGAAGCTCTGGGTAGTCGGCTCCCTGCGCCATCTCAGCCGACTCCCGCGCCACTGACCGCGCTGCCGTTCATGCTCTTGAAGTCCCACTCCTCGTCGAGACCGACTTCGGCGAGCGCCGCAGCGTAGTCGGACTCGTTCACTGCGTTGAAGAACCCCATCCAGCCGAGCTCGGCGAACTCGCTGACATGCGCGTGGAACATGTAGCGACCGGGGTAGCGTGGACGGAACTCGAGGATGCCGCGCTGACCCTGTGCCTGCATGATCGTGTCCACGGTCCTGAGGGTCGGCTCCAAGGTCGTGCCGCTGTCGTAGTAGTCGAAGAAGTGCGCGTGCAGGTGAAAGCTGTTGATGAGGTCGAACTCGATGATGTTGATCAGATAGATGCGCACCAGCTCGCCGACCTTGATCGGGATGGGTCGGCGCATGAACTCGTGACCGACCGTGTTGACGGCGTAGATCTCGTTCGCAGAGTCGAAGTTCGTGTCGAACGCGTTCATCACCATCATCAGCTCCCGCGCAGGCTGACGGCCGCCAGGCGGGTCCACCACGAAGGCTCCGTACATCCCCTTGTGGATATGGCGTTTGAGCGGCGTGGCGTGGCAGTGATAGAGGTGGCAGCCGAACGGGTCGCCGTCGAACTCGTAGACGAAGGTCTCTCCCGGTGCGATAGCCCCGCGGTACTCACCATCCACCCCGTCCATCTCCGCGCGATGGAAACCGTGGAAGTGCATGGTGTGCGGGTGGCCGCCACCGTTGGAGAAGACGATCCGCAGATGATCGCCCTCGACGCAGCGGATCGACGGGCCCGGCACGCGCCCGTTGTAAGTCCAGGCCGGGAAGAAGATCCCCGGAGCGATCTCGATCTCCTTGTCCACGGCGGCCACTCCGTAGGTGCGGATCGGACGGCCATCTGCCGCTTCCCCCGTCACGGTTCCGTGGTCCCAATCGACCAACATCTGCATCGGATCGAAACCGTTGCGCTCGTGAAAGACCTCACCGACCAACATCTGGGTCGACATCCCGTGTCCCGCAGCACCCATCGAATGTTCCAGACCTGCAGTCCCTGCGACGCCGCTCTGGGCATGAGTCGCCGCGCTCAGCAAGCTCGCCCCGATCGCGCTGGCCGCGCCGCCCAATCCCAGTCCCAGAAAACGCCGCCTCGACAGCAACTGACGCAGATGTCGACCCATGGGATTCGCTCCTCCGAAGCACTCACTTGCAGCGCTTTTGTCCGGCAGATTAGTTGTTCCTAATGACTAAGTCAAGACGGCTCCAGCCAATGGAGTCGCGGCGGGCGTGATGGACCGGATAATGGCAAGTGAATGAAGCGCGCCAAGGGGTGTCGATCCCAAGCTGCCCGGTCTGGCCCTATGCCGCCCAACCTCAGGTGGCTAAGCGCCGTGGCGTTGCTGCTCGTCTCCTTCTTCGAACCCCATCTCATGGCCCAGGGTCAAGCGCTGCACGAGCCTCATGCGCATCACGGGCCCAGCCAGCCTGACGCTCCCGACTTCGCCAGTCCCTACTGCTTCTTCTGCATCCTGCCGCTGGCCAACCTGCCGACTCCTGAGGCGGCGGCTAGTCGGTCCCCCCTCAGGCCGTGCGCTCACAGACCAGCCGCCGACATCCGCGTGCTCGCTCGCCCGGGCGGCAGCATCAAAGCCAGGGCCCCGCCGGCTAGGCATGCCTAGGCGCGGCCGTCGCCCGACGGTCGCGATCCGACTAGCCTCTAGCCGCATGGAGTGAGCTGTCCGACCGCGGCCGACCGCTCCATGTACAGGAGAGATCATGAGACCACACACGACCTTCACGGCATTGACCGTTCTAGCAGCCCTACTCGTCCCTGGAGCGGCCTTGGCGCACGCCGACCTCGCCTCTTCCAACCCTGGCGACGGCGCCGTCGTCACCACGCGCCTCGATCGGATCGAGCTCGTCTTCACCCAGCAGATCGAGACGGGGTTCAGCATCATCAAGATCTACCCCCTCACGGTCGATCCCTCACACGATGACGCCGGCGAGACGGCAGGCCAGGATCACGGCGAGTCCGAGGAGGGTCATGACCAAGAGGGCGGGCACGGGGCTGAGCACGGGGCTGAGCACGGAGCCGAGGAAGGCAGCCTTCACGCACTGCTCGACGCGACGGCAGAAGCCCTCGTTGCTCGGGTGCTCGACCTCGAGGACGACCACGATGCTCGCGTCGAGATCAGCCTCGATCCCGCATCCGGTAGGAGCGAGCAAGTCACGCTGACGCCCCAGGCGCCCCTGGAGGTCGGCGCCTATGTAGTGATGTGGCGCGTGCTCTCCGCTGACGGCCACGTCATCGAAGGCTTCCTCACCTTCGACTACAGACCCGAGCACGGCCACTGAGCCCAGAGCGCGTCGCGGCCCGCCCCTGAGCGGGC
>CAYYOK010000015.1:0-41159 GCA_964473205.1 uncultured bacterium | reverse complement strand
GGCGTCAGCGTGACCCTGACCCAAGACGCTGCAGGCTGGAGCGGCAGCATCGACATCCCGGCTCAAGGCTTCTACGGACTGCCGCTGGAAGGCGTGGCCGTGTGGGGTGCGGACGTCACGTTCGGCATCACCGGCGTGGCGGGAGAGCCGACCTTCACCGGCACGCTGACCGGCGACACCATCCGAGGCGCGTTCTCGCAGTTCGGCCAGCAGTACCCCTTCTCGCTCGCGCGCAGTGACGGCACGAACCTCGCCACCCAGACGCTCTTCGAGGACTCCACGGGCCGCTACACGGTGCGGATCCCCGCTGGCTGGACGGCGTTCGAGCAAGATGGCGTCGCGACGGTCATGAGCCCTGAAGGCGGTGTGCTCGTTCACTTCATGGTCGGACCCGTCGCCGACTGGCTCGACGGGGCCGTCGCGGACGCCTGGGACCTCGTCGACGGCGGACCCGGCTTGGACCCCATCCAGGTGCTGGAGCCGCCGTCCTCGCCCGGGGTCGACCACACTCTCCTGTACAACTACGGTTCGGCCAGCTCAGCTTTCCTTTATCAGGCGCTCGTGCAGGTCGTGGGCGACGAGCTCTACCTGATGCTCGTCGAGGGGAGCATGGACGAGGCGCAGCGCGTCGGCGCGCAGCTTCAGATCGTGGTTACCAGCTTCACCATCGCGGCGGTCGACTAGGTAGCGCTGAGCGGCCTCGGCGGTCGCGGGGTCCTTAGGCAGGTGTGCACGCCTCAGGCTCGGAGGTTCGACGCTCCCCGACCCCAGGGCACACGCCGCTCACGAAAGCAGCTGCCACGATGAGCAGCAGTGGCGACCACCCCGTGGTCCGAACCCGACCTCTCCGGACATCCGGCACCGAACCTAGGGAGACCACCTTGAACCGAGCACGACGCCTCCTCACCCGCTTGCACCTCTGCCTGCTGGCAGTAGCCGCCCTCGGCGCCGCTCAGGCGCAGAACGACCCGACCCCAGCCGGAACCTGGGAGGGCTTCATCGAGCTGCCTGGCACCATGCTCGGCGTCAGCGTGACCCTCGGTCTGGAAACGTCCGGCTGGCACGGCACCATCGACATCCCGGCTCAGGGCGCCTACGGCCTGCCGCTCGAGGCTGTGGCCGTGTCGGGCCAGGACGTCACCTTCGCCATCGCCGGCGTCGGCGGAGCACCGACCTTCACGGGCGTCCTGTCGGGCGACACGATCCAGGGCGCCTTCACGCAGTCCGGCCAGGAGTTCCCGTTCTCGCTCGAACGCGCGGGGGCGGGCTCAGCGGGCAGCACGAGCCCTTCAGCCCAGTCGCTGTTCGAGGACTCGGCGGGGCGTTACACGGTCCAGGTCCCGGGAGGCTGGACGGTCGTGGACGAGGGCGGGGTCGTGACCGTCACGAGCCCCGAGGGTGGGATGCACGTCCACCTCCTCGTAGCGCCAGCGGCGGACCCGGCGCCGGCCGTGGCGGAGATGTGGGACCTGGTCGAAGGCGGACCGGGCTCGGAGCCGACACAGGTGCTCGAGCCGCCGTCCTCGCCCGGCATCGACCACACCGTCTTGCTCAACTACGACTCCGGCGACCCCAGCCTTCTCCATCAGGCCTTGGCGCAGACCGTCGGAGACGACCTGTACGTGATGCTCATCGAGGCCGAGCTGTCCGAGGCGCAGCGCCGCGGCGCGCAGCTTCAGGTCGTGGTCAGCAGCTTCACCATCACCGCCGTCGAAGAGGTCGACCTGAGCGGCGTCACGCCCAGGCGCGTCTCCGAGGTGACGGCCGAGCTCGAGGAGTTCATCGAGCTCGCCATGGCTGGCTACGGCATCCCCGGCGCTGCGGTGGCGATCGTGCAGGACGGCGAGGTCGTGTACCAGCGCGCCTTCGGCGTGGCGGACGCGAGCAGCGGCGAGCCGCTCACCACCACGACGCAGATGATGATCGGCTCGACCGGCAAGACGCTGACGTCGATGCTCGTCGCGCAGCTCGTCGACGAGGGGGTCATCACCTGGGACACGCCGGTGGTGCAGGCGTTGCCGCAGTTCGCCGTCGGCGATCCAGACCTGACCCAGACGATCACCTTCAGGAACCTGCTGTGCGCCTGCACCGGCGTTCCGCGCCGGGACCTCGAGCTGCTCTTCAACGCCGCCGAGCTCGACGCCGAGGCCGTCGTCGACTCCCTCGCGACCTTCGAGTTCTACACGGCTTTCGGCGAGGCCTTCCAGTACAGCAACCAGCTCGTCGCCACCGCCGGCTACGCCGCGGCGGCCGCGGCCGGTGCGGAGTACGGCTCGCTGATGGCCGGCTACCAGGCTCTGTTGAGCGAGAAGGTCCTGGAGCCCATCGGCATGCTCGATACGACGCTGTCCTTCGAGGGCGTCGTCGGCCGCGGCCAGCACGCGACCCCGCACCAGCAGAGCCTCGAATCGGGCGCCTTCGAGCCGATCGACGTGACCAACGAGGAGATGCTCTCCCCCGTCGCGCCGGCCGGCGCTCACTGGTCGACCATCGAGGACATGGCCCGCTACCTGCAGACGGTGATGGCGCGCGGCGTCGCGCCCGGCGGCGAGCGGGTCGTCAGCGAGGAGAACCTCCTCGTCACCTGGGAGCCGCAGGTGCCGGTCTCCGCCACCGACAGCTACGGCCTCGGCTGGATGGTCGGCGAGTACCGCGGCGTCGAGTGGATCTACCACGGCGGCAACACCGTCGGCTTCACGTCCGAGTTCACCTTCCTCCCCACCGCCGGCGTCGGCAGCGTGGTGCTGACCAACGCCCAGGCCTCGAACGCGTTCAACGGAGCCGTCCAGCTGAGGCTGCTCGAGCTGCTCTTCGACCAGCCAGCCGAGTCGGTGGCTCAGACCGAGTTCGGCATCGAGCAGGCGCGGACGACGCTGGAGCAGTCGAGGGAACGCCTGCTGGAGCGCGTGCCGCAAGCCGAGGCCGAGCCGTTCGTCGGCCGGTACAGGAACGCCGCGCTGGGCGAGATCACGCTCGAATGGGTGGACGACCAGCTCGTCTTGGACGCGGGCGAGTTCCGCACCGAGGTTCGTCCATACCTGAACCACGCCGGCGAGTTCGACACCTACCTCACCTACGGCGGCGCCATCTCCGGGCTGCCGGTGGAGCTGCGCACCGGCGAGGACGGTTCGCTCGGCGTAGTGATCGGGCAGGGGGCCGAGGCCTACCTGTTCGAGGCGGTCGAGTAGGGCCGAGAGCCGGCCGCCTCCGACCTCGAGCACCTGCCGCAACGCCGGCGTGACGGATGGTCCGGACGGCAGACGGCAGTGTGAGAGTATTGGGCATGGTGACAACCTGTCCGCTGCCCTCGCTGGGCTGTCGCGCGCTGCGAGGCGGCCAGCTTGCCTGAAGCCGGCAAAACCAGCCTGACGAGCAAGACCATGGGCAGCCTGGTCTGGATGGGCTCGGGCACCGGTGTGCAGGCCGTGCTGCGTGCCGTCGTGCTGTTGATCCTGGCCCGCCTCCTGACGCCCGAGGCGTTCGGCGCGGTCGCGGCAGCGCTGGTCGTCGTCAACTTCTCGAACATCTTCGCCCAGCTCGGCTTCGGCCAGGCCATCGTCCAGCGCCCCGCGCTGACGCCCGAGTACGTGCGCACGGCTTTCACGCTGTCGATCGCGCTGGGGGTCCTGTTCACCGCCGCGGTGTGGCTGCTGTCTCCCCCGTTGGCGGCTCTCTTCTCGGAGGCCGGCCTGGTCGACGTTCTGCGGGCGCTGTCGGTGTCCTTCCTCCTGACCGGGCCCGCGGTCGCGGCGCAGGGCCTGATGCAGCGCGAGCTGGCCTTCAAGACCCTCGCCATCATCGAGACCGTCTCGTTCTTCGTCGGGTTCGCTCTGATAGGGATAGTCGCGGCCCTGTTGGGCTGGGGGGTCTGGGCGCTGGTCGCGGCTCACCTCTCCTCGCTGGTGCTCAAGGGCGCGATGCTCCTGCTGGTCCACCGGCATCCGATGCGGCCGCTCCTCGACGGCCCCTCGGCGCTCGAGCTGGCGCGGATGGGGGGCGGCTTCACCATCGGCAGGTTCTTCAACTTCCTAGCGCTTCAGGGCGACTACTTCGTCGTGGGGCGCTGGATGGGCTTGGCGGCGCTGGGAGCGTACAGCCGAGCCTACGAGCTGATGGTCGCTCCGGCCTCGCTGTTCGGGAAGGTCGTCGACGTCGTGATGTTCCCCGTGCTGTCGAAGGTGCAGGACGACCCGAAGCGTCTGGCGGCCGGCTTCCTGAGAGGCCTGGCCTCGGTCGCGCTGCTCACGATGCCGCTATGCCTCGTAGCGACGATCCTCGCACCCGAGATCGTGCTGACCTTGCTCGGCGCGCAGTGGCTCGGAGTGGTGCCTGCCTTCCAGGTCCTCGCGCTGGGCATCTTCTTCCGCACCAGCTACAAGATCAGCGAAGCCGTCATGCGCGCCAAGGGCGCCGTCTACGCCCGCGCTTGGCGGCAGGCGGTGTACGCCGCCTGCGTGATCCTCGGCGCCTGGATCGGTCATCACTGGGGGCTGGGCGGGGTGGCGGCGGGTGTGCTCGCCGCCATCGGCATCAACTTCGCGCTGATGACTTCGGCGGCGGCGCGCCTCGCAGGCGCCGATGCTCGCTCCGTCCTGGGCGTTCATCTACCCATCGTGGCGCTGACCGCAGCGGTGGGCGGAGCCGCGGTGCTGACGGCGGTGCCCATGCGCCTCGCCGAAGCGAACCACGTGGCCGTGCTGCTCGTTGCCGCCCTGGCGGCCGGGATCTGCGCCGTGGGCCTGACGAGGCTGGCCGCGCCCGCCGTGCTCGGCGCGCACGGGCTCTGGGTCGCGCAGAAGCTCGCGGGCATGGCCAAGCTGTCGGCCGTGCTACCCGAGCGGTGGCGCGCCCCCGCGGCGGAGCAGGCTTGAACGCCGGCAGCGACAAGGGTCGGCTGGCGGCCGTCGTCGACCTGCTCGACGACCTGACGCGCGCCGGGGTCGGCTACAAGCACTGGAAGTCGAACGAGAAGCTGGCTGCGTCCTTGGCGGGCGAGGACGACCTCGACCTGATCGTGAGACGAACCGACGCCGCCGCGCTCCAGCAGGTGTTCGCCAGCCACGGACTCCGCCGCGTGAACGACGGCGCCCTCCAGCCGTTCCCCGGGATCGAGCAGTACTTCGGGCTGGACGCGAGCAGCGGCAAGTGGCTCCACGTCGACGTGTACTACCAGATCACCACCGGTACGAACCTGCTGAAGGAGTTCCACCTGCCGGTCGAGGGGCTGCTGCTCGCGGGAACCGAGACGCACCTCGGTGTGCCCGTGCCGCGACCAGGTGCCGAGCTCCTGGTTCTCGTGGTCATCCAGATGATCAAGCGCTCGTCGCTGCTGCAGCTGCTCACGCGCAAGGACGCGCGCACGACCGCAGCCACCCGCGCCGAGATCCGAGCGCTTCTCGACCGAGGTCCGGACGCCGTCGCCGAGGCCGAGGAGCTGCTGTCGACGCATCTTCCTCAGGTGCCGCCCGCGTTGTGGCGCGACTGCCTGGCTGCGCTCGACGCCCAGACCGGCTCCTGGCGCCTCCTTCGACTCGGCGGCCGCCTCCGCGCTCACCTCTCCGCCCTCAGGCGGCTCGGCCGCCTCGAGGGAGCCTGGCTGCGCGTCAGGGCGCTGGTGGCCAAGCTGGCGCGCCGCGGCCGCCGCTATCGCGGCAGCAAGCACCTCGCGACGGGTGGCGCCGTGGTGGCCTTCGTCGGGCCCGAGGCTACCGGCAAGTCGACCCTGGTCGCGACGCTGGCGCGCACGCTCGGGAAGCACTTCGAAGTCGACCAGGTCCACCTGGGCAAGCCGCCGCCGACCTGGCTCACCTGGCCCTTCGCGGCGCTCTTCCCCCTGCTGCGCCGGCTCATCCCCGACCAGCGGGCGAGCGTCGGGCCCACTCGGGTCGTCGACGGGCTCGACGGCGCCGGGGATCGACCCAAGAGGTCCGAGAGCTTCGGCTGGATGTACGCGCTCAGGGCGCTGATCACGGCCCATGAGCGGCAGTCGCTGGCGAGGCGCGTCCAGCGGCAGGCCGCCAACGGGGCGATCGTCGTGTGCGACCGCTACCCGTCGCCCGAGGTCGGAGCGATGGACAGCGCCAGGCTCTCGCCGGAAGCCTCGTCGGGCTGGCGCCGGCGCGCGGCTGCCGTCGAGCAGAGCATCTACCGGTCGATACCGCCGCCGACGGTGGTCGTCGAGCTCAGCGTGTCCGTCGAGGTGGCGCTGGAACGCAACCGAGTGCGGGTCAAGGACCGCAAGGAGTCCGACCAGTACGTCAAGCACCGGCATGCGAACCAGGCGGTGCCGGCGTTCTTGAACGCCGAGACGTTGCGCGTGGACACCAGCGGCGAGCTCGAGCCGCTCCTCACCAGGGTCGTTGGCTCCGTGTGGAAGGCGCTCTGAGCATGGCAGCGGGTGCCGAGAGCGGACGTGGGCCGAAGGAACCCGGATCATCGAGCTCACACGGAGCGGTGGTGGAGTTCCTCGGTCTGCCGGGCTCCGGCAAGTCCACCGTCGCGCGAGAAGCCGTGAGCCGGCTTCGCGCCGCCGGCGTCATCGCTCACGAGACCTACGAGTCGTGGAACTCGGGACGCTCGGCCCGCCTCGCCGATGTCGCCGGCAGCCTCCTTCAGGTCTCGCGCTGGCGGCCGCGCCTGTTCGTCGAGAGCTGGCGGCTGGCCGGACCGCTGGCGGGCGGCGCAGCGGCGGACAGGGCCAGGACCGCGCTGTACTGGCTCAGCCGCTGCGGGCACTACGAGCGCGCTCGCCGGACACCGGGCCTCCACCTGATCGACCAGGGCGTCCTGCAGGCCTACTGGTCGCTGGTCTTCGGAGGACACGAGGAGCGCCTCGGGGCGGCGTGGCCCCGGCTAGAGGGCTCGAGGACGCACGCGGATGCGGTGGTGATCGTCTCCGCCCGGCCGCAGACGGTCTTGGCCCGGCTCTCGGCGCGTCCAGGCGCGACCAGCCGGCTCGAGAGGTCCCTCGGCGACGCAGCGGCAGCTCTGGAACGAGCCGAGACCGCCTTGGCCTGGGTCGTAGAGCGCCTCGAGCGCGACCAGCACCGGCAGCTCCTGCTCGAGGTCGACAACGACCCGTCCGATGGCGCCGCCACGGCGGCCGCGTCGGTGAGCGAGAGGCTCCTGACGCACTTCGGCAGCCACGACGGCTTGTGATGGTTGCGCCGGGCACGACGACCCCCGGTGCTAGCCTGCCTCTCATCGACGAACCCTCACGCAAGGCCGACCGTGCGCTCCGGCCAGGACCACTTAGGCGACCGACATCTACCACTTCGCGAGGCAGCTCACTTGCGTAACGACACTACAAGGCCCCACTCCACATGAACGTCTGGGTGTACGGCAGCTCCGGCCTGATCGTGGAAGCCGTCGCGACGATGCTGCGGGGCTACCAGCTCACCGTCGCGACCGGCACCACACCGCCAGCCGCGACCGACGTGGGCTTGTGGGTGGCCGAGCCGTCGCTCCTGGACACGCCTCCCCGGCCTGGAGTCCCCACCTTGGTGCTCGTCGACGCCGACCGCGACGTCCTCGTCGAGCTGCTGGCGCGCGGTTACCGCGGCTACGTCTCGTCGGACGCCCAACCCGCGGGGCTGAGGGACGCGCTGAGGGCCGTGGCCACCGGAGCCATCTGGGCGCCGCGAGAGGTCCTGGCGCACGCCTTCACCTCGATCGTCGCCTCGCCTGGCCCCAACGCCATGCCGACCCCCCGCGAGCGCGAGGTGCTCGCCCTGATCTCGAAGGCCTTGTCGAACCGGGCCATCGCGAAACGCCTCGGCATCACCGAGCGGACCGTCAAGGCGCACGTCTCCAGCCTGCTGACCAAGTACCAGGTGAGGTCTCGCGTCGAGCTCGCCGTCAACGCCGGGAGCGGCAGCAAACGCCGTCAGGGTCGCGACCGCGACCGAGCGGCCTAGACAACTCGTACTAGGTCTTTGGGCCTATCCGGCCCCGGCTTCGGTACGAGGTTTGATGTGATGAATCGCACATATCCTCGCGAGTTACGGGACCACTGGTGGGTCACCGTCTCGCGCGCACGCGCGCCGGGCCGGGCAGCTAGCGAAAGACCGCCGGAAAGTCGATCGGCGACGAGTCGCATGGGCTCCCTCAAGGCCACAGACGCGCCGCCGATCGCGGATCGGTAGCTAGCCACCAGGTTCTGACGTTCCCGTGGCCGGCGGGTGGGAGGTGGGCATGGTCCGCCTCCCGCCAGCATCATCCGACATAACGCGGCCCTGGTGACGCCTCATCTGAAGCTCTCGAAGACAGGATGGCGATCGAACCACGCCTCGCGCGCCGCGTTCCACACCTCGATGTCGCGGGTGAGCGTGAAGCCCGCCGGTATCGGCGCGGGGTACTCGCCGTCTCCGAGCCAGACGATCACGTTGCCGGAGCTGTGCACCAACGACTCGTAGTCGAGGTCGGGGTCATCGCTAGGGTCGAGGTAGAGGCTGGCGTACTCGCCGTCCTCGACCAAGAACACGTTGTTGGTCAGCTCCAGCAGGCAGCCGGGCGTGTCGTGCTTCTCCCACTTGAAGAAGCGCCCGCCCTCGTTGGTGGCCTTGTACGCGCCGACCTGAGGGCGAAGAGCCACCAGCGAGTCGCGCACGACGACGGTGCCGCCGGGTGGGTAGCCCGCGCCACGATCGGCGGTATCGAGCCGGCACGACAGGAACACGAACGTCCAGTCCACCAGGACGTCGTCGACGAGCCCGGAGTAGAGCTGGTCGTTCTCGATCGCGTCATCACCGCTGTGCTGGACGTAGGAGTCGCGGAAGGTCCAGCCCTGGGTGTTCTCCTTGAAGCGCACCCCGTCGCCCGTCTCGAAGATCGCGACGTTCTCGACCACCGGGCCGACGGAGTCGATGACGTAGACGCCCTGGCTGTGGTGATACAGCTCCCAGTCGGGCTCGTCGTCAGGGATGCCCGGCGAGTAGACTCCGCCGGATACGCAGACCTGCGGAGAGTCCCTGACCACGAAGGGGTCGAGCGGATGGTCGGAGCCCGGATACGGCATCACGAAGGTGGCGGCGCTCGCATCGACGCGCGCTCCCGGCGCCAGGTCCCTGATCCGGTAGGTGGAGGTATGGGCTCCGGTCACCTGCAGCAGGGGACCAGTGCCGGTCTCTAGACAGCTCGGCGGGGCCTCCGGAGGACCGGGAGGACCCGGCGGGCCGGGAGGGCCTGGCGGGCCTGGTGGGCCCGGCGGCTCGGGGGTCGGATTGGACACGGCGAAGTCGACGGTCACCTCGGCGAGGGCCGGTTCGCCTTCGTCGCTGAACGCCGCGGCGACGCGCAGCTGATGAGGCCCGTTCGCCAGGGCCGTCGTGTCGAGGTCGAGGTCGAACGGTTCCTGCTCGTCGACCTTGGCCGGAGCATCCGGCGACAGCTCGCTCAGGTGGAACGCGACGGAATCGAGCTCCCGAGCGCTCTCGACCTCGATCCGCACGTTGCCGGACAGCACGCTGCCCTGGAGGGTGGCGGGCAGGGCGGCGCCCTCGCTGAAGTAGCGAACGCTGCCCTTGACCAAACCGTGCGTCTCGAGACCGGACCCGCATGCCGCCAGGCATAGCGAGAGCAGCCCCACGGCCAGGAGCGGCCTGCTCGAGAGCCGCGCCGGACGCGGCACTCTCTCGCGATCTCGGTCAACTGGTGCCAACTCGCCTCGCCCTCAGGTGGGCCCCGGTCTCAGCCGGTTCCCGTTCCGTGGCATCTTGCACCACGCTTCGCTGAGTTCTCTGAGGGAATACCCACACCTGCGAGGCGAGCGCGGCAGCGCGACCGGCGCGGCGCTCGCGGCGGCCTGCCGGCCCGCCCACCACGCGCCCGGAGCTAGCGCGCGGCGAGGAGGCTCAGGTGACCAAGCGGGTGAGCGGTAGTTGGGCAGGCGCCGCGACGCTCGGCTCTGCGTCGGCCGCGGGCGCGGTGCGTATCAACGCGGCCTCCTGCAGGGCCAGGACGAGCCACATCGCACGGAAGTGGAAGACCTGATGGGTGAGCGACTCGATCAGGGCGGCCGCCAGGACGGCCAGGAACACGACCATCGCCGGGCTGACCGAGCCCGGCCGCCGAGCGGCGCGGACCACGAGGACGACGGCGCGCAGCAGGGCGACGGCGCTCAGCATCAGCAGGCCGATCAGGCCGACCACCCCCCGCTCGACGATGAAGGCCAGAGCATCGTTGTGAAGCTGCTTCCCTTGCGGCGCGACGTGCCGGAAGTTCTCCGGTCCGATCCCCCACGCCAACACCTGCCGCTCCCTCAGGACCTCTACTCCCCCCATCCACAGGTCGAGACGCCCGGAGGAGGAGCGGTCCGCTCGCCCGATCACGATGCTCTCGAGCCGCGCGCGGTAACCCTCGTTCGCCTGCACCACGAGTATCAGCGCCGAGCCCAGCAGGGCTCCCGCCAGCACGAAGCGCAGCGACACGTTCAGGAGCGCGCGCGACTGTCCGGCGAGCATCAGGGCGATCACTGCGACGAGCGTGGCAGCGGCGAAGGCCAGCAGAGCGGCCATCGAGCCGGTAGCCAGCATCGAGCAGAACAGCACCGAGCCCACGGCGGCAGCGGTCGCCACCTTGAGCCGGCTCAGCACGAACGGTGCGAAGCCGAGAAGCTGGTAGTAGGCGGCCCAGTTGGCGTTCTCCGACAAGCCCGACGGCCTGTACACGCTGAACTCCTGGGACTTGCCGGCGATATCCACGAACAGGCGCCAGAACTCCGGGACGGCGAACTGCGCCAGGATCAGCAGCCCGTGCCCCACCGCGACCCACATCCAAGCGGAGATCGTCAGCCGCCAGACCGCCTCGTTCACACGCCCCAGCACGATGATCAGAGCGAAGAACCAGACGAACAGGAAGACCTCCTTCACCACCACCAGCAGCGCTCCGCCTGGCGAAGGGGCGGCGAAGCTGCTGACGAGGCTCGCCATGAGGATCAGCCAGATGGGGAGCAGGTAGTGGGCGCTGGGCAGCCACGGCCTCGCGAAGAACGACAGGGCGACGAGGGGCAGGCCGATGACGATCCAGACGTCGACCGGCGTGAGGTTGAGAGGGAGGGGCAGCAAGCCGATCGGCAGCAGCGCGACGACCCCGCACAGCCAGAACGCGGTGGCGCGCTCGGCGAGCGCGGGAACGGTGCGGGACGCGCCCTCGGACAACCGGCTTAGGCCTCGTCCCGAGCCGCCTGCCGCCCGAGACCGATCTTCAGGGGCGTGACGGGATCGACCGGCGTGGCGACGTAGTACTGATCGAACTCCGGCTCCCCGCGGTTGACCACCACGCCGATCACATCGGCGTCGGCGGTGACCAGGTCCGTGATCGCCCGGCGCGCGGCGTGGGCCTGGGTACGGCCGGCTCTCACCACCAGGACCGTGCTGTCGGCGCGGTTGGCGAGGATGCTGGCGTCGGACAGGCCGTTCACCGGCGGGCTGTCGAGGACCACGACGTCCGCGACGGATCTGAGCCTCTCGATGACGTTGCGCATGCCTTGGGACCTGAGGAGCTCCGTCGGGTTGTTGGTGGCCCGGCCGTTGGTCATCACGCTCAGGTTCGGCACGTTGCCGATGGGCTGCAGGCTCAGTCCTTCCCCTTCGAAGGCCTGGATGGCGTCGGTCAGCCCGCTACCGGCCGGCAGTCCGAAGAGCTGCTGCTGCACCGGACGCCTCAGGTCCGCGTCCACCAGCACCGTATGCAGCCCGGCCTTGGCCATGACTATGCTCAGGTTCGCGGCGGTGAGGCTCTTGCCCTCGCCGCTCTGGGAGCTCGTCACGACGATCACCTGGGCGGCTCCGGCCTTGGTCCTGAACTCGATGTTGCCGCGGACGACCCGGTAGGCCTCGGCGCTGGCCGAGAAGTGGTCCTGCGCTGTCAGCAGGCGAGCCGCATCGGTCTTGCCGGGGATGCGTCCGATGGTGCCCAAGACCGGTAGCCGCAGGAGCGTGTTGACGTCGACGGTCGAGCGGATCGTTACGTCGCGCAGGCCTATGACCGCCACGACGCCGGACGCCGTCAGCAGCCCCAGCAGGCCTCCGATGACGGCGGCGAGGAGCGGCCTGGGGCTGACGGGCTCCGGCAGCGCCTGCGCGGGCTCGAACACGGCCAGCGAGTTCGGCGGCAGCGCGCCCTCCTGGAGGAAGGTGAGCATCTGGATGTAGTTGCTCTCCCAGCCGCTGATCAGCGCCTGGAGGCGCTGGGCCTCGCTCTGCGCGGTCGCGCGGGCCTCCGCCGAAGGCGCGCCGAGCGCGCGCTCGCTGACGGCGTCGAGGTCGAGGAGGGCCTCCTCGATCCTCGAGCGCAGGTCGGTGAGCCTCGCGGTCACGAACGCCCGCCCCGCCACGCTCTCGCTCTCCTGCGTGATGTTCGGTCCGAGGCGAACGAGATGGAAGGCGATCGCGTCAGCCAGCTCACGGGCCGCAGACGCCGAGCCCGCCAGCGCGATGATCTCCAGAAGCTGCGTGCCGGATACGGGTTCGACCCTGACGCGCTCCCTGAGCTCCAACCAATCGGCTCGCTCGGAGAGGCCGCTCGCGACGGGCTCGAGCACGGGGTAGCGCAGCGCCATGTCGGCGAACGTTCGCGCGAGGATCTCGCTCGTCTGCACGTCCGCCCTGCCAAGCGCGGCTGCCTGGCTCAGCTCTCCGACTACCACCGTCGCGCGGGCCTGATAGACGGGCGACTGACGGGCGGTCAGCACGTAGGCGGCGGCCGAGAACACCACGCAGATGAGCACGACCAGCCAGAGCCACCGGCCGGCTACTGCCGCGAACCGCCTCAGGTCGACAACATCGCTCACTCGGCCTGGATCCCCTCTCCTTCTTCGATCGCCGCCAAGACGCGCCGGGCCACCCCGTCCGCCCAACTATGGAGGCGCGAAACAGCGTGAGCTAGCGCGCTCTGGCAGCATCGCACACCTAGCCGCGGCCGCGCCGTGACGTTGGGCGGTCTCGCAGGGGCATTGCGATAACCTCTCGCGTTGCACTAGGATACCACCGAGGGAGCCAAACAATTTAGCCGCGCACGCCCCGTCCGTGTTCACGGGAAGGGCCTGGGACGTCGTCCTGTGCGCAGATTGGTTGGTTCCGCCGTGCTTCACGCGGTACGTAGCGCCCTCGTCCCGACGGGCGTCGGCTCTGGTCTCTCCAGTCAGCCGGAGCGGTGAGAGTGGTCACGTCATCACTCCCACAGACCGTCGATAGCGGCGGTCTCCGTTGGCGCTGGCTGGCGTTGACCACGCTGCCACCCATGGTCGCGACGAGCGTCGCTGCCGCGCGCACGGAGCAGGAGTGGCGCTGGTGGTCCATGCCCGGCTTCTGGCCGGAAGCGTTGGCCGCGATCGCCACTTACACCGCCTGCTTGCTGCTCTACCGGTCCTTGCTGGAGCTGTCAGGGGCGAAGCTCCACCGACCTCTGCTCTCGCCCGCGGTGCTCAGGGCATGCTGCGTGCTGCTCGGCTTCGGGCTGCTGGCGCTGTTCGACGACGGCGTGGGCCTCGCCATGACGCCAGGGTTCATCGGCACCGTCGTTCCCATCCTCGTCGCCGCCTCTGTGCTCCTCGGCCTCGGACCCTCTCCACGAGCGTTGCGCGTCGCCCTGGTACCCGCCGGCCGGATCAGCCAGCTCATCGACCTGCGACACGACGGCGTCCGGTGGACCCTTCTGCGTGACCCCACCGCCGCGGCTGCACAGCGGTTCGACGCCGTCGTCTGCGACCTTCACCACGCCATGCCGGCCCCGTGGGCGACGTTCCTCGCCGACTGCCAGCTCAAGGGCACGCCCGTTCTCCACGCTGGCGCCATCTACGAGTCGGTGACCGGGAAGACCTCGTTGCGCTACCTCAGGGAGATCGCCCTGCGCGGGGTGGAGCCGTCCAGGCCGCAGATGGCGCTCAAGCGCATCGGCGAGCTAGCTCTGATCGTCGTCACCTCACCGGCCTGGCTGCTGCTGGCGTTGCTGGCGGCGATCGCCATCCGGCTGGAGTCTCCCGGCCCGGTCCTGTTCTTCCAGGAGCGGATCGGCTACCGCAACAGGCCGTTCAGGATCATCAAGTTCCGCAGCATGCGCGTCGACTCGGAAGCGGACGGGCCTCTGTTCGCCCAGCGGCACGACGCCCGGATCACCAAGGTCGGGGCTTTCATAAGGAAGGTCCGCATCGACGAGATACCGCAGCTCTTCAACGTCTTGCGCGGCGACATGAGCCTCGTGGGGCCGAGGCCGGAGCAGACGTCCTTCGCGGCAGGGTTCGCGGAGGAGATCCCGTTCTACGCCAGCAGGCACAACGTGCGGCCCGGCATCACGGGTTGGGCACAGATCAACAGCGGCTACGCAGCCGGCAAGGAGGAGACGGTGGAGAAACTCGAGTACGACCTCTACTACGTACGGCACCTCTCGCTACTGCTCGACGCGGAGATAACCTGGAAGTCGATCCGCACGGTCATCTCGGGTGCGGGAGCGCGATGAGCGCTCACGAGGAAGGACCGGCGGGCCCGCGCCGCAAGCACGCCTACGCCGTCGGGATCAACCGGGCACTCGCCGGAGCCCTCGTCGTCTCCCTCAGCGTCATCGCTGGCTGCGGCACGCTCAAGCAGCCCGAGGCGGAGACCTTCGACCGTCGGTCGTTGCTGCCGTTCGCCGTGGCGGAGACGTCGTTCCAGGTCGCCTCGGCGACCGACGACACCGAGGAGTGGGAGAACGGCTACGTCAAGGACGACTCTGGCACCTTGCAGCTGACGTACGACACCGCGAGCACCGGCCATCAGACGGTCGGGTTCCGCTTCTCCAGCGTGGAGGTCCCGCAGGGCGCCGTGGTGTTGGACGCCTGGATCCAGTTCACTGCGAGGAAGAAGAACAGCGAGGCCACCGCGCTGACGATCCGAGCGATCGCCAGCTCCGACGCCCCCGCCTTCACCAGGGTGAGGAACAGCGTCAGCACCGCGCCGTTGACGAGCGCCAGCGTCGCGTGGTCACCGCCGACGTGGAACGTGACCTTCGAGCGCGGCCCGCTGCAGGAGTCGCCCAACCTCAGCGAGGTCGTCTCCGAGATCGTGTCGAGGCCGGACTGGGAGAGCGGCAACGCGATGTCGTTCATCATCACCGGCACCGGCGTGCGCGTCGTGTCCGCCTACGAGGACGGAGCCGATAGGGCAGCCACCCTCTACGTCCTCTACGACGACTGCCCCTCTGCCCCGTGCAACCAGCCGCCTGAGGTCGAGGCCGGACCCAACATGTCCGCCGTGATGCCCGACGCGATCACGCCCGCCGCGAGCGTCGTCGACGATGGCTCGTACACCGTGAGCTGGGAGCAGGTGTCGGGCCCGGGCGTGCTGACCTTCTCGCCCGCCAACGCGGTCGGCACCTCCGTGACCGCGAGCGCCAAGGGCAGCTACATCGCCAGGATCAACGTCGACGACGGCGAGTACCAGCGCTCCGACGAGGTCGCGCTGTCGTGGACCGAGGAGAGCGCCGAGCCAGCCAACCCGGTGGTGGGGATCAGCCAGGCGGGCGCCTTCGAGACCGGCTGGAACCTGTCGAACGTGCCGCTTCCGATCCCTTCGATCGATCCCTCCGGCGTCTCCTACCTGTCGGTCAACGGCACGCTCCTGATCGCGGACTCCGAGATCGAGGAGGCCAACGTCGCGCCGGCCTGGGCGGTGGCACAGGGCAACATGTTCGAGTCGAACCTGACAGGGACCGCCCTGCATCAGACCTGGGACCTGACGACGGCGCTGATGGGCACCAACATCGAGCCCACCGGAGTCGTGTACTGCGAGTTCGACGGCCACCTCTACGTGTCCAACGACCAGTGGCCCCGCACGCTCTACCGCTACCAGTGGAACGGCGGCGCCCTGCAGCTCGACCAGGCGTTCCTCGTCAACCCGTTCATCACCGACCCCGAGGACGTCACCTGCGACCCGATGACCGGCACCATCTACGTGGTCAGCGGCACCCAGCACCAGATCCTGGTGCTGCGGCACCAGGCCGGCGTCGGCATGCAGTACGTCGACCTCATCGACCTCGTCGAGACCGCCGGCGCCCCGGCCGGGATCCCATCGGACGCAGAAGGCATCGCCTTCGACCCGGCGAGCGGCCACTTCTTCGTGATCTCGCGCGCCGACAGGGCGCTCTACGAGTACACGATCGAGGGCGTTTGGGTTCAGACGTTCAACATCAAGCCCTTCACCAACCCGAAGATCAAGAAGCCCTCCGGCCTCGCGATAGCCCCCTCGAGCGCCGACCCGACGCGCGAGTCCTTCTACATCGCCGACCGCCGCGTCGACAACGACTCCGACCCGAGCGAGCGCGACGGCGCCATCTACGAAGCCCTCATCGAGCGGTCGCGCTAGGAGACGATGCTGATGCAGAGATACAGGAGACTGACGTTCAGCCTAGCGGTCGCGGCGGTGCTGTGCGCGGCGCTCGCCATCGCTCAGGGACCGGTCGGGACGGCCGGCTTGGCCACGGTCGACGACCGCGTGCTCGGCACCATCCTCGTCGACGCAGGCGGGAAGACCCTCTACGTGAGGCTCGGCGAGACCGAGGCGAGCCTCAGCTGCACCGGCGCCTGCTTGCGCGACTGGAGTCCGGCGCTGGCTCCGGCAGGCGGCATCAGCGCCCAGGCGCTGCAGGCAGCAGGGCTGGGCCACCTCTCGGCCGACCTGTCGTCGTTCACCAGGGCCGACGGCACGGCGCAGCTCAGCTATCAGGGACAGCCGCTCTACTCCGCCGCCGGCGACGCGCCTGGCGAGAGCCGCGCCAACGGCCTCGAAGGCGTGTGGTTCGCCGTCAACGCGACGCCGCTGGTGCGCGTGTCGACGCATCCCGTGCACGGTGAGATACTCGTCGGCCCCAACGGCAGGACCCTCTACGTCTACCAGGACGACGAGGGCGAGGAAGTGGGCTACCAGTGCGACGAGTCGTGCTCGGAGAACTTCCCGCCCCTGGTCGTGTCCCACCCAGCCTTCCTCGACCTGAGCGGATCGGCCGCGGGGATCTTGGCGGCCATCGAACGCCATGCCGACTCCTGGCGCGCCAGCCGCGTGCAGGTGACCTACGGCGGCCAGCCGCTCTACTACTGGTCGCGCGACGTCCTCCCCGGCCAGGTAACCGGCGACGGCATCGCCGGACTGTGGCGAGTGGCCCGCCCCGCGCCCGGCACTTCTCGCTGACACAGGGAGCTGCATGAGACGCCTCAAGGTCCTCCACCTGATCACGCACTTCGGTATCGGTGGCGCTTTCGACAACACGCTGGCGACCGTCGAGCGGCACGACCGCGGCCGGTACGAAGTGCACCTGGCTGGCGGGACCGAGCAGTCAGATTGGGCCGACCGCGCAGAGGCGGTGTCGGACAAGGTCTTCGGGCTCGACGACCTGCGTCGCGAGCCCTCCCCCGTCGACGACCTGCGACTGGTGCCGAAACTGGCGGCGTTCATGCGCGAGCAGCAGTACGACGTCGTGCACACGCACTGCGCGAAAGCCGGGGTCGTGGGCCGGATGGCGGCTCGCCGCGCCGGCATCCCGGCCATCGCGCACACGTTCCACCTGTTCGCGTGGCAGACGGAGAACCCCACCGGCTCGCCACCCTTGAAGCGAGCCGTGTCGGCCGCGAAGAAGGCTGCGTACGTCCAGCTCGAGCGCTACGCAGCCTCGCTGTCGCACGCGCTGATCACCGTCTGCGACCAGAACCGCGAGCAGGCGCTGCGCCTGCGCCTGGCGCCACCAGAGAAGCTGGTCACCATCTACAGCGGCATCGACCTGGGCAAGTACGTTCCCACCAGGGACCCCCGGGCCGTGAAGCTGGAGCTCGGCCTCGACCCCGACCGCCCCGTGGTCGGCAACGTCGGGCGCCTCGCCGAGCAGAAGGCCCCGCTGGACCTGGTGGCGGCCGCCAAGGAGGTGTTGCGTCACCGGCCGGACACCCAGGTGGTGCTGGCCGG
The DNA here is from genome assembly GCA_964473205.1 of uncultured bacterium. Lineage (GTDB taxonomy): Bacteria > Deinococcota > Deinococci > Deinococcales > Trueperaceae > CAYMRL01. The sequence continues at coordinate 23,232 of CAYYOK010000015.1, read as the reverse complement.
TGACGGTCCGTTGGTGGAGGAGGTCAGCGCCGCCGCCAGAGACGAGCCCGGCATCCACCTCATCGGTTACCGCGCCGACGTGCCCGACATCCTGTCCGCGTTCGACGTGTTCATGCAGGCGTCGTTGTGGGAGGGGTTGGGCAGAGCCGCGACCGAGGCGATGGTGATGCGCTTGCCGGTGGCAGCCACCGCCGTCGACGGCGTCCCTGAGCTCGTCTACCACGGCGTGACGGGCCTGCTCTCGCGGCCGCGAGAGCCGCTCGAGCTCGCCAAGAACGTGCTGTGGCTGCTCTCCGAGCCCGGCGAGGCGCGGAAGATGGGTCAGCGCGGCTACGAGCGCGCGGTCCCCGCCTTCGATGTCGACCACATGGTCAGGTCGATCGAGGGCGTCTACGACCAGGTCCTGGCAGCCAACACCAACGAGCGCGTCACCTTGGCGGCCGTGTGACCCACGGCTCCGTCACGAACGTCCTGAGCTTCGACATCGAGGAGCACTTCCAGGTACACGCCTTCGAGCGCGACATCAGCCGCTCCACCTGGGACAGCCTGCCCAGCCGCGTCGAGGCCAACACGCGCCTCATACTCAAGCTCCTCGCCGAGCATCACGTCACCGCGACCTTCTTCGTGCTCGGCTGGGTCGCGCAGCGCCATCCTGGCCTGGTCGAGGCGATCGCCGCAGGTGGCCACGAGGTGGCCACACACGGTTACGCCCACGAGCTCGTCTACCGCCTGACGCCTGACGAGTTCGCGAGGGACCTGGAGGACTCTCTGCAAGCCATCGAGAGAGCCCTCGGCAGGGACGTGGTGCGCGGCTACCGCGCGCCGGGGTTCTCGATCACCGAGGACTCGCTCTGGGCACTGGACGAACTGGCGAGACAGGGCCTGGCGTACGACTCCAGCATCTTCCCGCTCTCGGCGCACGACCGGTACGGCATGGCCGGAGCGAAGCGCTTCGCGCACGCCCTCGACAACGGACTGTGGGAGGTGCCGGCGAGCACCGTCCGGCTGGCGGGCCTGAACGTGCCCGTCGCAGGCGGCGGCTACTTCAGGCTCTACCCTCTCTGGGCGACCGAGGAGGCGATCCGGCGGCTCAACGCCGCTGGCCAACCGGCGGTCGTCTACCTGCACCCGTGGGAGTTCGACCCCGGCCAGCCGCGCGTGGCGGGGGCCTCGAGGAGATCCAAGTTCCGCCACTACACGAACCTCGGCACGACCGAACTCAAGCTGCGCGCGCTGCTGGAGCGGCACAGCTTCTCGAGCGTCGAGACCGTCTACGGGGCTGGCTGGCTGACGGCTCCGTCGCCGCTCTCCTCACCCCCTGTGACAGCTAGGGTGGGGAGTCAGGCCAGCGTATAGCGAGGTCCTTACAAGCGGACGAGCTTGACGAGTGCGGCTTCGACCAGTCTGGCGTTCTTGATAGCGCTTCTGGCGGTGCGGCTAGGCATGTCGACAATGGGGGCGTAATCCGCCATTTGACGTGCGGTTCGCAGCTTTTCGAGACGTACGACTACTTGCCCCACGGCTTCTCGAGCTTGCGGGTCACTGACGTAGGGCCACTTCCTCGCGAAAGCTGAGATCAGGTCTAGATGTGAGGAACGGCTCCCATGTCCCGGGATCGTGTCTGCCCAGTAAGAGGCGTAGCGCTCTTTAGCTTGATGGAAGACCGAGTAATAGGCTCTGCCGATGGCTGTGCGCAACCGCCATGGTCACGTCGGCTCCATCACGTACCGCCTGCTCGAGCAGCTCCTCGGCAACGTCACAGAAACGTGACCAGTCGAAGCTCATGACATGTAGACGCCGACTCGGAGGAGCAGTCTCATGTCTTGCTTGAGCAGCCACTCCTCATCGAATCTCAGCATGGTGTCGACTGCGCCATCTAGCCGAGGATCCGTTACCGCTTCAGGACGCACCACGACCAAAACCTCGTTGAGGCTTTCCGGGTCTTCCACCTGTTCCAGCCTGATCTCATCGTCTGGGAAGTAGCGCCTCAGGTTACGAACGACCTTCACGACGTCCTTGGTCAGCCCCCGCTCATCAAGCCAGCTCAAGAACTGCGCGTCAGAAGGAAGCCCGAGGTTTGGAACCGCTGCCAACTGGTTCATCCTGTTACCTCGTCGCTCATCTTGGCATGGCAGTTCGTCTATCCGTATGCGCAGGTGGCACTCTGCCGTGTGTGAGTAGGCAGGCAACCGGCGTCAGCACCTAACCATCGGCAGCGTCGATGCGCGTGATGTAAAGGCAAGACGAGCAACCTCGTCGCTCGATAGTGAGTGAGGACGCGCGCAGCTTGATGGCGATATCCTCCTCGCATGTCAAACGCACCTGTCTTGCTGATAGCCCTGAACCCCGACGCAGTAAGCCAGGAGCAACTGGACGAGGTCCAGGCCGCGGCGCCAGGCATGCGCCTGGTCGTCACCCACGACCGAGCGAAGATGGAAGCGGTGCTGGACGACATCGAGATAGCCGCCGCCTACTTCCCCAGGGACCTGCTGGCCAAGGCACCGAACCTCAGGTGGTACCAGCAGTGGTCGGCAGGCTCAGACTGGCTGATGAGACATCCAGAGCTGACGGACCGGAAGTTCAAGATCACCACCGCCTCCGGCGTGCACGCCGTTCAGATCACCGAGCACATCATCGGCGTGCTGCTCGCCTTCGCCCGCAGGCTGCCGCAGGCGCTGAAGGCTCAGGGCGAGAAGGAGTGGCGCGACTCCAGGGGTGACGAGGTCTTCGAGCTGTACGGCAAGCGCATGCTGCTGATCGGCGTTGGCGCCATCGGCTCACGAACTGCCGAGGTGGCCACGGCCCTGGGCATGAAGGTCACGGGCGTGCGGCGCGACCCCAGCAAGACGGTGCCAGGCGTCGAGAGCATGCACGGCGTCGGCGAGTTGCGCGAGCTGCTGCCTTCGGCCGACTTCGTGGTCCTCACCGCTCCCCTGACACAGGAGAGCCGAGGCATGTTCGGCGAGGCAGAGTTCAACCTGATGAAACGCAGCGCCTACCTGGTCAACATCGGCCGCGGCGGCACGATCGACGAGGCAGCCATGATCAGGGCGCTGCAAGCGGAAACGATCAGGGGCGCGGCGCTCGACGTATTCGAGAAAGAGCCTCTGAGCTCCGACTCGGCGCTGTGGGAGATGGATAACGTCATCATCACGGCGCATTACTCGGGGACGTCGCCTGAGTATGACCGGAGGGCGGTTGGGATACTGCTCGAGAACTTGTCGCGTTACTTAGGTAAGGGACGCCTATCTAACCAGCTCATCCACGACCAATAGTAGAGGTCGATCAACCCGGAATCGCGGATCAATCGACCTCTGTCTGCCGCATGGCGGCGAGAACTTAGCGCTGAGAGTAGTGAAGTCCAGCAGCAGCCAAGAATGGCAGGCTAGCCAAGGCAGCAAGCAGGACCGTAGCAAAAATGCGCTTACCAGTGTTCTTCATCCCTATCCCCATCCTTCCGAATGCGACAACCTTCGCCGCAAATGCACCTCTTCGCACCGAGGTCAAACAACGTAGTCAACGATGCGAACAAGACAGCGCCCTCCCAGGCACTGGACCAAGGTATCTCCCAATCCTTGGCTGCCAACAAACTACCAACAGGACGGCGCTCAGTCAACCTACCTTCTAGAACTTGGATCGTCGCGGTGGACCGTGTATTCCTTGTGCCAGACAACCAAAAGGGTTGAGCGATGTGGCATGTAACGCTCGTTAGTACGTAGCCGTGTATTAGAGTCGGGTTAGATGGTCGACTCAGCTCTAGCGACGAGACACGACCCTGAGCAGGAGTACGGGGCGGAGTCTGCTGAGTTAGCGCTTGAGATCGAGTCTAGATTCCCTGGCTTGGTCCTCGAGAGTGTCGTCCAAGGATGGGCGTTCCTTGAGCAGTTTGAAAAGGGAGTTGAGGCATACGACGCAATCTTGGAGCCAACACCGCAAGACGACCGGTGGGTAGGCGTCTGCTACTACCAGCTAGTTCGAGATAGGGAGGCCTTGGAGTACCTGAGCAAGGCGGCGCAGAGGGGCGAGACAGGAGCTCGAGTCAACATAGCTCACCTGTTGCCCTTCCTTGAGCGGGGCGATGAAGCAACAACCGAACTGGCAAAGATTGACTTCGACCGACTCAGTGACTATGACAAGGCACTCTACTATCGAGTCCAGAGCATCCTTGCTGAGACTTCGGGCAACTTGCGTGAAGCACTTTCGGCTGCGGAAGAAGCCTGGCGGCGCATTCAGGGAATACCCCAAGGTCGACTCTTAGCACCATCCGTGCTCGCACAGCTGGCAGTACTCCACGGGAGAATTGGTCGAGCCCAACGAGCGCTCTGGTTCTTGGAGCGGGGCCTCGACATAACTTCAGGCAACGAACAGTTGAAGTTGAGGCTTAGGCGAGCGGCTGTCCTAGTGGTTCTTGGTAGGTATCAGGAGGCCGGTAACGAGCTTGCCCTCCTAGATCTGGAGCGAGCTCCAGAGAACATTCAGGTTGAACGAGTGTGGCTCTTAGGAGAGATCGCTAGCGCATCTGGCAACGGCCGAGCCGCTATACAGAGATACCGTACTGGCGTGGAGATTGCCGAGCGGCTGGAGTTTAAGTACGAAGAACTCCTCTGCCGATTGGCTCTAGTTTGCCAGCTCGGCGCTCGGGGCGATTTGGAGGAGGCAAACGCACATCTCGTCCGCGCCCAAAGCCTCATCTCTGACAAGGCCGATAGGCTTGTCTTTAGGTTTAGAGAGGTTCTTCTCCTTACCTGGAACGGCCAGTACTCATTGGCACACGCCCTCGAGGAGCTAGAAGACCTCCAAAGCGCATTCGGGGATATGGGACTACTCCAAGAACAAGCGGCTGTACGATTGCACAGAGCGGAGATTCTACGCCTTCTGGGAAGGGATACCTTTCGCCAGGAACTCGATGAGCTTCAATCGCTATCAATCGCCCTTCAGAACAGCGCTCTCCTTGCGAGGGAGTGGCTCCTGCTGCCCGAGCTACAGAGAATCGCGATGGACTCTCATGCCCGAATAGCCGGAAAGACTCACAGTGTTCTTGAAGTGACAACTCTTGGTGACGAAAAGATTACGCTAAACTCCAGTCCGGTTCACCTACCGCTTCGAAAGGGAGTCGAAATACTTGCCTACTTCCTTGAGAAGAAGGCCGTTAGCCTTCGCCGCCTAATGCTGGACGTGTTCCCAACCGAGAAGCCACAGACCGCAAAGTCATACTTCCACCAGTTCAGGAATCAACTCAGAGAGCACTTGAAGGAACTCACCGTCGTCTACGACTCTGAAGCAAGGATGTATCACATCAGTACAGACATTGACATCGTTTGGGACGTTGCTGAAGTGCGTGCACGACAGACTCAGCGACCAGTGGGCCAGTTCCTACCAAGCTCGAGCTCTGAATGGGCACACCAACTTAACGCGGAGCTCCACAACGCTGTCTCGTAGCGCCTAGATAGGGTTGGCCGACAAACGGGCCCACTCGCGTGTCCGCCTACAGTTCGCCAGAGCTAGTAGATCTCGTACACTTAGAAGGTGCGACCCGTTCAGACGCTGTTAGCGGAGCAGACCACCGCACCTTCAGTCAATCAAAGGACCGGAAATCGCACCTTGCACGACGCTACACCAAACGTCAACCCATAATTGCGAACCAGCAGGTTTCGAGTCAGCCAAGACAATCTGCCGTGCGAAGCGCGGGCAAGTCACCGCATTGTCTCGGCAAACCGCCATCGCGGTCGGTGCCGATATGGGTGCAAAACCACGAAGGTAGGGAGTGACACGGACCAGTCTCGGTTCTGCGAGCGTTCCACCGCCGACATTGCTGCCAGCCCACCCCCTAATCTTGGTCCAAGAGACCCATCGCGTGAGGCGTCAACGACTAGACTGAGGCGACTTCCGGCCAATCGTGAACGGCACGTGATTCAGCCGACCTCCGCTCTTTAGCCAAAGAGTAACAAGAGTTGAAGCGGTGTACACGGCCCAGTTCTGACCGATCACAATCACGTACAGAGCGATGAGCAGTGCGAAGACGATGTGCCGCATTTGTGAGGAGGGTATCCAAAGAGATGGCCGCCCTTAGGGCGGCCATCTGTGAGTAGCGACCAGCTTTACGGGGTGGGTGCTCCAGTGATACCGGAGGGTCCAACGGTGTAGGTGTTGCGGCCGCCGGAGTGGACGACGGTCCAGGTGTCGCTCTCCCACACGCCAGCAGTCACGGTGATGCCGGTGGCGTTGCAACCATCGGTCATGTCGGCGTCGAGACCGCCGGGGAAGGCAGCGTCTTCGTACGCGCCGTCATTGTCGATGGCATGCACTTCTTGTGCCGTGGCGATCGAACGGGCGCAGGACTGGGCTGCGGTGTCGAACGCGCGGGAACGGGCCGCGAGCAGGTTGGGGATGAGCACCGCGGCGAGGATGCCGATGATCGCGATGACGATCAGCAGCTCGATCAGGGTGAAGCCTTTGGCGTTGCTGCGCATTTTGCGCCTCCTAAGTGTCGGCTCGCCGGATGCGTATGGATGAATGACCGGTCCGCCTGCGTAGTCCACCCACGAGCGTGGGCCGAGTAGGAGCATAGGTGGAGAAACATTACGGCGCTCTTACAAAGCTCACATCTATGATGGGCTTATGCAGGTTGATCTCCAGGCCGACTTGCGTAAGGCGCTCACTCTCATTCACCAAACCGGCGAGGTGACGACGACCGGCCTCACCAGAATGCTCGGGAGAAAGCATACGCAGTCGACAAGCGCGACACTTGCACGCCTCGCCGAGCGGGGCCTGGTTGCCAAACGAGGGGCGCTGTGGAGAGTAACAAACGAAGGAGTTACCGCGCTCGATCCGCTTGTTCGATTCGTACCTGCGCACGCTCCGGGTGCGCCACCGACCAGTGAGCGGCTCCGTGCATCGCTTACAGATGAGCCCAAGACGACCAGCGAGCTGGCACGCTTGGCTAGGATGGAGAGGACAAACGCGCACAGAGGGCTGGAGAGTCTTCAGCGTGCCGGAGCCGTTCAGCGCGTCAAGGGTCGACCAACGAGATGGAAGCTGCCCTAGCCAAGGTTGAAGGCGCTGTCGGAGTTCTCAATAGGCGCTCGTCGTGCTCGTCCCCTTCGACTCAGGTCGAGCAAACTCACCTGTCAAGAGCAGAACAAGTTGGAGCTTCACTCTCCGCCTGCCTTGTAGACCAGTTGAGGAGCCCGCATATTGCGAGAGGCTGACTCTCCGCCCAAGGTGCTGCTGTCCGAGGGGCTCGGGGCTTGGGAAGGCCTTCGCGATCTCGAATGGTGGGAGAACCACGCTGCAATCACGCGACTTCACCTCCGTCGTCTAGAAGGCTTCAATCCCTAAACACCACTAAGCACGACTGCGGGATGGGGTTAGGTCGATGATGCCGCTCTGACTGCGTACGAGATGCAAGACGGTCGTCTACCTTCGCTAAACGATGCCCCGTAAGAATCCCGTAAGACCCCGTGACTAATCTGAGTTCGTGGACCTGAGGTAACCCTCCCATTACCTCTTCCCATCCTCTTCCGAACCGGACTCCGTGCCTCCCTCACGGAGTCCAACCTTTTTTTTAGGGAACTTGCTCCGAAGGAACCTGCACCGCTTCTGAAAGCGGCGCGCAGATGCCTTCAGAACGCCTGCTGCACGCAGGCTCCGACGAAGATGTCGCGGTGGCTCAGACAACCCTCGACACTGGTGGCGTTGAGCATGGCGTGGATGACAGCACGGGCCATGACGTCGACGGCTACGGAGCCGATGGCACCGAACGAGTTGCCGAGCTCGGCCTCGCCGGTGCCGATCGTGAAGATCACGTTGCCGTCACCCGTGATGTGCATGGGACGCAACTCGCGGGTGTAGCCGCGATAAGCCGCTTAAAGGTACTCCGCGTCTGTGCCGCGGCAACGATGATGCCGTTCTGGAACACGACGACGCGCTACCCATGCCGCTTTGATACTGTCGGCGACGAAGGTGCTGCAGGCGCCGGCCCCGGAGGCGCCCTGCTTGATCGGGCCGGTAGTGGCGTTTAGCGCCGCCTGGTATCCGCGCCCAGCGGTCGGGCGCTGCGTCAAGTCACCACCGCGGCAGAGGTTATAACGAAACGGTTCGTGATCTTCTTGGTCATTTGATCTCGGGTTCTCTCGTTCCCGTCAATTGACTCAGTTGCTTGGTTCCTTGACGTCTTCGGGCGGAGGCTGGACCGTGGGCGCCCGTGACGCACCTTCTAGCAGTCCCGCGGGACCCCGGGATCTGCATAAGTAGAATCGATACACCTGCTCGCGCCCTGGCAGCTCCCAAACGGCACGGAAGGGCTTCACCAACGGCTAATCGGCACCTGCTAACCTTGCTTTGACCCGGCCAGATGTGGTCTAATGAACACTTGCCAGTCAAGACCCCTTTTGGAGGAACCCCCATTCATGGATGAAACCTTAAGCCCCGCCTCGGGGACCCCTGCCCCGGGCACCGACCAAGCCCCGGAAGTGAGCTCGAACCAAGCCCCCACCGCGGTCGCAGAACAGGGCGACAGCCCGCGCGTGGACGACGTCAACAGCGCTCCAGCGGTTCCCTCCAGCTCACAGGGTCAGTCGGACCCAGCAGAATCCCCCGCCGTCACGCAGGCTCCCGCGCCTTCCGGTCAAGAGATGACCATGGAAGACGTCCTCGCCGCCTCTGACGAGCAGCTTCAGCGCAAGCCGGTGCACCGCGGCATGATCGCCACGGGTGAGATCATCATGCTCGCCCAGGACGGCATCGTCGTGGACGTCGGCGCCAAGATCGAAGGCATCCTCCCGTACAACCAGCTCTTCGAGCACGAGTCCAACCAGGAGGAAGCCTCCAAGTACTTCAAGCCCGGTGACCAGATCCAGGTCTACGTCATCCGCTCGGACATCCCGAACAGCGTCATCACGCTCTCCAAGAAGCGCGCTGACCAGGAACGGGTTTGGAACCTCCTGCAGGAGATCCACGAGAAGCAGAAGCCCGTCGAGGTCGAGGTCGTGGAGAAGGTCCGCGGTGGCCTCGTCGCCAACCTCGGCGTGCGCGCCTTCCTGCCCGCCAGCCAGATAGACGTCCGCCGCGTCAATGACCTCTCCCCCTTCGTCGGCCGGCGCATCAAGGTCCGCATCATCGAGCTGAACCGCCGCCGCAACCGCGTCATCGTCTCGCGCCGCAGCATCCTCGAGGAGGAGATCGCCCACCTCAAGGAGGACACGCTCAAGCGCCTCGAGCCCGGTGCCAAGCTCGAGGGCGAGGTCGTCGAGATCACGGACTTCGGCGTCTTCGTCAACCTCGGCGGCATCGACGGCCTGGTGCACAGGAGCGAGCTGACGCACGGCCGCTTCAACCACCCGCGTGACGTGGTGCAGCTTGGCGACAAGGTCAAGGTCGAGATCCTCGACATGGACCTCGAGCGCGAGCGCATCAACCTCTCCATGAAGAAGTTGGCGTCCAACCCGTGGGAGAACGTGCTGGCCAACTACGTCATCGGCCAGCGCATAGATGGCACGGTCACCAACATCACGCCGTTCGGCGCCTTCGTGGAGATCGAGCCCGGCCTGGAAGGCCTCATCCACGTCTCCGAGATGAGCTGGACCAAGCGCGTCCGCCATCCCAAGGAAGTGGTCACCGAGGGCGACAAGGTCGAGGCCATGATCCTCAAGGTCGACACCGCCCAGCAGCGCATCTCGCTCGGGCTGCGCCAGACCCAGCCCGACCCGTGGAGCAGCCTGCCGGACCGTTACCCGCCCGGCACCGAGGTCACCGGCCCCATCACGGGCATCACGGACTTCGGCGTGTTCATGGAGATCGAAGAGGGCATCGAGGGTCTGGTGCACATCTCCGAGCTCAGCCACGATCACATCGAGAACATCTCCGAGCACTTCAACCGTGGCGATGAGATCACCGCCGTGATCCTCAACATCGACCCGGTCGAGCAGCGCGCCAGCCTCTCGCGCAAGCGCATGCTGCCGTTCACGCCCGAGAACGCCGCCGAGTTCGGCGGTCACGCTCCCGCAGCCGGCTCCGGCCGCAGCGAGTACCGCGCCGGCCCGTCCGCCCAGCAGGGCGCCGGTGGCCGCCAGGGCCGCAGAGGCCGCCGCGGTCAGGGCATCGACTACGACTACTCCTACGTCGCGGACGCCAACACGCCCAAGACCACCACCAAGCTCGGTGACGTCTACGCCGACCTCTTCGCCCAGTTCGGCCTCGGGGACACCAAGGCCGACGGTGCCGAGGAGAAGGACGAGGCTCCGGCCCAGGCTGCCGCTGCCGCCGCGGCCACCACCGCCGCCGAAGCTCCGAAGCCCGCGCCGAAGCCCGCTCCCAAGCCGGCCCCGGTCGCGCAGGCCTCCGATGAGCCCGTCGATCCCGAGAACGCCATCGACGCCGCCGAAGCCGCTGCCCTCCTCACCGCCGCCTTCCGCCAAGGCAAGCGCCCGGTGAAGGCCGCCGGTGAGGGCGATGCCGAAGCCGCCTCGGATGCCGCCGCTGACGCCTCGGCCGACGCGACCGCAGACGCATCTGCTGCCGACGCAGACGACGCCGGTGCCGACGCGGCCGCCGAGGAAGACGTCCTCGCCGACGAGTTCGACGAGCACGAGGAGCACGCCTGATCCGCGGCTGATCCTCCGCCCAAGACAAGGACCCCCTCCTCGCGGAGGGGGTCTTCGTTTGGATCGCCTGGTCCGCGGCCGGGCCTGCCCGGCTCGCTCGCTGCGCTCAGCCCTCGGGCGGGGTCGCCTCGGCCGTCTGGCTCTCGCCGGATCGCGCCTCGCGCGCGCTGAGCTCGCGTGCCGCGCGCTCGTGTGCCTCGGCCAGCAGCGGCTTCAGCTCCTCGAACGTCTCCCGACTGGGGTTGAGCACGCACAGCCACGACGCGCCGTGGTACAGCGGATGCGGCATGACGGCGTCCAAGGCCGCGCAGTCGATCTCCTCGACCTCGACCCGGTTGGAGCCGAACAGCTTGGCGAAGGTCTGCTTGCTGACGCCGACGTTCAGGCGGTAGACGCCTTCCCTATCGAGCTTGGAGGAAGCGTCGAAAGCGTCGTCCGCGGTGGTGAGAGTAGCGAAGTACACGTCGTGAGCCTCCGGGGGATCGGCTGCCGGCCGGTAGTAGAAGAACGTGGTTCCCCACATCTCCACCGGCACGGTCCCCTCGAGCTCTGACGTCAGGTAGGCCGTGATCGAAGCCGGGTCCATGGTCACGGGCAGTATCGCCCGTCCTGGCTCTGCCGCCGGCATCGCGGAGCACGGGCCTACCCAGGAGCGAAGCCATCAGTTGTGTCTCGCCGGCCCTTCGATCACCGGATCGACGTCGCTGACCGGACCTGCTGGACCGGGCGCCCTGGGCGACCCGACCGGCGGCAAGCGCTGGATCCAGGCGGCCCAGTCGAACGAGTCGTCCTCGTACGGTAGCGGCTCCGGCGCCACGGTCTCGCTGGAGACATGCCCCAGATGCGCGGCGCCCGGCGCGACCGACCGCGCCCGCGGCGAGACCCACGAATCAGGCGCTCCGGAGAGCAGCCCGGCCGGCAACGCGGTGTCCCGGCCAGACAGGAGCAGTAGGTGGGTCGAGGCCCGAAGCCTCGAGACCTCGTTGCGGAGCTCCGCTATCTCCCTGATCGCGGAGCTCAAGGCCTCGAAGGCTTCGGGGAAAGTGGCCTCGACGCTGTCTGGCCGCGCGTGGCCAGGTCCGCCAGAAGGCACGCCTCGCGAAGTCATTCGCCACCTCGCGGACCGTGGCCACCGCGCGCCAAGGATGGGGGCGCGGGTCTCACGCCGGGGACGCCCCGGCGTCGAGCCCGCGGATCCGGGCGCGGAGGTCGCGCGCCCAGGCCTCCCAGTCGAAGTCGGGCTTGACGACGGTAACCATCGGGGTGACGGGCAACGCCGGGTCGCTCGCCGCAGCTTGCTTGCTGGCTGCCGCGCGATCCCGGTACCCGATGGCCTCTGCCACCGTTCTGAGCTCAGCCACCTCGCGCTTGAGGCCGACAAGCTCAGACAGCGTCTCGTGCATCATCTGCTCGAGAGCTCGGTACACGTTCTGCTTCGGTTGCCGGTTGGCTAGGCTCAACGAACGGGCTTCCGTCATCTCACGACCCTCCCTCGGGACTAGGTAGAACCTAGCTAGAAGGTACGTGGCCGAGGTGGGTGCGGAGAAGAAGCCCACGCCCCAGCGCCCCGGGATTGTGGCCCAGGCAACTTTTGTAAGTGAGAGCTTCGTTAAGTGACGAGTAGATACAGTTGAGCCGCCACGCGGCTCAGGTGGCGAGCACGATGCCGCGGTCCCTGGCCCACACGACGGCCTCGGCCCGGTTGTGCACGTCGATCTTGGCGTAGGCGTTCGAGAGGTGGTTGCGCACCGTCTTCACCGAGATGCCGAGGTCCCTGGCGATCCTCTCGTCGGGCATGCCGACGGCCACGCGCTCCAGCACCTGCCGCTCGCGCTGGCTCAGGTCGACGTCGATCCCCTCGCGCCCATGGCTGGCGCTCTGGATCTCCGTCAGCCGCTCCACCACCGACTGGCTGAACCAGTCGGCGTCCGCCATGACCGCGCGGATCGCGGTCATCAGCTCCTCGCGCGAGCGCTGGTGCTCGGTGACGTCGTTGAACATCTTCAGCCACGCCTGCTTGCCCTGGTAGACGATCTTCGAGCCGGACAGCAAGATGTTGCGGATGCCGCCGTCCTTGCGCCTGAGCCTCAGCTCCAGCTCGCGGAAGTCGCCGGACGTTTGGAACGCCGCCTGCAGCTTCTCCTTGTCCTCGCGGCTCGACCACATCCCCAGCTCGGCCGCCGTGCGGCCCACGACCTCGGCGGCCTCGTAGCCGGTCAACTGGGTGTAGCCGCCGTTGACCTCGAGGAACCGGTCCTCGTCCTGGGTCGTGATCACGGCAGCCAGCAACCCCACCTCGAAGACGCGGCGGAAGCGGATCTCCGCCTGGGCCAGCTCGTCGACGTCGACGCTGACGCTCTGCCTCAGGCGCTGGTGCAGCTCGTGGGCGCGCTCCAGCGACACGAGCACCTCGGCGATGGTCCCTGCCTGATGCACGAGCGTGTTCAGGTCGAACTCCTCGCGCTCGCTCAGCTCGCGCGGCTGCTCCCACTGGAGCGAGAGGACGCCGAGCAGCTTGCCTCCGATCTCGAACAGCGGCGACCAGCGCTCCTGGGCGGCCGCCCGGCGGCCGTCCGGCACGCTCGTCAGGCGGGCACGCCGGCCCTCGCCCTCGTCCTCCTCGCCCAGAGCCTGCCTCTCGAACTCGCCCACGTCGACGGCCATCACGCCGTGGGTCGCGAGGTAGTCGGCATCGAAGCCGCACTGGGCCTTGATCGTCACCGTGCCGGTCTCGCGGTCGAGGAGCCTGACCGTGCCCCTGTCGGCACCGAGCAGGTCGACGGCGGCCTCCACGATGTGCCCGAGCGCCAGCTGCGGATCGCCGGCATCCATGGCGCGCGCCAAATACTCCTGCAGGCGCCTGTTGCTCCTGAGCTCGTCGCGCAGCATGCGTTGGCTGGAGCCCAGGCGCTCCTCGGCTGCCTTGACCACCGAGATGTCCCACACCATGCCCACGTAGCGCGGGCCGTCGTCGGCGCTCTCGACGCGCACGTGCTCCTCGAGCCACGCGACCTTGTTGTCGCGCGGCCGCAAGATCCTGTACTCGTGATGCCAGCCCGTCTGCTGTCGCAACCCCGCCTCGACGACCAGGTCGTGGAGCTTGGCGTCCGCCGGCAGCATCAGGGCCCGCAGACCCGTCGGTCCTGCCACCTCGCCACCCGCCTTCAGGCCGAACACCTCCGCGACCGGGCCGCTGATCGTCCAACCGTGGCTGCTAGGCCGCCAGTCGAACACAGCCACGCCCAGCGAGTCGTAGGCCTCCGCCAGGCTCGACACCGACACGACATGGTCGTCGGAGGGCGTCGCGTCACGCCCGGAGGCGGACAGGTCCCTGATCACGATCGCCAGGCCACCGCTGCGCCTGGGAAACGCCTTGAACTGCACCTGGCGCGCCAGGGCGGGCGAGTAGGTCTCGAAGCGCACGGGCAGGCCGAGGTCCATGACCCTCACCTGCTGGGCCAGAGCCTCGCTGTCCAGGGCGTGAGGGAACACCTCCCAGATGGCCTTGCCGAGCACGTCCTTGCGCCTGAGGTTCCAGGCGTCCTCGGCGCTGGCGTTGACGTACACGAACCTGAAGCTGGCGTCGACGACGAAGAAGATGTCGTTCATGCCCTCGAGCGCCTCGACGTAGAGCCCCGGGTCGGGACGGCCGGGACCGGGACCACCGGGACGCGCCGGGTTCGGGCGGCCGAACTCGAGCTCCGCCGTGAAGGACACCACGAAGCCGTCCGACCGCTCCTGGCTCGACCGCTGCGCGTCGACCCCGCCGACCAGGAACCGGCTGGTGCCGTCCGCGGCCAGCTTCCAACCGGCGAGCGCCGCCCTGCCGAGGTCCCTGGCACGTCCGAGCACGCGCTCCGGCAAGCCGACCACCTGCGCCGCTTCCGGGTACAGCTCAGCGAACGGACGGCCGACGAAGCCCTCTGCCTCGTATCCGAGAGCAGTCCTGATCCCTGGGCTCCAAGATGTGATGATCCCGTCGTCGGAAAGCGTGAAGGAAACGGGTCCGCGCCAGTCGCTCAACACAACCTCCCGGCTTGTAGTCCCATCCTACATGCCGGCCATGAGCCGCTGACCTCTACATGCGCCGGAGGCGCGCGATCCTCTCGCCTATCGGCGGGTGCGTGGCGAACATCTCCGAGCTGTTCTGGTCCAACAGTGGGTTGACGAAGAACATGTGCCTCACGCCCTCGCTGACCTCGAGGCGCGGGCCTCTGTAGCCGGCCAGCTTCTGCAACGCGCTGGCGAGGCCCTCCGGGTTCCTGGTGATGTACGCGCCCGTCGCGTCCGCCAGGTACTCGCGCTTGCGGCTGACCGCCAGGCGCAGGAGGGTGGCGAGGAGCGGCGCGAGGATCAGGAGCAGCACCAGCAGGATGAGCATCACGCCCTGGCCCTTGGCATCGCCGCCGCCACCCGAGCGGCGCCTGCTGCTCGACCTGCCTCCCCCGCCCCAGAACGACCAGCGCATGGCGAGGTCGCGCAGGACTAGGATGGCCCCGACCGTCGCGACGAGCATCGACATGAAGCGGATGTCGTGGTTGCGCACGTGCGCCATCTCGTGCGCCACTACCCCCTCGAGCTCCTGGCGGTCGAGGAGGTCGATGAGCCCCTTGGTCACGACGATCGCGCTGTGCTGCGGGTTCCGGCCGGTGGCGAAGGCGTTGGGCGCCGGCGAGTCGATCACGTACAGCTCGGGCATCGGGACCCCGGCGCCGATCGCGACGGCCTCGGTGACGTTGACCAGGTAGCGGTGCTCCTCTACCGTGGCCTTGCGCGCGCCCGAGGCGGCCAGGGCGATCTTGTCGGAGAAGTAGAAGCCGACCAGGCCCTGCCCGGCGCCGATGATCAGGGCCACCCCGACGAACAGGCCCGTGGCGGCGGCGTCCACGACCTGAGCCACCAGGTAGGCGATGACCGCCAGCAGCGCCATCATGACGAGCGCCATCAGCCACGACATGCGCGCGTTGGCGGCCTGGTAGTCCGGCAGGCTGATCCGCCTACCCGACGCCGGGTCGGTGAAGACGTCGGGCAGCGGCTCTTTGGCTGGTGCTCTCAACGCCTTCATGCTAACCGAGCCGCCGCCTGACCACCGTCACCCCTTCACCGAGCCGGCCAGCAGACCGCGGATGAAGTAGCGCCCAAGCACCACGTAGATCAGCAGCGTCGGCAGGGCGGCGAGGATGGCGCCGGCCATCGGCAGGTTCCACCTGACCGCCTCCCCACCGGCGAGCTGCGCGAGCGCCACTGTTATGGGCTGACTCGCCTGGCTCGACAGCGTGACGGCGAACAGGAACTCGTTCCAGATCTGCGTGAACTGCCAGATGATCACCACCACGAAGCCGGACATCGACAACGGGAAGATGATGCGCCTGTAGATGCCGAAGAAGCCGGCGCCGTCGATCTTGGCGGCCTCCAGCATCTCGTCGGGGATCTCGGCGTAGAAGTTGCGGAAGATCAGCGTCGTTATCGGCAGCCCGTAGACTATGTGAGTCAGGACCAGACCCCAGATGCTGCCGTAGAGGCCGAGGTCGCGCAGGAACTGGAACAACGGGATCAGGATCGACTGATACGGGATGAACATGCCGAACAGCATCAGCGGGAACACGACGTTGGCGCCCCTGAAGCTCCACTTGGACAGCACGTAGCCGTTGAGCGAGCCCATCAGAGCAGAGCCTGCCGTGGCGCAGACCCCCAGCACCAGGCTGTTGAGGAGCTTGGGCGAGAAAGCCTGCCACGCGACCGTGAAGCTGCTCCAGTTCCACGTCTCGGGCAGCTGCCAGGTCGAGGCTAGCTGGATCTGACCAGGCTCCTTGAACGCGGTCACGACCACCAGGTAGATGGGCAGCAGGTAGAACAGCGCCGCGAGGACGAGGAGCGCGTAGATCAGGATGCGGCCCCACCGCCGCTGCCCGGCTGGACGACCGACGTTGACGGAGGACCTGCGTCCCTCCTCGAGCAGCAGGCTCATCGCCGCACCTCCTTGCGCAGGCTCGTCCACAGGTACGGCACGATCACGGCGGCCACCATCACCAACAGCACCATCGCGATGGCGGCACCGCTGGCGAACTGGTTGGCACGGAAGCTGCGCAGGTACATCAGCAGCGCCGGCACGTCGGTGACGGCGTTGTCGGCGCCGGCCATCGCCCAGATGAGGTCGAAGATCTTCAGGCTGATGTGGCCGAGGATGATCATCGCAGAGAGGGTTATCGGCCCCAGCAGCGGCAGGATGACATGGCGGTAGAGCTGCCACTCGCTCGCGCCGTCGGCGCGAGCCGCCTCGCGCAGGTCGTCGGAGACGCCGCGCAAGCCGGCCAGGTATAGCGCCATCGTGTAGCCCGACATCTGCCACACCGCCGCCAGCACGATGCCGATGAAGGCGACGTTGAACCCGTGCAACTCGGCGTAGGGCAGGATGCTCACGCCCGGAGCGCCGAGCGCGGCCCACCCTCCCAGGCCGGTGCCAACCAGCAACAGCGCGGCGCCTCGCCCTCGTCGGCCGCCGCGCCAGGCGCGCCAGCCCAGGACCAGCAGGACCACGGCGACAGCGACGGCGATGAAGGCGGGCACGTCCTGCCAGTTGAAGCGCCACACCTGCTGCCGCGTGGTGAGCCACGGCAGCTCCAGCTTGGGCAGGCCCACCAGCGTGGGCAACACGTTGACGCCGCCCTGCGGCTGCAGCATCCAGCGCCATATCGTGCCGGTCACGATGAACGCCAGCGCGAACGGGTACAGGAAGATGGTCCTGAAGATGCCCTCGCCGCGCACCTTCTGGTCGAGCAGGATCGCCAGGCCGAGGCCCAGGCCGAGGCAGCCCGCCAGGAAGAACAGGGTGAAGAAGAAGGTGTTGACGAGGTCCTGGCGGAAGCGCGCGTTGAAGCGCGAGGTGAACAGGTTGCGGTAGTTCTCGAGCCCCACCGTCTCGAGCTGCGGCTCGAGCGCGAGGGCCTGGGCCGGGTTGCTCCCCCAGTCGGTGACGGAGGTGTAAGCGGTGCGGCCGATGAAACCGTAGACGAAGATCGCGAGCAGCACCAGCGAAGGCAACAGCATGAGGAACGCCGTGAGGCGGTCGTTGCTACGTCTCATCGCTCCACTCCTCGCCGTGGTGTCCGTAGCTATGAGAGAAGGGCGGCCTCTCGAGCCAGAGGCGGCCGCCCTTCTCGGTCAATCGACTCGGCCATGGGCCGCGTTCGACGGCCCAGCCGCTGACGGTCAGCGGGCGATGCCGGTCCTCTCGGCCAGCTCCTGCGCCAGGCTGGCGGCCTCGGCGGAGTCGCGGCTGCTGAGGAAGGTTTCGACGACGGTCGCGAACTCGCTCATGAACTCTTCGTTGGCGACCGTGCCGTGCACCAGCGAGCCGGCCTGCGCGTCGCTCTGCCAGTCGGCGGCCGCCGACTGGCCGTAGGCGTTGTACATGCTCAGGTCGGAGTCGAGCCGCGGCGAGATCGAGCCCTTGAGCGGGTTGAAGGCGTCCTGACCGACGCGCGAGCCGGTGAGCTCGAGCCAGGCGATGGCGGCCTCGCGATTGGGCGCTCCGATCGGCAGTCCGAACGAGTCGGCGAGCAGCATGAACACGCCGTCGGTGCCGGGCGAGGCGGCCCAGGCGAAACCGCTGCCGGGCTCCAGACGCAGGGTCGTGGCCAGGTAGCCTGCGGCCCAGTCGCCCATCACGTTGAAGGCGGCCTCGCCGTTGGCCACGCGGTCGGTGGCCTGCTGCCACGAGAGGCCGGCAGCGTCGGCGTTGGTGAACGCCAAGACCTGGTCGAACACGTCCCACACGGCGGTGGCTTCAGGGCTGTCGAAGGCGAGCTCGCCGGTCCACAGGTCGCCCCAGCGCTCGGGGCCGAGCTCGGCCAACGCCACGGACTCCCACAGGTGCTGGACGGTCCAGTTCTCACCGACGACCAGCGGCGTGACGCCGGCCGCCTGCAGTGCAGGGCCGGTCACAGCGACGAACTCGTTCCAGTCGGCCGGCACGGTCACGCCCCAACTCTCTAGGTTGGCCGGGACGTACCAGAGCACGTTGGAGCGGTGGATGTTGACGGGCACACTCCAGATCCCGTCCTCTGTCGAGATCAGCTCTATGAGGCCGGCGGGGAACGCGTCGAGCCAACCCTGCTCGGCGAACATGTCGCTGAGGTCCTCCATGCGGTTGGCGATGACCCAGGTGCCGATCAGCTCCTGACCGGCGTGGACCTGGAACGAGTCAGGCGGGTCGCCGCCGAGCATGCGGGTCTTCAGGACCGCGCGCGCGTTCACGCCGGAGCCGCCCGTGACCGTGGCGTTGATGACCTCCACGTCGGGGTGCTCCGCGGCGTACAGATCGATCAGGGCCTCCAGCGCCGGTCCTTCGTCACCGGCCCACCACGAGAAGATCTCGAGCTGGCTTTGGGCGAACGCCAGCGTCCCCGCCAGCGCCGCCAGCAGTACGAGTAGCCTCTTCATGTACCCCTCCTTCTCTGCTCGACCCTAGGATACGCCAGCCCTACCAGGTCCAGATGTCCCGTCATTACGGGTCTTCCACGGCGAAGCGGCGGGCTCGCCTCGAGGCTCGGTCACAGCCCGAACGCTTCGGCTGCGCCAAAGCTCAGCCCAGCGCGAACGTGCCGCGCTGGGCTGCCATTCGTCTGGTTTACGCCCGACTCAGGTCGTGCCGAACGAGACCTGCGGCACCGCGCGGTTCTCCTCGGGGATCTCGAGGAACACGTGCGGCTTCTTGTTCATCGGCCCGGCGAAGAAGTTGCCAGGCACCGTCTCGATGGTGTTGTTGTACTGCAGCACGGCGTCGTTGAAGAACTGGCGCGCGTACGCGATCTTGTTCTCGATGCCGGAGAGCTCCTCTTGCAGCATGGCGAAGTTCTGGTTCGCCTTGAGGTCCGGGTAAGCCTCGGCGATGGCGAACAGCCGGCCCAGAGCGGCCGACATCATGTTGGCGGCCGAGGCCGACTCGTCGACGCCCTTGGCGCTGACCATCGCAGCACGGGCGTTGGCGACCTCGTCGAAGATCGCGCGCTCGTGGCTGGCGTAGCCCTTGACCGTCTCGATCAGGTTGGGGATCAGATCGGCGCGGCGCTTGAGCTGGACGTCGATCTGGCTCCAGGCGTTCTCGATGCGGTTCTCGAGCTGGATGATGCGGTTGTAGATGCTGACGGCGAAGAGCACCAGCGCCGCCAACACGATTAGCACGACGATACTGCCCATCAGTTGGCCTCCTGCCAGACATCATAGTGCGCGCGGGGCCGCACTGCGGCCATCCCGGGCGCCGCGCGCACGGCTAGGAGCATGCCGTTCAGGTGTCGGCGCTCAGGAACGGGCCGCTATAACCCCGCCGCCCAGCAGCCTCTCGCCCTGGTACAAGACCGCCGACTGCCCCAGTGCGACGGCGAACTGCGGGCGGTCGAAGACCAGCTCGAAGCGCCCGTCCTCGAGCAGCTTCAGCGTGGCCGGTTCCGGCTTCTGCCGGTAACGGACCTGCGCCTGCACGCGCGTGGGCAGCTCGGGCTCCGCGGCGAGGAAGCTGCTGCGCTCGGCGGTCAGGCTGCTCCACTGGCACATCTCCCTGGTGCCGACGACGACCTCGTTGGCGGCGGGCCTGACCTCGATCACGTAGCGCTCGAGGTGGGACTTGAACAGCCCGAGCCCCTTGCGCTGGCCGATGGTGTAGAGCGTCGCGCCCTGGTGCCGGCCTGCCACGGCGCCACCGGCGGCGGCGTCGATGACGTCTCCCGGCTCGGTGGCGGTGTTGGCGAGCAGGTAGTCCTTGACGGTAGTCGGGATGAAGCAGAGGCCCGAGGAGCTCTTCTTGCGCGCGGTGAGCAGGTCTCGCTCACGCGCCATCCCCCTTACCTGCTCCTTGGTGAGGTCGCCGAGCGGGAACAGCAGGTAGGGCAGCAGCTCGCGCGGCAACGCCCACAGGAAATACGTCTGGTCCTTGTCGTCGTCCAGGCCGCGGTGCAGCTCGACGCCGGCCGGTCCATCGACGCGCTTGACGAAGTGCCCCGTCGCGATGAAGTCACATTCCAACGCCTGAGCCCGGCGGACGAAGTCCCCGAACTTGATGTGCCTGTTGCACCAGACGCACGGGTTCGGCGTGCTGCCTGCCTCGTACGCGGGGATGAACGGCTCGATGACGATCTCCTGGAACCGGTCCCTGAAATCTTGTAGATAGAACGGTACGTCGATCTCGTCGGCCACGCGTCTGGCATCGTAGGCGGCGTCGGGGCTGCAGCAGAGGTCGAAGGCGCCCTCCTCGCGGTCGTCGGGCCAGAAGCGCAGCATGCTGCCGACGACCTGGTAGCCCTGCTCCTTGAGCAGAGCCGCCGCCACCGAGGAGTCCACGCCGCCCGACATGCCGACCAGCACCTTGCCGGAACTCGGCACGGACGGCCTGGATGGAGCGAGCGTGGCAGCTATCGTTCCCACAGCCACGCAGTCTAGCCGGTCCCGGGGGTCCGGTCGCGCCCTCACGCCACCACCTCGGGCTCACGGAAGCTTGCGGTAGACTTGCTCCCGGAGGTAGCGCGTGAAAGCCGTCAGGGTTGTCCAGGTCCTGCTCATCTTGCTGCTGGCGCTCTACCTGTGGCTCTTCCACAGCGCCAACCCCGTGCTCGTCGAGCTGCCCCTCACGCGCATCTTCCTGCCGCTGCTGCCCGTCTCGCTGGTGGTCGTCCTGGCGCTCCTGGCCGGCTGGCTGATCGGCTTCGCGCCCAGCGCCCTGGCCTCCTGGCGCCGCGGCCGCGAGGTGCGGCGTCTCGCCAAGGAGCTCGACGAAGCCAACGCCCGCCTGTCGGCGCCGAACGTGACACGCGCGACGCTCTACCCGTACGAGCCAGAGGTCGCGGTGATCCCCGACCGCGGCGCCAGCTTCGACGCAGAACCAGACGACACGACTGCTTGATGCCACGCCGGAGCGCCCAGAGCCAGACCGCGGCGACGGCTGGAGCCTGATGGCTGCCGCCACCGGCTTCCCGGCCGGCGCCAGGTGGTCGGTCAGGGCGGCCGCGCCGCCGGCCGCCGTCGAGGCGCTGAGCCGCTCGCTGCGCGTTCCGCCCTCGGTGGCCGCGATGCTGTGGGCGAGGGGTCTGCGCGACGACGCCCCCGACCACCTGGACCCACGCCTGGAGCTGAGCCCGAACCCGTCCCTGCGCGCGGCGGCCGAGCGCATCGCCGACGCGCTGGCGAGCAAGCGGCGCGTGCTGATCCACGGCGATTACGACGCCGACGGCATCAGCGGAACGGCTCTGCTGCTGCTGGGACTGCGCGAGCTGGGCGCGCACGCCGACGCGTTCATTCCCGACAGGCTCAGCGACGGCTACGGCATCCACCCGGCCCGCGTGCCCGAGCACGCCGCGCGCGCCGGGCTGTTCATAACCGTGGATTGCGGCGTGTCCAACCTGGCCGAGGTCGAGCAGCTGACCGCCGCGGGCGTCGAGGTCATCGTCACCGACCACCACGCGCCCGGCGAGGAGCTGCCCGGCTGCCTGGTCGTGCACCCCGGCCTTTCGCCGCTGGCGCGCCACGGCCTGCCGCAACTCACCGGCGCCGGGGTCGCCTTCCACCTGCTGTGGGCGGTACGGCAACGCCTCGGCCTGGAGCCGCCGCTGGAGTACGCCGACCTCGCCACCTTGGGCACCATCGCCGACGTGGCTCCGCTGCTGGGCGAGAACCGGGCGCTGATCCGCGAGGGTCTCGCGCGCATGAGCGACTCGCGCTGGGCCGGGGTGCGCGCCCTGGTGGCGAGCGCCAAGCTGCGCCGCGAGCCGTCGGCCCGCGACGTCGCGTTCGTGCTGGGGCCGCGCCTCAACGCCGCCGGCCGGCTCGGCGAGGCGGACAAGGCTCTGACGCTGTTGACGACGGCAAGCGAGCGCCAGGCCAGAGAGCTAGCCGCCTACCTCGAGCTTCGCAACCAGGACCGCCGCAGGGTGCAAGACGAGATGTACGAGCACGCCCTCGGCATGGTCGACGAGGGCGCGCCCGCGGTCGTCCTCTCCGAGCCCGGCTGGCACGCCGGCGTCATGGGCATCGTGGCGGCGAAGCTGCTCGAGCGCTTCTACAAGCCCGTGTACATCGCAACCGATGGCAAGGGCAGCGTGCGCTCGACGCCGGGCATCTCCGCTGTCGGAGGGCTGCGCGCGGCGGCCGGCCACCTCCTGCGCTTCGGCGGCCACGAGCAGGCCGCTGGCTTCGCCCTCGACATGGGCAGCTTCCCGGCCTTCCGCGCCGCCGTCAACGACTTCGTCGCGGCGCACCCCGTGCCGGAGCGCACCGTCGTCGTCGACGCGGTGCTCTCGCCGTCGGAGGTCGTGATGGACCTGCACCGCGCGATCAGGGACCTGGAGCCGTTCGGCGAGGGTCACGCCGAGCCGCTCTTCGCGCTCACCGACCGGCTCGAGCTGGCGCGCGCCGTCGGCAAGGAGGGCAGCACCCTGCAGCTGCGCGTCGCGGGCATCAAGGGCGTCGCCTGGCGCATGGGCGAGCACGCGGGCGCGCTGCCGCTCGGCGCGGCGGTCAACGTCGCTTGCAGCCTGCGCGAGAACGAGTACAACGGCAAGGTCGGCCTCGAGTTCGAGGCGCAGGCGCTACGGGTGGCGGAGCCGTTGAGCCTAGCGGTTGAGCCTGCGGAGACGGGCCCGGA
>CAYYOK010000014.1:0-46366 GCA_964473205.1 uncultured bacterium | reverse complement strand
AACTTCCACCGCTACTTCTTCATCATGCCGACGCTGGTGCGCTTCGAGCTCGAGGTGCACAGGGCCGTCGAGCGTGGCGAGGGTCTGACCTCGGGTCGCCTCAACGAGATCATGCGCGGGCTCTTCCAAGAGGGCTATGGCGACGAGATCGCGACCGACGAGCGTACCGGCACCACCTGGGCACAGTTCGGGCACCTGTACGAGCCCTTCTACACGTTCCAGTACGCGGCCGGCATCGCCGCCGCGGCCGCCTTGGCCGACGACGTGCGCAAGGGAGTCGACGGCGCGGTGGATCGCTACCTGGCGTTCTTGCGCGCCGGCGCCTCGGTGTCGCCCGTCGAGGCGTGGGCGATAGCCGGGCTCGACTTCACGACCCCGCAGCCGATCGAGCGCGCCTTCGCGGTGGTGGAGGGTTACGTCGAGGAGCTCGAAGCGTTGGCGGCTCAGTTGACCGCTCGGCCCTGAGAGAGCCCGTAAGCCTCCTCCAGCCGTCTCACGCGGGCGCGAGCCAGGGCTAGGCGTGGGTCGCCCGAGCCGAGCGCGTCGGCCGTGGCCTCCCAGAACTCGAGGTCGTCGCCGAGCCGTTCGGCCAGGTCGTAGAGGACCTCTGGGTCGCCGTTCATCAGCGCGGCCTGTCTCAGCTGCTCCTCTAGCGCCCAGCGCTGCTCGACGACGCCCGGGGCCTCGCTGAACGGCAGCAGCTGCCCGCGCAGCAGCGCGGCGGCCTCCCTCACCTTGCCGGCGCCGAGGAGCTTCCTGAGGATCAGCACGTCGGCTTGATAGGGGACCGTGATCCGGTACGGCGCGTCGCTCACCGGCAAGATCCCTCGCAGGCGCGTCATCATGCCCCGGATCCCGCCGCTCGAGTACGGCTCGCGGCCTTCGGGGGTCAGGAAGTCGTTCAGCTCGTCCCGGCTTATGCCGTCAGGATGCAGGGCGAGAGCCAGCGTCACCTCGGCGAGCCGGGGCGCCAAGGTCACGGGGACGCCCTGGTAACGGCACGCCGTCCGCCCGAGGAAAGCCAGCTCCAAGGCGGAGGCGGGCGAGGTCGTGGCCAGCGTCGGCCACACCCCGGCGAAGGCGGCGGCCGGACCGCTGAGCACGTGCAGCGCCACTGGGTGCAGAGTGCCGAGCACCTGGGCGAGGTCCGCGGGCACGTTGTGAGCGGCTCCACCCGAGACGATCAGGTAGTAGAGGGCGGCTGGGAGCCGCTGCTCGGCCGTCAGCAGCGGGTCGATCATCGCTTCGGTGAGGTCCCAGACGGCTCGCTCGGCCCCGTCGATGGCGCCGACCATGCCGCGAGCCAGAGCCGCCAGCGAGGGCTCGTGCGGCGGTCCGCCCCGGCTGACCTCGGAGACGTCGGCGGCGACCTGTCGCGCCTCGTCCAGGCGTCCCAACTCGAGGAGGACGCGGACGTACTGGTAGCCGAACCGCGCGCGGTGGCGCCGCGGGCTGGCGTCGTAGGTCGCCGCTATGGCTCGTAGAGCCGCTTCCGGCCGCCCCTCGGCCAGCTCGAGCATGGCCACGGTGCCTCTGAACATCGTCGCCAAACCGGGAAGGTTGCCTTCGACGAGCGCCAAGGCGTCCTCGAGGCTGCGCCTGAGCCCGACGAGGTCGCCGGACAAGATGCGGGCCGCCGCCAGGTTGTTGAGGATCAGCAACCGCCTGGGGCCGTCGTGAAGCTGCTCGCCGTCGAACACGTCCAGAGCCCATCTCGCCCAGGAGGCAGCGCCGGCGAACTGGCCCACCTGGTAGAGCTTGGCGGCCAGCGTGTCCGCGTTGCGCGCCACCTCGTAGCGCGTGCCCTGGTCGTCGGCGAGCTGCACCGCCTCGCGCAGCAGCTCGACCGAAGCCTCGTGGTTGGGATGCAGCCGCCCATACTGCCACACGGTCAGCGGCGACCGCTTCGCCTCGGCCGCCTGCTGCGCGAGCACGAAGCCCGCCGTGCGCTGCATCGTGCCGGCGCGGCGCGCCCTCAGGTCGGGAGCGATGTGCGTCTCCAGGTGAGCGTCGACGTCGCTCACGACTTCGGCCGTCTCCCCCGCGTGGAACGCGGCGACGAGGCGCCACTCGAGCACCCTCTCGCTCAGCGAGTACGGCTCGTCGAGGGCGGAGAGCAGCAGGTGAAGGCGTGCCAGCAGGCCGTCCTCCTGGTAGCGCGGCCCGGCTTGGCGCAGCAGCTCGTCGACGAGCTGTGGGGCTTTCAGCACCGCGAGCTCGAGGGCCGCGACCAGCTCGCCCTCGCGCCGCAGCGCATGGACGGCCTGAGCGGGTTCGACAGCGAGAGCGTCGCGCTCGTCGACGAGCGAGCCGTGAGCCGACGGGATCAGCGTTCGCGGCAGGCCTGCGGCTCTGAGCACCTCGCGCGTGAAGTCGCCGAAGCGTCCGCTGGTCGCGCGCCATAGGCGCTCCACCTCGCGTGGCGGCAGCATCCGAGGAGCCACCTGCCGCGCCTCGTCGAGCGGCAGGTGCAGCTCCTCCGGCCCGAACAGGGCGCAGCGGCCGAGCACGTCCTCGGCGACGGACGACTCGCCACGGATGTCCAGGGCCAGCCGGTACCCGTGCTCGTGGAGGTCGAGGAGCTCCTCGACCAGCGGCTGCGAGTCCACGGTGAGCGTGGCGACGAGCCAGAGCGGCTGGATCGCGTCTTTGTGGCGCCTCATGGCGCTCAGGTGGGAGCTGTAGGGCAGCGCCGTGGTCAGCAACTGCCCTGGCATGACCGCGTTGACGGCTCGCGCTAAAGTGTTGCCCTGCGCGACGACATCATCCCGTATCGATCCCCCAACCTCGAACCAGGCAACGCGAGCTTGCTCGCGCAGGGCATCAATGACGAACGGAGCACCGACCGGCTCTCCTCCGACGATGGCCACGGGCCTCGTCGAGCTCGCTACGGCGGCGACCACGCGGGGCAACCACATGTTGCCCCAAGGATAGCCGCTGGCGGCTGGTCACCGTCTTCTCAGGCGGTGAGACGGGCGTCGTGACCGACGCGGCCGGTCGGCAAGTACTCCGGGCACTCGCTGGCTTCATGCGCTGACGCCTCGACGGCCGCGATGATGCGCCTGTCTCTGAGCATCACCTTGTCGCCCTCGAACTTGAAGTCCGTGCTCTTCTCGAGCAGGCGCCGCGCTTCGCGTCGCTCCATGTCGGTACCTCCTGTTGCGCCTAGACGCTAGCGTTCGCCGCGCTTCAACAGCGCTCGATAGCGCAGGCCTGGGCCTGAAGCGGGTTTGAAGCGGCCCGGCAGGTAGCTTGCACGGCAGTGGTGAGAACGTTAGACCTCAACGCCGCAGGAGGAGTCCTCATGGCCGCCAACAGAACCGTCCGCAAGCTGTTCACCGCCCTCGCGTTCGCCGCCTTGGCCCTTGGGGCCGTCGGTATCAGCGGCTCGTTCGGGGTTCCCGTGGCGATCCTCGCCGACGGCGGTCACCAGGCCGGCGACTACGATCCCGGCTGAGCCGGGTCGCTCTCTAAGTCAACGGGCCGCACAGTGCGTCGAGCTAGCTTCGAGGGCGAGTTCCCGCAGCTCGACGATCTAGGTTTCGCCTACCAGCCGATAGTTCCCGTCGACGGCGGCTGCGGCGGCTGGTCGGAGGCCCTGCTCAGATGGCGCTCCCCGGCCGGGGAGTTGCGCGGTCCCGCCGAGGTGCTGCCACGGCTTCTCACCCCCGCCCGGCAGGGCGCCTTCACGCGCTTCACGCTGGAGCGGGCCGCTGCCGTGGTCGCGGCAGTTCCCGACATAGTCTTGTCCGTCAACTTGAGCCCGGCTCAGGTCATGCATCCGGTCGCGCTCAGCACGCTTCAGCGCCTCCTGCCCGGGGTGCGCTCGCGGCTTCGCATCGAGCTCACCGAGCAACCCGTGTACGACGCCGCCGCGCTGTGGGGCTGCGTGAAGCGCATCCGTGAGCGCTGCGACGTCGTCTTGCTCGACGACGTGACGCCTCAGGACCTCGATCTCAGGTCGCGTTCCGGAGCTCCGATCGACGGCGTCAAGCTCGACCGCAGCGTCGTGCAGCTGCTCACCGACCGCGAGCACGCCGCGCGCGTCAGGAGCTTCGTGACGGCGGTCTCTGAGCGTTTCCCCATCGTCGTCGCCGAGGGCATCGAGGACCTCTCGGTGTGCCAGGAGCTCGTCTCCCTCGGCGTCAGCCACGTGCAGGGTTTCGGCATCGCGCTGCCCGGCAACGAGATCGTCGGTCCAGAGGCGAGCTTCGGACCCGAATCGTTCCGCGATCCTCGCGAGGCCGTGCGCAGCACCGTCGATCGGCACCTGTGACGTCGGCGGCGGCATCGCCGTACCTCCCCTCGCTCTAGGCTCCAGCCCGGGTTGACAGCCGGGCCGCCGACCCCTAACCTGTGTTACCCTTAGTTTCTAAGGGTGATAGAGGGGAGCCGGCATGCCACCGCGGCCAATCCGTCAACTGCAGATACTGGAGGCGCTGCGCAGCGCGCAAGAGCGCGATGGGGGTCAGCCGGAGCTGACCGCGCTGGCGCGCAGCTTCGGCATCAGTTATCCGACTCTCCACGAGCATCTGCGCGCCCTGCAGGCCAAGGGAGAGTTGACGCTCGAGAGCCGCGGTCCTGGTCGCAGCCCTCGGCTGACGCTGCGCTCCACCCCCCGCGGCCTACCGCTCTTCGGTGAGATCGCCGCCGGCGTGCCGGTCGGCAGCTACCCGGAGCCGGAGGGCCGCCTCGCGCTGAAGGCGCTGCCGGAGGCGTTCGGTCTGCGCGTGCGCGGGGACTCCATGGCCGAACGCATCGAGCATGGGGACGTGGTCTTGCTCCAACGCGCCCAGCCGCAACGCTCCGGTGAGATCTGCGCCGTGCGCGTCGGGGAGGACGAGAGCACGCTCAAGTACCTGGAGTGGGAGAGCGGCAGCAAGCCCAGGCGCTACCTGCTCCGCCCTCACAACCCCACCTACCCCACCATCGTCGTGCCGCCCGCTGAGCTTCACATAGACGGCGTGATGCGCGGCCTGCTGCGCGGTGAGGCGGTTCAGGCGCTGCTGCTCGATGGAGGTGGAGCTTGATCATCGCGCGGGAGTAGCCGCTTCCAGCCCTCAAGAACGAAGGACACATCCACCGCCGCCAAGCAAGGGAATGTGCCCTTCTCCGCCCTCCAGCGGGACGCTTCATCGCGTTCCTACCGTCAGGTGCGAGGTAATGCTATCACCGTCACTCTCAAGCGCGCAGGCCCGATCCCTGCCGCCCTCGCCGCGCCGCCCAGGCCACTCGCCCGCAGCGCGCCCGCGGTTGCCTATCCGTCTTCGCTCGGCTCCATGCGGCTACCCTCAGCCGCTACCCTTCGTGGTCGGCCGATGATCGCCGCGCTCAGCTTCGCCCCGCTGCCGCTCTACCTGGCGTGCCGCTCCGAGCCTGACGACCTGGCGTGCGCACCGTTGGTGCACGTCGAGGATGGACGCGTCCTGCATGCCAACGCCCTGGCACATCGCCGCGGCATAAGCCCCGGCATGCTCTTAGAAGGCGCGCGCCTCAGGGTCGAGGGGTTGCGGGTCACCTCCGCCACCGAGCCGGACCTGCAGCACGGCTGGCACGAGCTCCTCGCGGAACTGCATGCCATCACGCCGTGGTTGGAAAGCGCACGCCGCGGGCTTGCCTTCATCGAGATAGACCCTGAAGAGGCCGCTGAGGTGGCGCGTCGCTTCGACGTCAGCGTCGGCGTTGCCCAGAGCTGCGAGATGGCCGAGTTGGCGGCGCTGGCAACGAGCCCCGGCGCTTGCAGGCACGTCTCCCCCGACGAGGAGAGCGAGGCCGCTTTCCTCGCACGCCTGCCGCTGCGTTTCCTCAAAGGCG
Organism: uncultured bacterium; assembly: GCA_964473205.1. Taxonomy (GTDB): domain Bacteria; phylum Deinococcota; class Deinococci; order Deinococcales; family Trueperaceae; genus CAYMRL01. The sequence continues at coordinate 40,552 of CAYYOK010000014.1, read as the reverse complement.
TCGCGCTGAGCGCGCGCAACCTCACACGCCTCGAATGGCTCGGGCTAGGCAGCGTGGCCGACCTCGCCGCCTGGACGGCCGCGCAGGTGCGCTCCTACTTGGCGGAAGAGGGCGAGGCGCTGCTCTCGTACCTGCACGGTCCGCGGCGCGACACCCTGAGGCCGTTCAGCTTGCCCGAGACGCTGGCGCGCTCGCTGGCGTTCCGGTACCCGATCCGCGAGCCGCGCCAACTCATCCCCGCGCTGGAGCGCCTCTCATCGGAGCTGGAGCGCGCGCTCGACGGCCGCGCCTCGCATCGCCTGACCCTGATAACCGAGCTCGGCAGCGAGGAGCACCGCACCACTCGGCTCAGCAAGCGCCCCCTCACCGAAGCGCGGCAGATCCGTCAGCAGGCCCTCTTCGCGCTACAAGACGGCGACGTCGCCGGCCAGAGCATCGAGCGGCTGACCATCGAGTTGGCCGGCCCTGCCAGACTGGCGCTGCAAGAGGGCTTGTGGCCGCAGCGCGAACGTCGTCACCGGGCGCTCGAGGCGACCTTCCAGCGCTTCCCGCAAGCTCCCAAGCGTCTGACATGGTGCGACCCGTACGCCCAAGCCGACGACCTGGCGTGGAGTTGGCAAGCCTACGCCGGCGACCTCGAGGTCGCCGAGGCCTCCTTGGCTCCCGCCGCTGGGTCTCGTCGCCCTCGGCGGCCCGGGGCTCGCCCCACGGCGCGCGTGAGAACCGCGGCGAACCCGTCTCTCACGCGCGTCACCACACCGGGCGCGCAGCGCGCCGCCGCTACCGCCGTGCCGCTGTTCGAGCCGGCCCAGGGCGACGCCATACCGATCACCTCGCCCGCCTCTCTCACGATCACGAGGTCTCATGCGCCAGTTGCTGACACCCGCCACGGTGACCTTGAACACTTCGACCTCGAGCACCGCGGCCTTCAACACATCGATCCCGAGCGAGCGCCCGACACCCGCCACGGTGAGCTGGGACTCCCACTCCCGACCCGGCCACCCGAGCCGGTCGCGTTCGCCCGGGCCTCGTAGCGTCGCGCGCGTCCTCGATCAGTGGCGCTACGACGGGCACTGGTGGGAGGGCGAGATCAGCCGTGAGTACTACCTCGTCGAGCTGGTCGACGGCGTCAGGCTGGAGCTGTTCCAAGAGGGAGACGCGTGGTGGCTGGCCAAGACGAGCGACTGACCGCTCTGCTCAACGTCCACTCGTACTACAGCTTCGGCGCGGGAACCGCCAGCCCCACCACGCTGGTGAGACGGGCGGCAGAGCTCGGCTACAGCCACGTGGCGCTGACCGACGACGCCAACATCACCGGCGGTGTCGAGCTATACCAGGCGGCGCGGGATTACGACATCAAAGCGCTGATAGGCGCCACCGTGCCGGTCGCGATCGGCGGCGCGGCGTACCCGTTCGTGCTGATCGCCACCTCGAAGGCCGGCTACCGCACCATCTGCCGGCTTCTGACGCTGCTGCACGCGCCCGAGGAGCAAGCCCTGTCATCGCCTCGCGGCGATGTTCGCGTGCACGAAGAACGCCGCGAAGATCGAGTCGTCGACCTAGACGCGCTGCTCGCACACACCGAGGACGTCATCCTCCTCAGCGGGCCGCGCGACGGGGTGGTCGCCTCTCTCCTCGCAGAGCGCCGCCTCGGCGAGCTCGAGCGCCTGCTCGCCCTCCTCAAGGATGCCTTCGGCGAGCGCTTCTACCTGCAGCTGTTCCACGACCGCTACCGCTGGGACTCGCGCCGCGCCAGCGTGATCCGGCGCCTGGCTCACCATCATGCGCTGCAGGTCGTCATCGCGCCCGAGGTGCGTTACGCCGAGGCGGCCGACTACCGCCTCTACGACGCTCTGACCTGCGCGCGCCTTGGCATCAGCGTGCAGGAGCCGCACGAGCGGCGGCCTCAGAATGCCTGTCAGCACCTGCCGTCGGCTGCCGAGGTGGCCTCTCGTCTCCCCTTCCCCGAAGGTCGGCTGACCGCCGCCTGGATCGCCGAGCAGGCGAGCTTCGATCTGCTGCCTGAGCGCATCTCGGCGCCTAGCGCGCGCGTGCCGACCGGCTTGAGCCCTCAACAGTATCTGGAGCAGCGTTGCTACGCCGCCCTCGCCAAGCGCTACCCCGCACCTGAGCCGAGGGCCGAAGCCGAGGAGCGTCTGCGCTACGAGCTCGACATCATCCGCGGGCACGAGCTCGCCGACTTCTTCCTGGTAGCGGCGGAGGTCACCGACTTCTGCCAGCGCAGCGGCATCCTCGCCTCCGGCCGCGGGTCGGCCGCCGCCAGCGTCGTCTGCCACCTGCTGGACGTGACCAAGGCCGAGCCGATCGACAGCGGCCTGCTCTTCGAGCGCTTCTTGCACACGGGCATGAAGGAGATGCCTGACATCGACATCGACGTCTCGTCGGTGCGCCGCGACGACCTGCTCGCCTGGGTGGAGGAGCGCTTCGGCGTCACCGCCGAGGCGATGGTCTGCAACAAGATCACCTACCGCCTGCCCCTGGCGATACAGGACCTGGGTCGCGCCCTGGGCCTCCCCAAGGAGCTGCGCGACCGCCTGACCAAAGTGCTGGGCCGCGACTTTCGCGGCTACTCCCCTAAGGGGGCGCCTTTGGCGGCGGAGCTGTTCAGGGAGGTGCTCGGCGACGCGCCGGTGCTGACGGTCCTGCTCGACCTGCTGTCTCGCATGGAGAGCGGGCATGCCCGCCACTTGTCGCCGCACTCCGGCGGCGTGGTGATGGTGCGCGGCGAGCTCACCGACCACTCGCCGTTGGAACGCTCCACCGGCGGCATCCGGCTGCTGCAGCTCGACAAGGACGACGCGGAAACCATGGGGCTGATCAAGCTCGACCTGCTGGGCCTGCGCATGTTGTCGGCTTTGGAACGCGCCCGCGAGGAGGTGTTCAGCTTCGAGGGCATATGGCTCGACTTCTTCAAGCTGCCCGATGACGAGCGCGTCTGGGACCTGATCGCCGAAGGGGCCACGCTGGGCCTGTTCCAGGTGGAGAGCCCGAGCCAGATGCAGACCAGTCGCGCCATGCGGCCGCGCAGCCTCGACGACCTCGCCCATCAGGTGGCGCTGATCCGGCCGGGGCCCATCCAGTCGGGCACGGTCCACCCCTACCTGCGGCGGCGCCAAGGCAAGGAGGAGATCACCTACTGGCACCCCAGCCTCGAGAAGGTGCTGTCCAGGACCCTCGGTGTGCTGCTGTTCCAAGACGACATCTTGCGCATCGCCGTGAGCTTCACGGGCATGAGCTGGTACGAGGCATCGCAGTTCCGCAAGAAGGTCTCCGACTGGAGCGGTTCGCTGCCCGATCTGGAGCCTTACCGCGAGGACTTCATCGCCCGGGGCATGAAACACACCGACGCCACCCGTGAGGAGGCCGACGCGGTTTTCGATGCGATCAAGGGCTACCAGGGATTCGGCTTCTCCGCCTCTCACGCCTGGACCTTCGCGCAGCACGCTTACGCCAGCGGCTGGATGCGGATCCACTACCCGGCTGAGTTCATGGCCGCCATCCTCAACGAGGAGCCGGGCATGTGGCCACAGCTGACGAAACGGCACGAGGCCAGAGCCTGGGGCGTGCCGTTCCTGCCCCTGGACATCAACCACAGCGGGGCGCACTACCGCTGCGAGCTGGTCTCCCCTACCGCGCCGCGCACGTCCACCCGCAGCTCCCGACAAGTCCCGTCGGCCGACGGCAAGCCATCCTTCACTCAAGTGCGGCCGAGCAAAGCCATCCGCCCTCCGCTCACCGAGATCGCCGGCGTCGCGAGCGAGATGGCCTCAGAGATCCTCCGCGAGCGATATCGTCACGGCCCCTACCGCGACGTCGACGACCTCTACCAGCGCGTCGCGTTGCCTCGCGAGGCCCTCGATCAGTTGGCCAGAGCCGGTACCTTCGATGCCATTCAGCCGCGCCGCGAGGCCCTCTACCGCGTCGGTGTCCTGGCTACGGCTCATGCACCCGGCGCACCCGTGCTCTTCAGTGGCACGCCCGAGACGCCGCCGCTACCGCCGCTGCCCACCTCCGACCAATTCATATGGGACTTCCAGACGACCCGCATCAGCCCCCTCGAGATCCACCCCGCCGACCTCGTCAGGGACCGGTTGCGCGAGCTCGGCTGCGCGCCTCTCTGGCGCGTCCGCCGCAGCTCCCGCCACTCCGTGCTGCGCACCGCCGGCTTCGTGGTCGCCAGGCAGAAGCCGCCGACGGCCGCAGGCTTCGCCTTCTTCGTCATCGAGGACGGCCCGCAACGAGCGCAACTGGTCATCTCGCCCGACCTGTGGGCCAGCCACCGGGCGTTGCTGAGGGAGTCTTCGTTCCTGGTCGTCGACGCCACGGTCGAGGACGACGGTTACCAGCCGGTCATCAAGGCGCTGACCCTCGCGGCGCTGCCCCTGCCCATCAGCGTTCGCGGCTATCACTACGGAGGCTGAGTAGACCGCGAATCTTATGCTGGGTCAGTACCCTTGATTCCCCACTTCTGCTATCGAGTACCGTCGTTTCCCTATTTCCAGCCGCGAGTCCCTTTGTTTCCCCATATCTCAGCTCGCCCCGGCAACGGCTCAGCCAGACCTCTCCCCTACTCCGCGGGCACTGAGACTCTCCGGCCTGGTGGCAAAACAACCGTGGGGTGCGATACCGAGCTCGAGTCCTCCCGGTACCCAGGTCTTCCCCTTCAAACCCCGACAAGGGCTCAAGTGGCGAACCACACGGCTGAGTCCCGCCATTTTCCCGTTTCCGTGCCGGCGCGCGCGCGACCGATCAGCCATAACGACGGAGCGCGCGCTCGATCCCTCTCAACGCGCGCTCCTCGAGCACCGCCTAACCCCTATGCCGTCGCGCCGCTCAACTCATCGATGGCCGCCCTGACCTCCTCGGCGTGCACCTCAGGTACGACGTCGCGCCAGATGCGCGCAATGCGGCCATCGGGGGCGATCAGGTAGCTGTGACGGTGCGTCCCCATGTAGGTGTTGCCTGCCATGACCTTCTCGCCATAAGCGCCGTAGGCCTCGACCACCTGACGCTCCGGGTCCGCCAGCAACGGGAAGTTAAGGTCGAACTTCCGACTGAACGCTTCGTGGCTCTCGACGTCGTCAGTAGAGATACCAAAGACCTGCGCGTCGCGCGACTCGAACTCCGGCAGCGCATCACGGAACGAGCACGCCTCAACCGTACAGCCAGGGGTGTCATCCTTCGGGTAGAAGTAGACGACCACCCACTTGCCCCTCTGCTCGCTTAGCCGCCAGATGCGGCCCTCCATGTCAGGTAGCGCGAAATCAGGCGCCAGTTCACCGATCTGCAACATACTCGCCCTCCGAGCCAAGGCTATCCGCTGCCGCACCTGAGACGGTCGTCTCGCACGACCGTCTCTGCGAAGCCGCCTCGCTCAATCGTCTTGCAGCTCGTTACGCAGCTCCTCTAGCAGCTGCCTGACCCTCTGCAGCCTCTCGGGCGGCAGGCTCGCCAGCTTCCTGCGGTTCAACAACCGCTTAGTGCTGGTTACCAGCGCCTGCCGAGCCGCCTCGTCGGCCAGCCCTCTGCTCACCGTCGCGCCGGACTCGCGCTGCTCGGTCGGCGACCGACGCAACTCGGTGATGCGCCGCCTGATCTGACTCAACGACAGCCCCTCGGCGATAGCGGCTCCGAGCAGCCTGTCGCGCTCGCGCTCGTTCTCGACGCGCGCGATGGCCTGCGCCTTGGTGAACGCGATCCTGCCGTCCCTGACCGCATCCAGCACGCTCGTCGGGAAGTCGAGGATCGGAAGCCGGTTGCTCACGAAGGAACTCAGGCTGAAACGACCGAGTCTTCCGAACAACCCTTGCGCCTCGGCCTTCTCCGTCTCGGTGAAACGCGTGCTGGCCGGTCTTCCCCGCTCCTCGCCGTAAAGCGCCTGCAGCAGAGCGATGACGTCACTGCGACTGCGGTCGAGAGCCAACTCGAGCAGCCCCAGCACAGCCTCGGTCTCCTCGACCGCGTTGAGGTCCTCTCGCTGCAGGTTCTCGACGATCGCGACCTCGAGCGCCTGTCTGTCGTCGAGCTCGACCACGACCGCCGGTACCGTCTCCAGACCTGCGAGTGCTGCGGCGCGAGTCCGTCTCTCGCCAGCCACCAGCTCGTAACCACGCCCGACCGAGCGCACGATCACCGGCTCAAGCACGCCCTTGTCCCTGATCGAGGCGGCCAGTTCCTCGAGACTCGCCTGCGCAACGTGCTTGCGCGGCTGCCGCGGGTTGTAGCTGATGGCGTTGAGCGGTACGAGTAGCTGACCCTGTCCTTCAGCGACATCGTCGCCCAGGTCGCCAAGGATGGCCTCGAACACCGCTGCTCTGTCGATCTCTCCTTTGCGCCTAGCCACCGCTCGATCCCTTCAGCGCCGCGACGAGCTCGTCGGTCACACGTCGTATCTCGTTGTCGGCCTCGCTCCCCGGAGCGTACACCGGAACCGGCATCCCCTCCACCTGCGCATCCGAGTAGTAAGCCGGCCGCTGGTTGAGCGGTGTCGACACCGGTGCCACCGCGCTCAGCTGCCTCTCGATGACACTGAGGCTCTCGCGGTCGTGCCGCGTGCGCCTGTCATGTTGCGTGAGCAAGAACAGCGCCACTCCCAGGCCCGGGGCCGCCCTCCTGTACTCCTTGACCATGCGCATCACCGTCGGAAGGCCGTCCAGCCCCTTGCGGTTCGTAGGCAGCGGCACCACGACCTGATCGGCCGCCACGACAGCGAGCGCCGATAGCTGACCGAGACTTGGCGGTGGATCGACGAGAACGTAGTCGTACCCGCTCACGTTGCGCAGTGCGTCGCGCAGCCGCACGACGCCCATGAAGATACCGACGAGCTCGCGTTCGAGCACGGCGAGCTTGATGCTGCTGGGGATCAGGTCCATCCCGTGAACGCGCGCAACCGGAGGAAGCCGCTGTCCGGCTGGGTCGCTGGCCATCACGGCCGGGTAGATCGTCTGCTCGAGCTCGATCTCGCCCGAGACACCGAGCCAACGCGTGAGGTTCGCTTGCGGATCGGTATCCACGAGCAGTACCCGGTTACCCGCCTCCGCCAGAACGTAGCCGATATCGCGCACTGAGCTGGTCTTGGCGACCCCGCCCGCGTGGTTGAAGAACGTCAGCACCGTCACGACGACCTGCTCCCGCAGCAGCTCTCGACCGAACGGGGAAAGCGGCGGAACTCGGCTGCGGTCCGGGTGCGATCGCGCTCCGGCCCCACTAAGGATGCGCTTCTTGCGCTCACGAGGCGATAGTACCGTAGCCACAGATGAGCTCGCGGACCGAGAGACGACTCGCCATAACGTTATGGCGGCAGCTATCGCCGGCGCAGATGGTCGTCCTCGAGCGAGCGCAGAACGCGGAGGGTCGTATCCTCGCCATAACGTTATGGCGATCGCCAGATACGGTCCCCACCGGCTCGCCGAGGTAACACAGGCGCGATCGGCTGGCTCGACCTCGGCCGTACCCTTGATTACCCACTTCGTCAGAGAGTGCGAGTAGCCGGGTACTCGGTGGCGGCCGCAACGGCGAACTCGGCGGCTGCGGCTATCGGTCGTTAGCTTGCGATGCAGGCGCCTCGCCACCGACGCGCGCTTGTCGTTGCGGGCGTCGCCATGGGCGCCTTGCTCGACGATGCTCGTATCACGCTGCGTCGGTTACCAGTCGAGCGCGAAGAAGCTTGGGTGCCGCTCGGTGTGGGAAAAGAGTGGGACTACCTGGTGCCTTTGGCGGAATAGGGGGAGAGAGCGGTACCGCCCCGGTGGGCGACTCGGTAGATGGGGAATGAGGGGTACTAGGGCAGACCGGTTAGAAGCTTGCTCGATCGATCGTGGCAGCAACAGGTTGTTGGTTGATTGATCATTCAGTTTTTCGTTTCTTATTAGGGACAGGCGTTCTCTTCGGCTGGATGGAGCTTGTCGCGAGGAGCGTGGGAAGAGGAGGGGACCGAAGAGGGAAGGCATAGGTACCGAGCTGGGAGAGCGAGAGGGTAGGTGTGGGAAGAGAACGGGACCAAGAGGGAAAGGAGGGGGACCGAAGCGGGGAAAATGGGGGGCGACGCAGGGTATGTCCCGGTAGTGGGAAAGAAGGGGGAAAGGTTGACCGAGGTTTCCCGCTGGGATAGCATCGCAATGCGGCGGTGAAGGGCCGGGGACGAGGCGAGGTGGATGGACGATTGGCAGGGTAGGGGAGAGGTGGTCATAGAGCCGCTCGGTCGGCCTGCGGGGGGCAGCGGCAAGGGCCGCGGACGCCCGAAGCAGTCTAGCCGCCGACAGGCTGAGCGTCGTGGTGGAGCGAAGCTGGCGGTGACACAGGCCAACACCCTGGCGCTGAGCCGGCAGGACATGGGGATCCTCACCAAGCGGCTGCTCGTCCTCGCCCTCTCCGATATCACCAAGGACGATCTCGCCATCGAGCCCATCCGCATCACGGCCTGGGAGTACTCGCAGCTCTTCAACATCACGGGGAAGAGCATCTACTCGCGCATCGAGGAGTCGGCCAGGGAGCTGCTCGAGCAGACCGTACAGGTCAAGGAGCCCAACGGCGACTGGGTGATGTTCCAGTGGGTGTCAGAGGCTCGTTACGAGAACGGTCGCGACAGCAAGGACCAGATGGCGTGCATCGAGCTGAAGATCCACGACAAGCTCAAGCCGTACCTTCTCCAGCTCCGGCGCGACTTCAGCATCATCCCGACCGAGCAGCTTCTGAGCTTCGAGAGCTTCAACAGCATGCGCCTGTTCGAGGTTCTCTACACCGCGAGCTACGCGGGGGAGCGCACGGAGCTGACCTTCGACGTCGACGACCTCAAGCTGCGCCTCGGGCTCGACGGCAAGTACGAGCGCTTCAAGGACTTCAGGTACGTGCTCGACAAGGCGCAGGACGAGTTCGGCCGCTACACCTGCCTGACCTTCGAGTACACGGCCAAGAAGGTCGGGAGGAAGTTCCAGCGCGTCACGTTCAGCATCGGCAAGAACGAGGTGTTCCAACCCCGCGTGAGGTTGCCGGAGAGCCTGGCGAAGCGTGTGCAGCGCGACGCCGACAAGGAGCAGCTCCTCAAGGAGCTGCAAGCTCTCGACGCGCTGCGCGAGATCGGCTGGACGCAAGACGGCGAGCGCACGGTGCAGCGCTACGGTCCGCAGCGCGTGCTGGAGATCGTCGCTTACGCCAGGCAGCTCCAGGCCAAGTCGGAGTCCTCCGGGCGCCCGATCTACAACGTCGCCGGCTTCGTCAACAGCTTGCTGCAACAGGGCGTCGAGCCGCCCAAGGCCCCGGACGCCGAGGAGCCTCGCAGCCTCAGCCGCGAGGAGGTTCGCAGCATCGCGGCCTCGTTCGCCGACAGCTTCCACCAGAGCCGCAGGCAGCGCGCCCAGGCGGCCTGGGAGGAGCTCAGCGCCGAGAACCACGATCTGGTACACACGCTGATGCAGGCGACGCTCCACCGCTTCACGCTGGAGCGCATCGCCGACGACGGTTGGCAGGGCCTGCTCTACGAGACGAACAGGCTCGAGGTGATGGCGAGCCACAACCTGGTGTCGTTCCCTGCGCATCTGCAGGACGTATCCGCCTACCTGCGGACCTACGACCTCCTCGCCGAGTACCCGGAGGACATCGCCGAGCAGATAGTCGCCGAGCTGCAGGAGGCCGTCTAGAGGCGGGACGGCCGGGCACGGCCTGACCGGCCGGCCGGAAGTAATCCAGCGCACATGCTTACCTCAATAACTTAGGTACTGTCTGGGCATGGCGCAGGTGCTGCTTCTGCTCTCACTAAGCTTCGGGGCCATCATCGTCTTGGGTTGCGTGCTCGTCTTCCTCGACGACCGGCTCGAAGGCGCTCAGCACCGGCAAGACGAAGTCTCGACCCGCTCGCACCTCAGGCGCTTCCGCATGGGGCTCGCTGCCAGACGCTCGCTGACGGCTCCCGGCCAGAAGCCAGCCGCGCCGCGGGAGATCGGGTACGAGCCGCAGCTGTTCCCGACCAGGTCTCCCAGGGTGTCCGCTCGCTGACCTCTCCCACGAAGGGGGACTAGGATGGTCGGGTGGACAGGATAGAAGCGGCGTCGGAGCGTGCGCAAGCGCTCAGGCGCGAGATCAGGCGACACGATCACCTCTACCACGTGCTCGACTCGCCCGAGGTCTCTGACGAGGTCTACGACGACCTGTTCAGGGAGCTGAGGGCGCTAGAGGAGAGCTTCCCCGAGCTGGTCACCCTCGACTCGCCCACGCAGCGCGTCGGCGGTGCTCCGCAGGCCGGGCTCGTCACCGCGGCTCACACGGCTCCGATGCTGAGCCTCGACTCGAGCGCGCGCGAAGAGGACGTTCGCGCCTTCGACCAGCGCGTCAGGCGCGGCCTGCCGGCCGAATCGGCCGTGAGCTACTCGCTCGAACCCAAGATCGACGGGCTCAGCGTCGAGATCGTCTACATCGGAGGCTCCTTCGACAGGGCGGTCACGCGCGGAGACGGGCTGGCAGGGGAGGTCATCAGCGCCGGCGCTCGCACGATCCGCTCGCTGCCGCTGCGGTTGGTCGAGAGCGCCAGGCCCGTTCCCGAGGTGCTGGCGGTGCGCGGCGAGATCTACCTGCCGCTCAGCGCGTTCGAGGAGATGAACGCCGACCTCCTGGCTCAGGGCAAGCCGACCTTCGCCAACCCGCGCAACGCTGCGGCCGGCACCATCCGCCAGCTCGACAGCAGGCTGACGGCTTCGCGGCCGTTGCGGCTCTTCTGCTACGACGTGATGAGCGGCGCCGAGCAGTTCGAGTCGCAAGACGAGGTGCTCGCCGCGCTCACCGATTGGGGCCTGCCCGTCAACGCGCTCAACACCCACGCGCAAGACGCCGATGGCATCCTCGGCTACTTCGCCAGCATCGAGACGCGCCGCGACGAGCTGCCCTACGAGATCGACGGGATCGTCATCAAGCTCGACGACCTGGCTGCCAGGCAGCGGCTCGGCGCCACGTCGCACCACCCGCGCTGGGCCTACGCGCTGAAGTTCAAGCCGCGCAAGGAGATAACGACGGTGCTGGGGATCGTGCCCAGCGTCGGACGGACAGGCGTCGTGACCCCGATCGCGCTGCTGAGGCCTGTCAACATCGGCGGGGTGACGGTCAGCCGCGCCAACCTCCACAACGTCGAGGACCTGACGCGCAAGGACATCCGCGAGGGGGACGAGGTGCGCGTCGAGCGCGCCGGCGACGTGATCCCACAGGTGGTCGAGGTGATCGAGACGGGCGCTGCCAGGGGCGCGCCGTTCGCCATGCCCGACACCTGCCCGAGCTGTGGAGCGGCGCTGGTGCGCAGCGGCCCCTACACGCTGTGCCCCAACAGCTTCGGCTGTCCCGCCCAGCTGGTCGCCCGGCTGACGCACTTCGGCAGCCGCGGCGGGCTCGACATCGAGGGGCTCGGCGAGCGCACCGTGCGGCAACTCGTAGAGCAGGGGCTGGTGCGAGAGCCCGCCGACCTGTTCGACCTCGGCGAGGAGGCGGTCACTGGCCTCGACGGCTTCGCCCAGAAGTCGGCGTCCAACCTCGTCAGCGCGATCAAGGGCGCCTCCGAGCCCGAGTTGCGGCGGCTCCTCTACGCCCTCGGCGTGCCCGAGGTAGGCGGCGCGGTGGCTCGCAGCCTGGCGCAGCACTTCAAGACCTTCGCGCGCCTGCGCGCCGCCAGCGCCGCCGAGCTGATGGGGGTCGAGGGCATCGGCGAGGTGATGGCCGGCCAGATCAGCGCCTTCTTCGCCTCGCCCGACAACGCCAGGGCCATAGACAAGCTGCTCGACGGGCGCCTGAAGCCTCAGGAGGTCGCGGGCGGCCCTGAGGTCGACGGCGGCGACGCTCCGTTCGCGGGCCTCACCTTCGTGTTCAGCGGGGCTCTGGAGCGCATGAGCAGGGGAGAGGCGGAGGAGCAGGTGCGCCGCCTCGGAGGCAAAGCGGCCGGCTCCGTCAGCCGCAACACCACCTACCTCGTCGCTGGGCCAGGGGCCGGTTCGAAGCTCGAGAAGGCCGAGCAGCTGGGCGTGCCCGTGCTCAGCGAGGACGAGTACCTTGCGCTCGCGTCAGAACGGGCGAACGGCCGATGACCAACGCCGAGCTGGCCAGGAACCTTGAGCTCCTCGCCGACTTATCGGAGCTCGACGGCGCCAACTCCTTCAGCGTACGCGCCTACCGCAACGCCGCCGCCACCGTCAGGGCGCTCGAGGAGCAGGTGGCGTCGCTGCTCGCCTCCGGTTTCGAGCTGACGCAGATCAAGGGCATCGGCAAGGAGATCGCGGCCAAGCTCAGGGTGATGGTCGAGACCGGCCAGCTCCCGCAGATCGCTGCCTTGCTCGAGCGGGTCCCCGTCGGCCTGCTCGAGGTCGTGCGGGTCAAGGGCGTCGGGGCCAAGCAGGCGCGAGCGCTGTTCGACACGCTCGGCGTCGCCTCCATCGACGACCTGGAAGCCGCGGCCAAGGCGGGCAGGATCGCCGGCCTGAGCGGCTTCGGAGCCAAGACGCAGGAACGCATCCTCAAGGGCATCGACAGCTACAGGCGCAACTCCGGGCGCATGCGCATCTCCGAGGTCGACGCGGTGCTCGCTCCCCTGCTGGCCGGTCTGCGCGCCGTCCCGGGCGTCGAGCGCCTCGAGGTGGCCGGCTCCTACCGGCGCAGGCGCGAGACCGTCGGGGACATAGATCTCCTGGCGGTGACGAGCGATAGGCAGGCGCTGTCCGACGCGCTGACGCATTGGCCAGATGTGAGGCATGTCCTCGGGCAGGGCGAGACGAAGACGAGCGTCGAGCTGGGCAACGGGCTGCAGGTCGACATGCGCATCGTCGAGCCGGAGAGCTTCGGCGCCGCGCTGCTCTACTTCACGGGCTCGAAGGAGCACGGCGTGGCCCTAAGGCAGCGCGCCCTGGAGCGCGGCTGGCATCTCAACGAGTACGGCCTGTTCGAAGGCGGCGAGCCCGGCCGCGAGCGTGTGGGAGGGAAGAGGCTGGGAGGCGCCAGCGAGGAGGAGATCTACCAGCTGCTAGACATGGCCGCTGTGCCACCCGAGCTGCGCGAGCACCGCGGCGAGGTCGAGGCGGCTGCCGCCGGCCGGCTGCCCGAGCTGATCGCGCTCGAGGACATCCGCGGCGACCTGCACATGCACAGCACCTGGTCCGATGGCGTCGACTCGGTCAGGGACATGGTCCTGGCAGCCAGGACCAGAGGGTACGAGTACGTAGCGATCACCGACCACAGCGCCGCTCAGGCGTTCATCGGCGGGCTCGGCGAGGAGAAGCTCGCTAAGCAGCATCTCGAGCTCGACGAGCTCGACCAGGAGCTCGAAGGCATCACCCTGCTGAGAGGGCTCGAGGTAGACGTCCTCAAGGACGGCACCCTCGATCTGTCAGACGAGTGGCTCGCCAAGCTCGACGTGGTGATCGTCAGCGTTCACAGCCACATGGAGCTGGGGCGCGAGGAGCAGACGGCACGGCTGATCAAGGCCGTCTCGCACCCCGAGGTGAACATCCTGGCGCACCCTACGGCCCGCACCATCGGCGACCGCGACCCGATCGACTTCGACCTCGAGGCCGTGCTGAGAGCGTGCCTGGCCAACGGCGTGGCGGTGGAGCTCAACGCCGCCGGTAAGAGGCTCGATCTCAGCGTCGAGAACCTCGAGGTGGCCAGGCGCGTGGGGGTGACGATCTCGATCGGCACCGACGCTCACGCAGCCAGGTCGCTGGGCTCGATGGCGCTGGGCGTGTCGCAGGCCAGGCGCGCCTGGATCGGACGCGACGAGGTGCTCAACACCAGGCCGCTCGCGGAGGTGAGGCGGTTCCTTGCCAAGTCGTAGCGGAACCGCCGGGCAGCTTGTCGGCGTAGGCACCGCTCTCCTCCTGGGCGTGGCTCTGGTCGGTCTGGCGCTGGCGCAGGGCGAGCCGCTGGCGGTCGTCGATACCTCGCAGGGCGAGGTGCTGTACCTCGCCACCTGCTCGGCCTGCCACCAGCCCGACGGCGCCGGGATACCCTCCGCCTTCCCGCCCTTGGCCGGCCATGTCCCGAAGCTGCTGGCGTCGCCCGAGGGCCGCGACTACCTGCCGGCCGTCGTCCTGAACGGCCTCTCAGGTGCGATATCCGTCGAGGGGCTCAGCTACGACGGCGTTATGCCTCCCTGGCCCGATCTGGATGACCGGCAGCTCGCGAGCGTTCTCAACTACGTCGCCAGCGCCTGGGGCAACGCTGCGGCGCTGCCTCGGGACTTCGTCGCCTACGGCGCAGAGGAGATCGCCGGCCTGCGCGTCGCGGCCGCCGACAGCGGCTCGCTGCTCGCGTGGCGCAGGGCCCTGCTCTCTGACTGAAGCGGTAGAGGCAGCGACCCTCAGCCTCTCGGAGCGACCGTGTGTCTGGCCCGTGCCGGCAGCGCAGCGCCGAGGTGCCAGCTGAGCGCGCAATAACGATATTGCGCACGCGCTCCTGGAGGGCCGCTCAACGGGACGGCGTTGCGGCGCTGGCCGAACGCGGGTCGTCGCCCAGCCTGCTCGAGTAGCGCAGCCTGCCGTCGAAGCTGACGTAGGGCAGCTGGCGGCTGCGTCCGCCGTAGACGTTCTTCGTGAGCCATTCGAGCTCCGCTTGATGCTGAGAGTCACGGAGGTCGCGCCACCAGACCTTGGCGCTCGGTTGCCAGCGGTAGCCGCGCCGCCTCAGCGCGTCCTTGCTCTCGAACGGCGAGCCCACTGCCCACAGCCTCACGTCCGTCCTGTTGGCGCTCTCGAGCAGCTTCGCCATCGCGGTCCGCTGCGAGCGCGGCAGCTCGCTGGCGAGCAGCCGGACCCCTGCGAGGCAGTCGCTGCTCGCCCGGTGGCTGTCGAAGAAGAAGCCGTGCTGGAAAGCGAGCCACTCGAGCTTGCTGCTGCCGAAGCCTTCCGAGCGCCAGTTGACGTCCTCGATCGAGCACGCCCAGGCGGCGTTCTCGAAGGCCGGGAAGCGCTGCTCGACGAAGGGCCGGTCGAACGCGGCGTTGTGAGCGATCACGAGGTCGGCCCGTTCCAGTAGGTGCGAGACGCGCTCGTCGTCTATGCGCCTGCCCCTGACGTCCTCGTCGGTGATCCCCGTGAGCTCGGTGATCTCCTCGGGGATCGGCCGGCCAGGGTCCTCGAACTCGTCGATCTCGTCGACGACCTCGTGCACGTTGCCGACTGCGTCGTACTGGAAGGCGACTCCGCCCAGCTGGATGATCTTGTCATCGGAAGCCCTGAGGCCGGTGGTCTCGACGTCGAGGTAGAGGCCGACGAAGGGCCCGTCCGGGGCCTCGATGCCGGGCGAGAACGTCGCGGGCTTGGACAGTCGCTCCAGGACCCGGAAACGGCCGGTGGCCTCGAGAGCGGCGCGCATCTCCTCCAGAGGGTCCCTACCCCCGAAGAGGCCATCCTGCACGGCCTGTCCTCGACCATCCTGCATGCTGACGAGGGTACCACCCGGACGGTTAACCTTTCGTCCTGGTAGGCTTCATCCGCAGCGCCGGAGCGAGTGCGAGCATCGGGTGCGGGCGGCTCGCTCGCGTCCGGCGGCACGGCCACGTGTGGCGCTCGCTGCTTGCCGTTCGTAACCTTGTTCGGGTCGGGAGGTTCGCCAACTTGCGCCGCTTGCTAAGGGTCATCGCGATCCTCGCGCTACTCGCCAGTCCGGCCTCTTGGGCCAGGGACAGGTTGTTCGCCTCGCCCTACGGCCCTCTCGCCACCGACGTCCTCAGCGCGTTCGGGGCGGAGGTGGTGCCGTGCATAGGTGCGATCTCGGCCGCGGAGGTCTGCTTCGTGGTGCATGTGACGGGCCCGACCTACCTCGCCACCGAGCTCGAGGCGGTGCTGGCGGAGTACCGGCAAGCCGGTCTGACGACCTCGGCGTGGCAGGCGGCCAACGGCGTGTGGCAGCTGAGCGTCAGGTTCATGGATGGCAGCAGCGGCGAGCTGCAGGTCTACCTCTCCGAGGCGGGGAGCTCGTCGGTGAGAGGCGTGCTGGTCTTCCTAGGACCGTAACGGTCTAGCGGCAGCGCGGCGGGTACTTGACCGGATAACGAGCGTCGTACGAGCGCCAGGGCGGGCTGTTCTGCGAGGGCCTCCTGCCTAGCAGGGAAGACCCTTGGCGCACGAAACGGCCGTCGGGCCTCGCCGCCCTCCACGCATAATGTGAGATAGATTCACATTACTGCGCTGTTCTCACAAAAGACCCGTCTCCATCGCAAGAACTTGACCTCGGCTACCCCCAGATGTGACAGTGTGTACAGTGCAAGGCAGACAGAGATGTATAGCCCTTGGCTCGAGGGTTGGGTGGTGTTGACATGCAGGAGTTCGTGCTTGACCTGACAAGCGTCTGCGTTCGATCGGGAGCGCTGCAGTTGCCGTCGAAGATGCTCGCGCACTTCGAGGATGGCGTCGTGAAGGCGGCCGCTGGTGGGGGAGAGGTCGAGTTGACCTTCACTCAGCCCCGCACCCTCAGCGGGCTGCGGCAGTTCTTCGAATCCCAGGGCTTGAAGGCCAACGATCGCTTGCGGATCGAGCTCGATGCGACGGCTGGGGCGGCGCGCCTGAAGTTGGTCGCCGAACGCCGCGAGCGGCCCCGGCCCGCCGATGCGAAGACGCCGTTGGCCGCGGCGCAGGCGCGCTCCGTGAGCGTCGCGCGCACCTCGACCGTCAGCGAGCCAGCCGACCCCTCGGCCATGGTGCGGGTGGTCCGCAAGGTACGCATCGAGGCGCAGCCGAATGGCGCGTCGTCCATCAACGAGTCTCGCTTCTTGGATGAGCGTGCCGCTGGCAGCGAGAGCCCGACCTCCGATCGTCGTTGGTCGTCGCTGGCTGGTGAGCGTGAGCGTCCGCGCGATGCGGCGATCGAGGATCAGGAGCCGCTGACGTCCGTGCGCGTCGTCCGCCGCGGTCAGCAGCGCCAAGAGGCGGTCGAGGCGGTCAGCGCTCCTCCGCCGCGACCGCAGGACGCGGCGCCGACGACGCCGGGGGGCCTTGGCGCCTTGCTGCCGCTGGCCGGCCGTCGCGCGGACCAGCCTCAGGCCGCCGCCGAGGTCGC
This sequence comes from uncultured bacterium, assembly GCA_964473205.1. Taxonomy (GTDB): domain Bacteria; phylum Deinococcota; class Deinococci; order Deinococcales; family Trueperaceae; genus CAYMRL01. The sequence continues at coordinate 23,515 of CAYYOK010000014.1, read as the reverse complement.
GAGCCATAGGCGCACACCGAGCCACAAGCTGTCGCGCTTCGGCGTGCGTTTCTGGTCGGAGCGCGGCGCGGCACAGCCCCTTCGGGACGCGAACGCGGAGCTGATAACCGACGCCGACGTCGTCGAGGACGAGGCTCATGACGAGGCGCCCAGCGCTGCCGTGGCGCAGCCCGCTCCCACTGCAGCTGCGCAGGATGTCGAGGCTGAGGTCGTGATGGCGGAAGAACAGGTCCTCGCGAACGTTGCCGCCAGCGACAAGGAGAAGCAGGCGTTCGACGCCTTCCTCGGAGACGCCGGCAACGGCGGCGACACGCGCCCGTCGGCGATCTGGCGGCGCGCGTCTCGCGCTGCTGCGCCGCGCCAGACCTCGACTTCGCAGGCGCCGGGCTTCATGCCGCCGGCGTTCACTGAAGAGCCCACTCCGGCACCTGCTGCGATCCCGGAGCGCCTTCCGACCCGGCCCGGTGACCTCAGCAGTCAGGCTCTGGCTCGGGGTGAGGTCAGGGTGGCGCCCCTGAGGGGAGCCGCGCAGGAGGTGGCCGAAGCCGCCGAACCGGCGGTCCCTGAGCGTGCTCTGAGCGTCGAGGACGTGATGCCGCGCATCAACCAGTACCTGATGCGGCCAGAGACGCCGGCGATCGTGCAGACGCGCACGCTGGCTGACGACCTGAAGCTCGACCTGGAGCTCGCGGAGCTCGCGATGGAGCGCCTGTCAGAGGACCGCGACCGCTTCAACCGGATCCGGCCCGGCGCGTACATGGTCCGGCGGGCGAGCCTCGGCTAGGCGCGAGCCGCTCGAACGGAGCTTCTCTCGGTCATGTAGCCCAGGCCGGCGAGCCTGAGCTCGGCGGTTCGACGTCAGGCGAGGCGGTTCAGACGGCGCCAGGTCGCTAGGTAGAGGGACATGGTGCCGCCGGCAGCGTCGCCGTCGCCCGACGCGATGGCGGACGCGACCGCGCGCCGCAGGTCCAGTAGCAGCCGCTCCTGTCCGGCAGCTTGCGTCGGGCTCCCGTCTCCACGAGCGCGTTCGATGGAGGCGTGGAGCCGGGCCAGCAGCTCCTTGGCGCTGGCGTTGCCAGACGCGGCCGCCACCGCGAGGTGGAAGGCGGCATCACCAGCCTCCGTCTGCGAGGCGAGGTCGCGGGCGGAACCCTGCGGGGCGCGCTGTGCGGCCAGCCGGGCCAACTGCGCCCCGAGCAGCTCGCAGATCTCGGCTAGGTCGGCCGCGGTGTCGCGCGGCGCGATGCCGATAGCAGCAGGGGAGAGGTCTGAGGCCTCCGCAGCCCGGCCATGAGCCGCTACCGTTCCAGTACCGTGCCTCACCTCCAGCCTGCCGCGCAGCGCCAACTCTGCGATCGCGCTCCTGAGGGTCGTTCGAGAGACCCCGAAACGCCGCGCTAGCTCTCGCTCGGACGGTAGGAGCGTTCCAGGCTCGACTCGCCCCAGGTAGTCCTCGAGAGCGAGCAGCGCCTGCTGCAGAGCCGCGCCACGAGCGCGAGGCTCAACGTCGCCAGCCACAGCGACCCCGACCCGAGCCATGGCATGCCAATGGTCCGACCACTGGAACATGCTAGCAGCCCGTGACTCCTACGGAGAGCGGGCCGCCGGAGCTCGCTGCCTCGGGGCGGGCGCCCGGTGTCTCGGCGCTGGCAGCGAGCCGCCGCGCGGATGGGCGCCTGGGACGGTGCACATGGGTAGCCGCTCGCCGGCAACGCACTCGGTTCGAGCGCACGTCAGCGCGGCTGCGGTGAGTTCCCAGCGAGATCTTGGGATGTCGGGCGAGGGCGACGCCGGCAACGAATATGAGTTCTTGTGGGGATTTTGCACCGAGAGTCAGGTAGCGCTGGCTCAGCGTATATGTTTGATAGACATATACGATTTGATAAGGCGTCTTATCAAATCTAAGCTAGGTGCGGTCAAACGTCCGAGCCGTCTTGCCGCCGCCGACTCAACGCAGCTCAGTCATCGTCGAAGCTGTCGTCGTCCTCGTCGTCGCCTAGGTTCGCGCCGAACGGATCGTCCTCATCGAGATCGAGGTCGTCGTCATCGTCCCAGTCGAGATCGTCGTCATCTTCTTCGTCGTCGTCATCGTCTTCGTCGTAGTAGCCGACCGAGTCCGCGGAGCCATCGGCCGTGGCGTCGATGGCCAGTTGGCCGCTGCGGCTGATCACGTACTCCTCGGCGAGCACCTCGCAGCCGAGCTCCTCGTCGAACCAGCTCGAGGCGTCGAGCACGGGCCCGTCCTCGCTGCGCTCGATCAGCCCTAGCTCGATCAACCTGACGACCGTGTCGAGCGGGATCTCGGCCGCTTCAGCGACGGCCTCGTCCTCCTCGTCGAAGGCCACTGAGAGGATGGCGTTGGCGCTGGGGTCGATGTCTTCCCGCTGCGGGCGCTCGATCACCAGACTGTGCCCCTCGTAGATGGTCCATAGGGCGTCGAGTTCCAGCTCGTTGAGTTCTGCCGCTAGGTCCCTTGCCATGGCTCCTCCCGACCGCTCCCACGCTCGCTACGCGCGACGTGCCGCTGAGCGCCAGACAGCCCCTCGCAGGGCTACTGATCTCAGCGTACACAGGCTCGCGGGGCCGCGTGCGCTGTTACGAGGCTTTCAGCGGCTCGGCGTCGGCTGCGGCCTGGCAGTCGACGCACAGTCCGAAGAGGACCAGCTCGTGGCCCGTCACCTTCAGACCGTTCGGGAGAGTACGGCCCTCGAGCGGGTCGACGGGGCACCTGTCGAACAGCTCGAAGACCGTGGCGCAGGCCTCGCAACGGAAGTGATGGTGGTGTGCCCTGCCAGCGGGTTCGTAGCGGGCAGGGTCCTGCGGGAGATGGATCGAGACGATCTCCCCGTTGGCCTCGAGCAGGTTCAGGTTCCGGTAGACGGTAGCCAGTCCGAGCCCGCTAAGCTCACTGCTGGCGCGTTGGTGCACCTCGTGCGCCGTCAGAGGGCCCTGCGCCTCGCTGAGCGCGGTCAGGATCGCGCGGCGCTGTGAGGTGCTTCTCGACACGCCCAATCCTAGCAGCCGAGAACGCGTTCTCAGGTCTGCGGCACTGAAGGACTAGACTCTGGCAGATTTGATAATGCGAAGCGGATCACGCCGCCCCTCGCCCATCGGGCCTAGTCTCGTGAGCGATGGACGAGCACCCGCCTACGGACCCAGAACTCTCCGCCGAGACGGGTGGCGAGAGCAGGATCACTTCGCTGGAGCTCGCGACCGCCTCGCGCCTGCAGCGGGTCGAACGGCTCCGAGCCCTGTCCGACGAGGACCTGCGCCGCTTCGCGACCGCTGCTGCGCACGAGAGAGACACGGAGCGGCTCTGGGACCTGATCGAGGCTCATCTCGCCCTGCGGGGGAAACGCGGCATCACCACCAGCAGCCACACGCTGCGCGCCTACAGGAGCGGCCTCGAGGAGCTGCTCGCGGCCTGGCAGGGCGAGAACCTGCTCAGGCCCGGTCGCGACGCCGGCTCCGCCTACATCCAGCGCCTGCTGGCGGGTCAGCGGCCACAGGCGCCCGCACCGGCCCGACGAGGTCAGACAGGGCGCGGCAGACGGCCCAAGCAGGGGCCGTTGGCGCGCTCGACGGTCTCGCTCCGCCTCGCAGGGGCGCGATGCCTCTACGAGGCGCTGGCGTGGGCCGGGGCGACCGAGGCCGCTCCCTTCAGGGACGTGAGCCTGGGCAAGCCGCGGAGCCCGCTGGCTGCGAACCCTAACGCGCGGATCTACAGCGAGGCGGAGCTGACCGAGCTCCTCGCCGCCTGCCGCGATCAGCAGGAGCGCGTGATCGTCCTGCTCGGCTCGCACGCCGGGCTGCGCGTGAGCGAGATGCTCGCGCTGGCCTGGGAGGACGTCGACCATCGCGCCGGCGAGCTCGTCGTCAGGCACGGCAAGGGCGGCAAGGAGGCGGCCGTGGCGATGAGCGTGAAGCTGTCGGCGGCGCTGCTCACCTACCGCCGCGCGCAAGAGGCGAGCGGCGCTGCGCCTCACCACGTGCTCGAGCTGCGCAGCCAGTTCGGCGTCTACAACCGTCTGCGCAGGCTGTGCGTCAAGGCCGAGGTGAGCTTCAAGGGCGTGCACGCGCTGCGTCACAGCGCCGGGACGCGCCTCTACCGCCAGACGGGCGACCTCGGCCAGGTGCAAGACCACCTGCGCCACGCGACCCTCGACATGGCGAGGCACTACGCCAAGTCGGACCGCCGCAAGCTGGCGGCGAACCTCGCCGACTGGGAGTGAGCGCGGTGGACGCAGCAGCGCCCCGCGCCGTGGACCCTCAGGCGGGCACGGCCTCTTCGAGGGCTCGTCCCAGCACCCGCGCCAACCGCGAGACGCCGTCGCGGATCACCGCGGGCGGAGCGTGGGTGAAGTTGAGGCGCAGCGTGTCGCGCCCCGTGCCGTCGGCGTGGAACGGAGCGCCAGGAACGAACGCCACGCGCTCCTGCTCGACACAGGTCGGCAACAACCTGGCGGCCTCTACCCCGTTCGGCAGCTTCGCCCACACGAACATCCCGCCGGTCGGGCGCGTCCAGGTCATCCCGGCCGGGAACTCGGACTCGATCGCCTCGAGCATCGCGTCCCGACGCTCGGCGTAGACGCTGCGCAAGCGTTCCAGGTGGCCAGGCAGGACGCCGGCCGTGACCACCTCGTGAGCCACGTACTGCGCCAGGCTCGACGTGTGCAGGTCGGCAGACTGCTTGAGCTGGATCAGCCGCGCGACGACCTCGGGCGGCCCGATCAACCAGCCGATCCTGAGGCCCGGCGCGAGGGTCTTGGAGAACGTGCCGAGCGACAGGGTCTGCTCGGGGGCCAGCGAGCGCAGGCTCGGGCCCGGCGGCGTGCCGTAGTAGAGAGCGCCGTACGGATCGTCCTCGATCAGCGGGACACCGCTGGCGCGCACGACCTCCGCGACTTCGAGGCGCCGCTCGACGCTCATCGTCCGGCCAGTCGGGTTCTGGAAGGTGGGAAGCAGGTAGGCGAGCTTGGGTCCGGCTGCCAACGCTACGGCGAGGGCGTCCGCGCGCGCGCCGTCCTCGTCCATCGCGACGGTAGAGAAACGCGGTTGGTAGAGGGTGAAAGCCTGCAGCGCGCCGAGGTAACTCGGCGCCTCGACGACGACCCCGTCGCCGGCGTCGATCAGCAGCTTCGAGATCAGGTCGAGCGACTGCTGCGAGCCGGTCGTGATCATCACCATCTCGGGCGTGACGGCCGAGGGAGCGCCGAGTCCGGCCCGGCTACAGGCCTCCGCCTCCACGCGCGACACCTCGGCGGCGACCCAGGTCCGCAACTCCGGCATGCCGTCGGTCGGTCCGTACTGCAGCGACTTGATCGGCTCCCTGTCGAGCACCCGGGCGGCAGCGGCAGCGATCTCGGCTACGGGGAACAGCTCCGGCGCCGGCAGTCCCCCGGCGAAAGACGTGATGTCTGGGCGTGTGGCTACCTTCAGGATCTCCCTGATGGCGGACGACGTCAAAGCCTTCGTGCGACCTGCGAGCCTGCTACTGAACGTCTGCGACATGTTCCCTCCGGCGGCGCCTGCGCCACGCGGCCGCCGAGCGTCGGCGGCGAAGACCTCTGGCCGGTCCTGGCCCAAGCTTATACCCACGCGCTGCGAAGCCGCCGTCGAACCGGCCACGGTCTGAGGTCCGCTGCACCTCGCAGCAGCACGGTTCTCGGCCGCCCCCGCTTGCAGCCATACCGAACGGTACGTACGATGTCAAGATGAGCGATCAACAGGGTCCGACCGCGGCCGACAGGCTGCTCGACGCCGCCTCGCGGCTCTTCTACACGCGCGGGGTTCCCAACGTCGGCATCAACGAGATCATCGCCCGAGCCGGCGTGGCGCGCATGACCCTGTACCACCACTTCCCCTCGAAGGACGCCCTCGTGAAGGCGGTGCTGGAGCGGCGCAAGGCGGAGCGCAGCGAGTGGCTCGGCCGCGCCCTCGAGCGAGCCGACACGCCCGAGGGGCAGATCCTCGCGGTCTTCGAGCTGTTGGTCGAGTGGGCTGAGACCCCTGACTTCAGAGGGTGTCCCCTGGTGGCCGCCACGGTGGAGCTCGGTGGGCAGCTGAACGCGGCCAGGCCTTACGCCCAGGCGCACCAGGACGCGACCGCGTCCTTCTTCGCCGAGCGCGCCGCCGCCGCCGGTCTGCGCGACCCCGAGGAGCTGGCGGCCGAGTTGGTCGTGTTGGCCGAAGGGGCCTCGATCGCCAGCCTCGTCCGCGGCGGCTCTCAACCGGCCGTCTCTGCGATGGCGGCAGCCCGCCGCCTCGTGTCGCGAACCTGAGACTCCGACTCGTCTCCGTCTGCTGAGCGCCTAACGAGGACTGGGCCCGCGCAGGCGACTCGCGGACCCAGCCGGCTCAGAACGGGACGCACTGGTCTCCTGGCTCTTAGGCGGCGTTGCCGAGCAGGAGCATGGCGCGCGAACGCTCGGAAAGCGATCCCAGCCTCGCCAGGAGCCGTCCCGTACCACCTCAGGTTAGTGTCGTCACCGACCGCCGTTTAGGGCGGTTTGTCCCCCCGCTCGTACTCGATGCTTGCGAGGCTGCGGCGCTCAGCCGTCAGTCGGCGGCTTGGAGGCGATCACCTCTGTGTCGGCCGTGAGACGGACCTCCTCGCCGACGAGCAGCGACCCGGCCTCGAGCATCTTGTTCCAGGTGAGGCCCCAGCGCGTGCGGTTGATCGTGCCCGTGGTGTGCGCGGCCAGGCGCTTGTTGCCCCACGGGTCGGTGGCGAAGTCGCTGATCTCGGTCTCGAGCGAGGCAGGGTGGGTCTGCCCCCTGATCGTCAGCTCGCCATCGACGCGGTAGCGCCTGTCGCCAAGAGGAGTCACGCTCGAGGAGACGAACGTCAGCTTAGGGTGAGAACCGGCGTCGAAGAAGTCCCCGGACCGCAGGTGAGCGTCACGGTCGGCCGTGCCGGTCGCGATGCTGGCGACGTCGATCTCCGCGCGCACCGAGGTCGGCGCTCCCAGGTCGTCGGTCACGACGTCGAGGTCGAACGACTCGAACCGACCTCTGACGGTCGCGAATCCCATGTGCCTGACGCCGAAGTCGACGCTGCTATGAGTCTTGTCCAGGTTCCACTGCTGCATGTGAGGCTCCTACCCCTGATCGGATTTGCTTCTGCCGTCGGCCGTGCTGGCGCCGATAAGGCACCATATTATCAAGCGCTCTATTTTGTCAAGTACGTGATCGAGCGGACTATGTGCTACCCTGTGCTCAGATGGCGACTGGATCCCACGACCTGGCGACCTGTCCGGTGCACGCTTCGATCGAGCTCCTGCAGGAGAAGTGGGTGCTGCACATCATCCGCGCGCTACTGGACGGCCCGAGCGGCTTCAACGCGCTCAGCCGCGCCGTCGGTGGCGTCAACACGACGACCCTCGCCCAACGGCTGGATCACCTCGAGCATCTGGGGATCATCATCAAGACCGTCGAGTCGACGATGCCGCCGCGCTCCCGCTACGAGCTGAGCGAGGCCGGCCGCGAGCTTCAGGCCGTCATCGATTCGATCGACGCGTGGGCGCGCAAGCACATAGGTACCAAGAGGCTGGTTGGCACCTGAAGGCAAGACACGAGGCGGCAGGCGCGCTGCGCGTCTGCCAAGACGACCGGTCAGATGGAGCCATGAACGACGAAGGCGCCGGCATCCCACGCAGCGGATGGCCGGCGCCCGACTAGCTGAAGAGAGGCTTACTTCTCGACGCGCTCCTTGAGACCCTTGCCCACCTTGAAGGCGGCGTACTTGCGCGCCGGGATGGTGATCGTCGCGCCGGTGCCGGGGTTCACGCCCTTGCGAGCCGCGCGGCTGCGCGTCTCGAACGTGCCGAAGCCGGTGATCTGGACCTTGCGGCCGGCGTCGAGCTCGATGGCGATGATGCCCTTGCGCGATTCGGTCGCGAAGATGGCGTTCACGACCTCGGCGGCCTTGGCGGTGGTAAGGCTGGTGGTCTTGGCGAGTTTCTCGATCAGCTCGGTTTTGTTCATGACAAGGTTCTAACACGCTCGGAGTGCGATTTCCAAGGTGTACACCCCGGTCCGAGCGCCCTTTCAGGCGAATCGACGGCGTTCCACGCCGTCCGGCTAATGCTCGCCGCCCACTCAGCGCGCTCTAGAGCGAGGCCGATGAAGGTGCGAGCGGCTACCAAAGATCCGAGAGGAGGGTGACGGCCCGCGAACGATGGGAGTGTCCTCTGGTGGGATCGCTGCGGGAGGGATTCGGCACCCCCCCCTCTCCCCGCCAATCCTAAGCACGTGCCGAACGCAGCGGTGAGAACTATCCCCCGGACATATCGCGCTACGCCTACAGGACGTCGTAGACGTACCTGTCGGCAGCCTGCTCGAGGGCACTTGGCACGAGCACGTAGTCGCCGCGACTGCCGTCCAGAACCCCGGCGTCCCTGAGCTCTCCGAGGATCCGCGTCGCCGTGACCCTGGCGCAACCTGCCATCAGCGCGACGTCGTCGTGAGTGAGGCTGAACGGTAGGTGGCGCCACTCGGCCGCGACACGGCTGTCCGTGGTCTCACCGAGGCGGTGGGCGAGCCTCGCCAGCATCCGGCAGATCCGCGCGCCCATGGGCAGCCCCAGGTCATCGGCTAGCTCCCTGCTGCGCACCAGCTGACGGTTGAGCCCCGCGGCCAGCTCGGAACGGCCCGGGCGCGACACGAGCGTCGCCTCGATGTCGATCGGAGCTACGACCGCCGCGTCGGCCGCGACGGCCGAGTCGACGTGGACGCCGCCGTCGATGGCGCCGATGCCGAGCACGTCACCTGCGCCGGCCAGGTCGGCCAGCCTCTGGCGCCTTGACGCGGTGCTGACGCTGAGCCGCAGCACACCCGAACGGACGAGGTAGAGCGCGGCAGCGTCCTGGCCTTCCTGGTAGAGGACCTCTCCGCGCGCGAGCTCTAGTGGGGGCAGGGTGGTGATCATGATCCCTGTCGAGCAGGCTATCAGATCATCGCAGCTTTTCCAAGGGTTTACTTGGGAAAGTGCCGGGCTCGCCGCGCAGCGACCGCAGCGCCGGTGGCGACCGGACCGCAGCGATCGGCGAAGCTGAAGCTGGCCCAGCCCAGGTCAGCCCGCGCCCTGGATGTACTCCTGCAACTGCTCGATGAGAAACTGCTGCTCAGCCATCACGGCCTTGACGACGTCCCCGATCGACACGAGGCCGACCTGCACGCCCTCCTCCATCACCGGCAGATGCCTGACGCGGTTCTCCGTCATCAGCCGCATGCAGTCGGGCAGGGTGGCGTCGGGAGTGATCGTGATGAGCTCAGAGGTCATGATCTCGCGCACGGCTAGGTCCCGCGACGTGCGACCCAACAGGATCACCTTGCGGGCGTAGTCGCGCTCTGTGAAGACGCCGACGACCTTGGCGCCGTCCACGACGACGAGAGAGCCGACGTCCCTCTCCGCCATCAGGCGCAGCGCGTCGAAGACGCTGGCGTCTGGTTGGATCGACCACACCGCGTGGCCCTTGTCTTGCAGCAGCTGCCTGACCGTACGCCTTACTTCCATCGGGGCCCCACCTCCGGTTCGGTGCTGTCATCTTAGGGCGTAGCCGGCGCCGACTGGAGACGGTTCGCGGCGCTGGCTAGACTAGGAGCGGTGGCAGCGCCAGGCGGCCCTCTCCCCCTCTACCCGCGCGCAGAGCTCGTGCCCAGGGACCTGCGCAGCGAGGCCGAGCTGCGCGCCAAGGGGTTCGTCGAGCTGGGTGAGCCGGTCGCGCTGCTAGAGGCCGGCTGCGCCGAAGCCGGCTCAGTACCGACCTCTGGCCAGGTCCTCTTGTACAGCACGGCGCAGGCGCGCAGGTTGCGAGGCGACGACTGGGCCCGGCTGCCGCGCCGCCCCAAGGGCGGGCCTCAGCCCACTCAGCCCGCACCGGCCGGGGACAGGCCGTCACTTGCCGGCACCTTCTCGGACCGGAGCGCCCTCGAGCCCGTCGACCCTACCTTCGGCCCGGTGGGCCGGCCGGTGTCGGCGCGGCGACCGAGCCTCAAGACGAACCCGCGCCGGTGGCTCAGCGACCTGTTCCGCGAGGGCTTCGTCGTCATCGACACGGAGACCACGGGTCTTGGCGCTAGCGACGAGATCATCGAGATCGCCGCCGTCGTCTCCGACGGGTCGCTGCTGATGCAGAGCCTGGTCAGGCCCAAGTCGGCACGGATACAACCCGCCGCCCAGCGCGTACATGGGCTGTCGGCCTCGGATCTGTCCGCCGCCCCGCGCTGGCCCGAGGTGCTCGCGAAGCTGCTAGTGGCCCTGGACGGGCGGCGCGTGCTCGCCTGGAACGCGCCGTTCGACGAGCGCCTGGCCATCCAGACCTCGAAGGCGTGGCGGCTACCCCACGACCTGCCGCCGTTCGAGTGCGCCATGCGAGCGTACGCGCGCTGTCGCGGCGTCGGCCATGGCGCGATGGGTCTGCAGCGCGCAGCATTGGTCGAGGGCGTGATGGCCGGCAGCCAAGCTCATCGCGGCGCCGAGGATGCTCAGCTGGTGGTCGCGCTGCTCAGACGCCTGCTGGACGCACCGCCGGGCGAAGCCTGAGGCTCGGCGCTCCTCGCGACCGGCCGCCTCCGCCGCCGGGCCACACGCGCGGGAGGGCCCTTCGCACGCGCCTACCGCAGCGGCGAGCTCGACCCGCCGGGCCACGCGCGCGGGAGGGCCCTACTCAGACCAGTTGTAGTCAGAGGCGCGGAGGCGCGCCAGCAGCGACTCGTCGGTCAGGTCCAGCCGCAGCGGGGTTATCGACACCAGGCCCTGCTCCACGGCCCACCTGTCGGTCCCGCCCTCGACCTGCTCGCGAGGCTCCTCTGCGAACCAGTAGTGGAGGCGGCCCATGGGGTCCTCGCCGGGGATCACGTAACCTTCGTAGTGGCGCACGGACTGCCTGGTCCACACCATCCCGCGAGGGTCGTCGGGGAAGTTGACGTTCAGCAGCAGCCCGTCCTCCATGACTATGGCGTGATCTATGACCCGCCGCAGGAACGGAACCAGGGCCTCGTAATCGGTCGGCGTGTCGCTGTACGGCGCGCTGAACGCGACCGCCCTGATGCCGAGGAAGGCCGCCTGCTTCGCGGCGGCGACGGTGCCAGAGTGCCAGATGTTGTGCCCCAGGTTGTAGCCGAGGTTGATGCCGGTCAGCACCAGGTCGACGGCGTCCCAGTGGTGGGTTCCCAACGCGACGCAGTCGGCCGGGGTGCCGTCGACGCGGTACGCCTCGAACGAGTCGATGGGCGTCTTGCGGTAGTGAAGGGGCCGTCTCACCGTGATCGCGTGGCTCATGGCGGACTGCTCTACGTCGGGCGCCACGATCCTCACATCGCCGAACTCGGCTGCCACGCGCGCCAGCGCCAGGATCCCCGGGCTGAAGATGCCGTCATCGTTGCTTACCAAGATTCTCATCTGATTCCGGCTCCCAGTTGGCGCCTCGAGGTGGCCGCCGAGCGCTACCGGCGATGCCTTACGCCCAAGGCTCACCGGGCTACCAATCATAAGCCGGTCGTCCTCAGGGCTCTCACCTCGCCTCGCAGGATGAGACGGCTTGGTCATCCGTCATGTCGCTTCTCATCTAACAGTGAAAGAATTCTCTAATGGGGCCGAGAGCGGCCTGGCCATCGACACGACAAGGCCAAGCGACCTCACAACCTAAGCGGAGAGCGCAGCGCTCGTCGGACCGGTCGTTCCGCGCCAACCCCCTGCGCCGCTACCTCCTCGGCATCGCGCTGGGCGTCGTGCTGCCGGCCATCGCGCTGGCGTGGCTGCTGTCGAGCTTCGTGCTGCTCAGGATCTCGAGCAACATCGTCCACGCCGGCAGCAGCGAGGTCACCTCGCACGTCGCCGGGCTACTGCAGCAGTCCGGGCTCGCCACCGACATGACCGGCGAGGTGATCGTCGTGACGGAACCGGCTCGCGGGGCCGCCGACGCATGGGGTCATTTCGGGGCGCTGGCTCAGCGCAACCCGAACACGGTCGCGGTGCGCGCCTACGACCGCGAAGGCCGCATCGTCTTCGCCACCAACCCGGAACTGGTGGGCATGCAGCCCACCCCCGACGCCAAGCTGGGCGCCGCGCTGGCCGGCAAGCGCGCGACGCGCTTCGCCGTCTCGCTGTTCGGCAGCCCGGGGCGCAGCTACGCCGCGTTCATCCCTCTCAAGACCGTGGCCGGCGTGCCGGCGGGCGCCCTCGAGGTCGTGCAGGACCTCGGAGCGCTGCGCGGCGAGCTCGAGGTGGCGCGCTGGATCATCACCTTGGGCGTACTGGGTATCGCGCTGGCGTTCCTCGCCCTGCTGATACCGCTGCTCAGGCGCCTGGCGTTGAGGTCGTTCATCGATCCGCTGACGAACCTGCCCAACCACGCCTACTTGGAGGCGGCCGCCAAGCAGGTCTTCGACCGGCACGGGCGCTCGGGTCGTCCCGTCGCTGTGGTCCTCCTCGACATCGACCGCTTCAAGGCCATCAACGACACGCTCGGAAGGCGCCAGGGCGACCGCATGCTGCTGGAGCTCGCCAAGCGCTTGAAGAGCCAGCTTCGCCTCGGCGACTACATCGCCCGACTCGGCGGGGACGAGTTCGCGATGGTCCTGCCCGGCGCCTCGGAGGGTACGGCCTACGCGGCCGTCGAGCGCCTGGCGGACTCGATGAAGCGGCCGTTCAGGGCGACCGGCCGCGGTGTGCGCCTCGAGGCGAGCATCGGCGTCGCGCTCTTCCCGCGCGACGGCATCGACCTGCACTCGCTGCTGCAGCGCGCGGAGAAGGCGATGTACCGCGCCAAGACGCTGAGGCTGCCGATGCGGTTCTACAGCCACGGCAGCGACTCGCGGGCCTCGCACAGCATCTACCTGGAGAACGACCTGCGCGAGGCGTTGGAGGGCGGCGGCCTCGAGCAGCACTACCAGCCCGTGTGCCGCCTCACGACCGGCGAGGTCGTCGCGGTCGAAGCCTTGGCTCGCTGGCAGCACCCGACGCGAGGGCGCGTGCCCACGCACGAGTTCGTCGCGCTGGCCGAGGCCACGGGTCTCGCCAAGAGTCTGGACGACTGGGCGCTGGCGGTCGCGATCAGGGAGTTGGCGCGTTGGAGCCGCACCGGCTCCAATGTGGCGATGGCCGTCAACCTGTCGGCCCAGAGCGTGTCGGACCACCACCTGCCCGGCCGCGTGCGCGCGCTGCTCGAAGCCTCGCGAGCGCCGGCCAACCAGCTGATCCTCGAGATCACCGAGAGGAGCGCGCTCGAGGACTACGAGTCCTCGGCCGGCATCCTCGCGAACCTGGAGGCATTGGGCGTGCGCATCGCGCTCGACGACTTCGGCACCGGGCACTCCTCGCTCAGCACGCTCGACAGGCTGCCGATCTCCTCGCTGAAGATCGACGCGAGCTTCGTGCGCGGCATCGGCCGCCGCAGCAAGGACGAGCACCTGATACGCGCGCTGGTCGAGTTCTCGCGCGGGATCGACATGCCGTTGGTGGCCGAGGGCATCGAGTCGGAAGCGCAGCGCTCCTGGCTCATCGCCTCCGGGGTCGAGTTCGGCCAGGGCTTCCTGCTGGCGCAGGTGTCGCCGGCCGGGCAGTCGTGGTCGGCCACCGCCTTCCGCGGCCCGCCGAGCCACGATCCCTCGCACCCAAGCGAGCCCGGCAAGCCTCCTAACGACGTCAACTGACTCTCTGACGCCGTTGCGTGCGACCGTCGCCGCGGAGACGGGCTGACTTAGAGTGATGTAAGACACGGTCACGGCCGCCGCTACCGGCCGGTAGCCAGCAGGAACCGTGGGAGGTGTGAGATGACGAATACGCCCAACTTTCACAAGGCTCACCGCGTAGCCATGGCGGCGCGGCTGACAGCGATCTCCTGCGCCACGGCGCTGCTCATCGCACTCGGCACCGCTTTCGCCCAGGGCCTGCCGGCCAACGCGCAGGAAGCGCTCACGCGCGGCGAGGCAGCCATGCAGGAGGCGCTGGCCACCTACCCGGCGCACTACCCAGACCGCCCCCTGTGGCAGCAGGCCTTCCGCGAGGGTCGCACCGCTGTCAGCCTCGCCCCCGGCCGGCCCGAGCCGCTCGCTTTCCTGGCGGAGGCGTACAGCCGCGCGAACTGGCACGGCCCCGCCGTCGCCACCTGGCAGGAGTTCTTCGCCGCTGGCGGCATGTTGAACGCCGAGCAGGCCGAGCTGTTCGCCCACTCGGCGAACGAGAACGCGTTCGCGGCCTATCAGGCCGGCGATCCTAACCGGGCCGCCGAGATCTACGCGCTGGTCACCAACTACGTTCCCGACAACGCCGAGGCTCACCGCTGGCTGGGCCGCATACTCCTCGAGACCCGCCGTCCGCAGCAGGCGGTGGCGGCCTGGCGCAGCCTGTTGGAGATCGACCCGAGCGCAGAGGGCGCCGAGTACTTCCTCCAGCTCGCCCAGGCGCAGACGCGCTGGGGCATCGACGCCGCCAACGACTTCTACGAGGGCATCCGGCTCTACGAGGCTGGCAGCCTCAGCCAGGCGCGCAACGCCTTCGCCTCCGCCACCGTCCGCAACGCCGACTACGCGCTGGCCTGGTCGTGGCTCGGCAGGGTCTACTTCGAGCAGGGCTTCTTCGAGGACGCCCACGCCGCCTACAGCCGCGCGCTGGCTCTCGAGCCGGGCAACGCCAACTTCGAGTGGTTCACGCGCGAGTCCCTGCGCCTGTCGCAGCCGGAGCCCGTCGCGCCCGAGGAGCCGGGCGACGAGGAGTAGCTAGACCGTTCTGTTCGAGGGTGAGGCTCGGCGCGCGCCGCCTCTGAGCGCCCGACGTTAAGCCTTGCCCTCCAGCCAGTTCGGGCCCAGGCCGGCGTCGACCTTGAGGGGGACGCGCAGTTGCAGCGCGTTGCTCATCGTGTCGACGGTCAGGTCCATGACCTCTCGGGCGAGGTCGGCCGGGGTCTCCAGCACCAGCTCGTCGTGGACCTGGATCAGCAGCCGCGCCTCCCCGCCGAACGCCTTCAGGCGCTCAGAGAGCCGGACCATCGCCATCTTGATGAGGTCGGCCGCGCTGCCCTGGATGACGGTGTTGATGGCCAGGCGCTCGCCTAGCTGCCTGAGCGTCCGGTTGCGCGACCTGACCTCCTCTATCGCCCTGCGGCGCCCGAGGATCGTCGTGACGTAACCCAGGTCCTCCGCCTGCTCGACGCAGGCGCGCAGGAAGCGCTCCAGCCCCGTGTAGCGCTCCTTGTAGGCCTTGATGAACGAGCCGGCCTCGCTCTGCGGGACGCGCAGCGTGCGCGCCAGCCCGAAGGCCGTCTGGCCGTAGATGATGCCGAAGTTGACCGTCTTGGCGATGCGGCGCTGGTCCGACGTGACCTCCTCCAGCGGCACGTCGAAGATCTGCGACGCGACGTGGGCGTGGATGTCGCGGCCCTCGAGGAACGCGCGGCTCAGCTCCTCGTCGGCGCTGAAGTGCGCGAGCATCCTCAGCTCGACCTGCGAGTAGTCGGCCGTCAGCAAGACGCGCGACGCCTCCCTGGCGGTGAACGCCCGCCTGACCTCGCGGCCCATCTCGGTGCGGATGGGGATGTTCTGGATGTTCGGGTCGCTCGAGGAGAGCCGGCCGGTGGCCGCTCCCGTCTGGTGAAACGAGGCGTGCAGCCGGCCGGTGGTAGTGCTGAGGTAGTTGGGCAGCGGCTGGAGGTAGGTGCCGAGCAGCTTGGTCAGCTCCCGGTACTCGAGCAGCACCTGCGGCAGCGGATGCTCCGACTCGGCCGCGAGCGTCTCGAGCACCTCGGCGTCGGTCGAGCGCCCCGTCTTGGTGCTCTTGACCACCCTCAGCCCGAGCCGATCGAACAGCACCTCGGCGAGCTGCTTGGGCGAGTCGGGGTTGAACTCGACGCCGGCCGCCGCGACGGCCTTGGCCCTGATCTCCTCGATGCGGGCCGAAACCTGCGCCGCGTAAGTCGCGAGCAGGCCGGCGTCCAGGGCCACGCCCTCGCGCTCCATGTCCGCCAGCACCCGCACGAGCGGCATCTCGACGTCACGGAACAGGTCGCCGAGCACCGCGGCGCCGGGCGTGGCGGCGACCACGCTGCTCAAAGCCTCGGCGAGCAGCTCGTACAGACGCCAGGTGACGTCGGCGTCCTCGGCCGCGTAGTCGGCGATCTGCTTCAGCGGCACTTGCAGCATGCTGAGCTGGTCCTTGCCCTTGCCGATCAGGTCGGTGATCGGAGTGGTCGTGAGGCGCAGCAGGTCGCGGGCCAGGTCGTCCATGTTGTTGGTGCGACGCTGAGGGTAGAGCAGCGCCGCTGCGACCATCGTGTCGAACAGCGGCCCGCCCAGCTCGATGCCGGCCCTTTGCAGGACGATGATGTCGTACTTGAGGTTCTGACCGACCTTCAGCGTCTTCGGGTTCTCCAGCACCGGCTTGAGAGCCGCGGCCGTGGCCTCGGGGTCGAGGTTCTGGCCGTGCTCGCCCCTGACGGGCAGGTACCAGCCCGTCCCAGAGCGCCAGCTGAAAGCGTAGCCGACGACGTCGGCGTCCACCGCCCTGAGCGCGGTGGTCTCGGTGTCGAGGCAGAACGCAGGCTGAGCGCTGAGCTCTGCGAGGAACGCTTCGAACGCCTCGGGCGTGTTCACGACGCGGTAGTCGCCCTCGACCGGCAAGGCGGATAGACCGTTCTGCTCAGTCACCGAGGCGTCCTCTGGTGTCGCGGCAGGAGCCGCGAAGCCCGGCTCCGCCGCCGCCGGCAGCCACTCGACGAAGCTACGGAAGCCCAGCTCGTCGAACAGCGCCCTCACGCTGGCCCGCGTCGGGGCTGGGGTGACGCACAGCGCCAGGTCGAACGAGATCGGCGCCTGGCGGTCGAGCGTGACGAGCCGCCGCGTCAGGTCCATCACCGGCGCATGAGCCAGCAGGTTCTCGCGCAGCTTCGGGGTCAGATCGGCTACGTTCTCGATCACCCCTTCAGCCGTGCCGTACTGCTCGATGAGCTTCGCGGCCGTCTTGGTGCCCACGCCCTTCGCGCCGGGGATGTTGTCCGTGCTATCGCCGGTCAGCGTCTGGATCTCGACGGCCTGCCGAGGCGTGTAGCCCTTCGTCGTCATGAGGCCGGCGACGTCGAGCAGCTCGCCCGTGGAGGGGTCCCAGAGCTTCACCCTGTCCGAGAGGATCTGGTGGAGGTCCTTGTCCTTGCTGCCGATGCGCAGCTCGACGGCCTCCCCTTGCTCCTTGAGGCGCTCGGAGATCGTCGCGATGACGTCGTCGGCCTCGTACCCCTCGAGCTCGAAGACGGGCAGGCCCAGCGCCTCGACCACCTGCCTCACGCGCAGGAACTGCTGATGCATGTCCTCGGGCGACGCGTCGCGGTTCGCCTTGTACTCCGGGTACCAGCCCTTGCGCAAGGTCGTCGAGTCGCTGACGTCGAACGCCACGGCGACGTAGTCCGGCTTGGCGTTCCTCAGCAGGTTCAGGAGCATCTGCGTGAAGACGTAGACGGCCTTGACGGGCTCACCCGTCGGCGAGGTCAGGTCGCGGAACGGCGCGTAGTAGGCGCGGAAGAGCTGCGCGTGGCCGTCGATCAGGTAGAAGGTCTTCAAGGGCGGCGAGTCTACCACCGGGGCGCGCCGAGACCGGTTGCCGCGCGCGCCGCGTCCGGGCTGGGCCGGCGGGTGCGCACTAGGCTACGATCGCCTGACTTAGGTCGTTTACCGCGATGGAGGACCGATGGAATTCGAGCAGTTGGGTGCCTTCTACCTGGGCCGCGAGGTCGACCCCGAGACCTTCGTCGTATCCGACAGGCCGCTGCTGTACGACGCCAGCGACCTGACGACTCACGCCGTCATCGTCGGCATGACCGGCAGCGGCAAGACCGGTCTGGGCATCGGCCTCATCGAGGAGGCGGCGATAGACGGCGTGCCCGTGCTCGTCATCGATCCCAAGGGCGACATGGGGAACCTCGCGCTGACCTTCCCGAACCTGTCAGCTAGCGATCTCGAGCCGTGGGTCGATCCTGGCGAGGCCGAGAGGTCCGGTCTCGGCCTACGGGGTTACGCCGCCAAGCAGGCCGACGCCTGGCGCTCGGGGCTGGCGGCCTGGGGTCAGGCGCCGGAGCGCATCGAGCGCCTGCGGCGCTCGGCGACGGTCAGCGTCTACACGCCAGGGTCCGTCGCCGGCCGGCCGATCTCGATCCTCCGCTCGTTCGCGGCGCCGGGCCCGGCGGTCCTCGGCGACCGCGACCTGCTGAGCGAGAGGTTGTCGGCCACCGCAACCGGCCTCCTCAGCCTGCTGGGTCAGAGCACCGACCCCCTCGGACGCGAGCACGTGCTGATCACGACGATCCTCGAGCACGCCTGGCGCGGCGGCAACGACGTCTCTCTCGCCGGGCTGGTCCACGCGGTGCAGGAGCCGCCGTTCCGTCAGGTCGGCGTGATGGACCTCGAGACGGTGTTCCCGTCCCGCGATCGCACGAGGCTGGCGATGGCGCTCAACAACCTCTTGGCCGCACCCAGCTTCGAGGCTTGGACCAGGGGCGCGCCGCTCGACATCCAGGACCTGCTGTACGAGGCCGACGGCAAGCCGCGCATCGCCGTCGTGACGCTTAGCCACCTCAGCGACGCCGAGCGCGAGTTCTTCATGACCCTGCTCCTGTCCGAGGTGGTGGCTTGGACGCGCTCCCAAAGCGGCACCTCGAGCCTGAGGGCGATCGTCTACATCGACGAGCTGTTCGGCTTCCTGCCGCCCGTGGCCGAACCTCCGACGAAGAAGCCGCTGCTGACGCTTCTCAAGCAGGCGCGCGCGTTCGGCGTGGGACTGGCGCTCTCGACGCAGAACCCGGTCGACCTCGACTACAAGGCGCTCTCGAACGCCGGCACCTGGTTCATCGGCAGGCTTCAGACCGAGCGCGACAAGAAGCGGCTCATCGACGGCCTCAGGGGCGCGTCCGGCGGCACGGACGTCTCGACGCTGGAGGCGACCATCGGCGCGCTCCCCAAGCGCACGTTCCTCATGAACAGCGTCCACGAGAAGCAGCCGGTGGCCTTCCAGACGCGCTGGGTGATGTCGTACCTAGCTGGACCGCTGTCGCGCGACCAGATCCGTCGGCTGAGTCAGGAGAGCGGCGCCGCCGAAGTGGCGTCGGCCGCCTCAGGCGTCACGGCTGCCTTCGACGCGGCCACCATGGCGCAGAGCTCGAATGCCACCGGTCCCGGCGCGCACGGCTCGGTCGAGAGCCGGCCGGTCCCGCCGGCCACGGCAAGCTCCCCTGCCGGCTCCGGCCGCGTACCTCCCCCGCTCCCCCGCCACCTCTCGACCGTGTACCTGCCGTTCAGCGGGACGCAGGACGGGGTCACCTACTTCCCGTTCGTCCTGGCCGCGGCCGACGTCCACTACTCTTCGAAGACGCACGGCGTCGAGCTCTCCGAGCGCGTGCTGAGGCTCGTCGAGCCCAGCGAGGGGCCGGTCGCGGTCACCTGGAACGAGGGCGAGGTACTGACCCTCGACCTGGGCTCGCTCGGAGACCGGCCGCAGCCGGAGGCCGCCTTCGCGCCGCTGCCACAGGTTCAACTGGACGAGCGCTCGGTCAAGAGCTGGGGCGACGACTTCGTGCGCTGGGCGCGCACCGAAGGCGCGCTGACGCTGTGGCGGCATCCGGCATCGCGCCTCGTCTCCCGTCCAGGCGAGGACGAGCGCGAGTTCCGGCTGCGCTGCGCCCAGGCGGCCCGCGAAGGACGCGACGCCGAGGTGGCGAAGGTGCGCCAGCGCTTCGCTTCGAAGGTGGCCACGAGCGAGCGGCGCGTGATGAGCGCCCAGCAGGCCGTCGGCCGCGAGCAGCAGCAGCTCCAGCACCGCGCCGTCGACACCGCGGGCAGCATCCTCGGCGCGATCCTCGGCCGCGGCAGCCGCACCACGGCGATCACGGGCGCGATCCGCAAGGCGTCGAGCGGCACGAAAGACCTCGGCGATGTGCAGAGGGCCAACGAGAGGCTAAGGGCCGCTCAGGCCGAGCACACGGAGCTGATCGCGGAGCTCGAGAGCGCGATCGAGGCCGCTCAGGCCACAGGAGTGCATCCCGAGGACCTGCAGCTCGAGACGGTGACGATCAGGCCGAGCAGCCGCGACGTCGCGCTGCGCTACCTGGGCCTCGCCTGGGTGCCGCACCGCCAGTCGGACGGCAGGTGGAAGCCGGCCTGAGCCGAGCGGCTAGCCGTCCGCACGGCAGACGCTGGCAGGGAGCGGCCTAAGGGCTGTCGGGTATCACCGAGAACGCGGCCGGGGCCGGCAACCCTCGCCAGTTCCACTCGCCGTCGCGGCGCGGGGGCCAGATCACGGCCGTGGCGCGGCCTGCGATGTCCATCGCCCTGACAGGTCCGAAGTAGCGCGAGTCCTCGCTGCCGCCCGAGCTGCGGTTGTCGCCCATCACGAAGTAGTAGCCGTCCGGCACGAGCAGGTCGAGCACGACCGGCGCGTCGCTCTCGAACCCGGGCGGTACCTGGATGGCGCTCAGCACGTTGCCGTAGAAGAGCTGCACGCGCGGGTCGGTAGCCGGTAACGGCGAGGGCTCGAAGGCGCCCGTAGGCAGCATCGGGAGGGCGTTGCCTGAGCGGCTCGCCTCGAAGCCCATGACCATCGCCGTGACGACGCCGTCCTCCACCACGACCTTGGGGAAGTCGACCTGTGCGACTCGCACCCTGCCGGAGTCGGTGATGAAGCCCTGGTCGACGGCGACGCCGTTGACGTAGACCTGGCCCCTCTCGATCCTGATCAGGTCGCCCGGTCCGGCTATCACGCGCTTGATGAAGAACTTGCGCTTGCCTGTCTCGAGCGCGGTGGGGGCGTTCGCAGGCTCGCGCAGGACCACGACGGCGCCGCGCTCGAACTCGCCCAGGACGCCCATGCGGCGCAGCCAGGTGTCGTACTTGGGTATGAAGACGCGGTCGCCCGTGAGCAGCGACCTGAGCAGGTTGCCCCTGCCGTCTCCCCCGTCGAGGTTGGGGTCCATCGACGACCCCACCACCCCGACCGTCGTGAACACGAAGGTCACCACCAGGAACGCGATCGCCAACGCCTCGGCGTAGCCGCGCACCTCGCGCAGAAACTTCTGTCTGGTCGTCAACTCGGCGGGCTTGGACACGCCGCCTCTTCTGTCGCTTGCGTTCGCCACCGCGATCGGGCGGCCGCCTGAACCTGACCTCGCCATCGGGCACACCCTACCGCGCGAGGACGTGAACCTGTGAACACACGCGAGTCTGGATCACGCCCCTATACTCATTAAATGAGGTACAAGGGGCGTGGCACCACCACCAACACGGCCAACAGGTTCAGCCAGATCGTGTTCGAGGAGGACCTCGCCGAGCTGACCGAGGAGGACGTGAAGCAGCGCACGCGCTTCCTCGACGACACCTCGCGCTCCGTCATCAGCACCAACACCAGCCCAGACCTGGGCTTCGACGCCAGCCTCAACCCTTATCGGGGGTGTGAGCATGGTTGTAGCTACTGCTACGCCCGCCCCACGCACGAATACCTCGGCTTCTCCGCCGGGCTCGACTTCGAGCGCGTGATCATGGTCAAGCTCCACGCGGCCGAGCTGCTGGAAGCAGAGCTGAGGAGGAAGAGCTGGCGACCGCAGGTTCTGATGCTCTCCGGGGTCACGGACCCGTACCAGCCGATCGAGAGACGCCTCGAGGTGACCAGGCGGTGCCTTCAGGTGCTCGCGCGCTTCAAGAACCCGGCCTCGCTGATCACCAAGAACGCGCTCGTGACGAGGGACATAGACGTCCTGAGCGAGATGGCGAGCTGGGGCGGGGTGCGCGTGACGCTCTCGATCACCACGCTCGACGAGGCGCTGCGGGCCAAGCTGGAGCCGCGCACGTCGACCATCGCCAACCGCCTGCGCGCGATCAGGGAGCTTGCCGCGGCGGGAGTGCCCGTGGGCGTCAACGCCGCGCCGATCATCCCAGGTCTCACGGATCACGAGATGCCGGACATACTCACGGCAGCCGCCGAGGCCGGGGCATCGCATGCCGGCTTCACCGTCGTGCGTCTGCCTGGCGCCGTTTCGGAGCTCTTCACGGCGTGGCTCGACGAGCACGCGCCCCTGCGCAAGCAGCGCGTGCTGAACCGGATCAGCGAGGCGCACGACGGCGACTTCGACGACAAACGCTTCGGCCTGCGCATGAGCGGTAGCGGTGAGCACTCCGAGCAGCTGCGCGCGCTCTTCCGGCTGACCCGCCGTCGGCTCGGCTTGGACAGGCGCGGCGAGCCCCTGAACACGTCGCTCTTCAGCCGTCCAGGCGAAATGAGACAAGGCACACTGTTCTAGACGGCGCTCCTGTAACCTCAGCGCACCGCATCACGTGGCTGCCGACGACTCACAGCGGACTCAGCACAGGGCCGCCACACCCGAAAGGAACACCGATGACCGCTCGCCGCACCACGTTGCTCGTACTACTGCTATCGACGGTCGTGGCCGCGGCCGCCCAACGGCCGCTCAACCCGCCGAACTACTACACCTTCCAGCTCCCGCAGCTGCTGGATGGCCAGCCCGTCAGTGGAGAGCTGACGACAGACGACGGCCAGAACTTCAAGGACGGCAGCTACCTCGACATGTTCGTCTTCGAAGGCCAGCTAGACGAGTACGTCTCGATAACGGTCACCAGCGGCGAGTTCGACCCGTACATATCCGTCTACGACCCCTACGGCTACCTGTTGGCGAGCAACGACGACTACGGCATGGGCACCGACGCCGGCGTCGACATCTGGCTGCCCGAGACCGGCAAGTACGTAGTGGTGGTCAGCGGCTACTCGGAGTACGACCTCGGCTACTACGTGGTCCAGCTGACGGCTGGCTCGATACTGCCCGGAGCCGACCTGCGCCCGCTCGAGATCCCCGGCATGCTGGACTCCGAGATAACGCCCGACATGCCGACTCTGCCAGGCGGCTACGTCGGCAACACCGAGTACTTCTCTCTCGAGGTCACCGCGCCGTCGTTCTTCGTGATCACCATGTGGTCCTGGGACTTCGACACGGTCCTGACGATCTTCGACGAGTACGGCGAGGTCGTCGCGCAGAACGACGACTACGACTTCTCGTCTGACTCGCAGATCGCCGTCGAGCTGTGGCCGGGCAGCTACGTGCTGGCAGCGTCCAGCTACTACACGGGTTGGGGCGGCCACTACAGCCTCGACGTCAGGCGTTACGTCGAAGCCGACTGAGGCGAGGCGGTTGCTAGGCTGTGGGCAGCATGGCTGCCTTCGAGCCACCTAGCGGGCTGTTCGCGTCCGCAGCCAGCGAGCCGTTGGCCGCGCGCATGCGGCCGCGCACCTTGGATGAGTTCATCGGCCAGGACCGGATCATCGGTCCTGGCCGTCTGCTGCGCCGCGCCATCGAGGCCGACCAGCTCAGCTCGGTGATCTTCTACGGGCCACCCGGCACGGGCAAGACGACCTTGGCGCGGGTCATCGCCAACACGACCAAGGCGAGGTTCACGGCGCTGAACGCCGTGCTGGCCGGCGTCAAGGACATCCGCGAGGCGGTATCGGCCGCCCAGGCCGAGCTGCGCTCCG
>CAYYOK010000013.1:26138-46637 GCA_964473205.1 uncultured bacterium | reverse complement strand
ACCTGTTCGAGCACCGCTCCGGCTGGCCGGCTGGCGCGGCCGTCGGCAAGACCCTCGTCTCCAGCTCGATGATCGACCGCGTGGCGGGCTCGATCGGCCGCCGCGTCGTCGAGGTGCCGGTCGGCTTCAAGTGGTTCGTGCCGGGCCTTCATAAAGGCACGCTGGGCTTCGGCGGCGAGGAGAGCGCGGGCGCGTCGTTCCTGAGGCGCGACGGCACCGCCTGGACCACCGACAAGGACGGCCTGCTGCTCGGGCTCCTCGCCGCCGAGATCAAGGCCGTCACGGGCAGAGACCCCGGTGAGCTGTACGGCTCGCAGGTCGAGCGCTTCGGCCAGAGCGCCTACACGAGGATCGACGTCCCGGCCACCGCTGCCGAGAAGGCCGTGCTGAAGGGCCTGGGGCCCGCCGACATGAAGGCCGGCACTCTCGCCGGCGACCCGATCGAGGCCGTGATGACGCGCGCCAGCGGCAACGACGAGGCCATCGGCGGCGTCAAGGTCACCACCGCCAACGGCTGGTTCGCGGCCAGGCCGTCGGGCACCGAGGACCTCTACAAGATCTACGCCGAGAGCTTCGCGGGCGAGGGCCACCTGGCCGAGCTCGTGGCCGAAGCCAAGGCGCTGGTGGCCAGCGCGTTCGCGGCGCAGCCGCAGGACGCCGGGGCCCGGGGAGCGTGAGGCGATGAGCGCATCGGTTAGAAGCTGGCTGCCGGCCGTCCTGATCGGCCTCGGCATCGTCTCGCTGTTGGACCGGCTCGGCTGGGTCGGAGGGCGCGGCGGTTGGGTGTGGGGTCTGGTCCTGCTCATCGCCGGCGCCGTCTTCATCGCCGCGCACCTGCGCGGACCGCGGCTCTGGTGGGCGATCTTCCCTGGCCTCGGGTTCATCGCGGTGGCCACGGCCACCTTCGCCGGTAGCTGGGGCGGCTCGCTGCTGCTCGCGCTCGGCGGCGCCGCGCTCCTCGCCTACTACCTGAGGCGCGGCGGGCAGTGGTGGTCCCTCGTCGGGGCTGGCGCGTTCCTCAGCCTCGCGCTCCTGTCGACGATCGAGCGCATCGCCCCGCGCTTCGAGACCAGCTGGCTGCTGTTCGCCGGGCTCGGCGTCTCGCTGGCCTTCGTCTACTTCAGGCGCGAGCAGCCGGCGCCCGGCTGGACGCTGGGCGGCGCCGGCGGGTTCAGCGCCATGGCGCTGGTGTCGCTGCTGGCGGGTCAGGCCGTCGGGATCCTGATCGCGATCGGGCTGATGGCAGCCGGTGGGCTGCTCGTCTGGCGTCACAGGACGCTGCCGGCGCCGGCCGAGCCGGCGCTGCTGAGACCGCCGGACGAGAGCGCGCCGCCGCCTAGCCCATGACCTGAGGGACGCTCGTTATCAGGACAGCGCGCGGCAGACGCGGGCAGCTAGCCCGTGACGTGAGGGACGCTCAGGACCGGCACGGCGCTGGAGCGGATCAGCGCGTCGGCGCGGCTGCCGAGCAGCAGCCCGGCCGCGGCGCGGTGATGGCGCAGCCCGATGACGATCAGGTCGGCGCCCACCTCCTTGGCCAAGGCGGGGAGCACGGTGACGGGGTCGCCCTCACGGATCAGCAGGCGTTCGGCGACACCCTTGGACGCCAGGTCGAGAGCGTCGGTGGCCGTGTGGATGTAGGTCGGGTCCTCCTGCACCCTGACGTCGTCGATGACGTGGCACAGCATCAGCCTCACGCCCTTGGAGTGGAGCTTGCGCGCGAACTCGAGGGCGTTCTTGGACGCGTCGCCGAAGTCGGTGGCCACCAGCGCCCGCCTGACCTCCTTGGTGGTCGACTCGTCGCGCACCGTCACGACAGGGACGCGGCTGCGGCGCACGAAGCGGCCCGCGACCCCGCCGAGGAAGAACCGGTCCAGCCTGTTGGCCCCATGAGCGCCCATGACGACGAGGTCGTACTGGTCTTGCATGTCGAGCAGCTCGCGTACCGGCTCGCCCCAGCGCAGCTCGGTGGTGCCGTCGGGGCTGGCGAGGTGCGTGAGCATCTCGCGCAGGCGCCTGACCTCCTCGGCGCGCTCCTCCTCCTGGCGTTGGGTGAGCTGCGGGTTGAGGCTGTCGAGGTGCGGCCTGACCGTGCGCGCGGACGCCGACTCGAAGCGCTGCTGCACGTGCACGATGTGAAGCGTGCCGCCCAGCTTGGCGTGCAGGTCGCGAGCCACCGCCAACGCCGCCTGCGATGTCTGCGAGAAGTCAGTCGGGTGTAGCAACCGCATGTCATGCCTCCAGACCCCTACGACCCTTTGCAGGTCAATGATAGCGGTGGCCGGCCGGGACACGCGACCCGGCCACAGGCTGCGGTTAGGTCTTAGCATTGAGCTAGGGAGCGCCTGCCGCGCGCCCAGGCATCGCGCCCAGGTCTCGCCGCGAGACCGTGCCGCGTGAGCGCGCAGGCTCCCAGCGACAGGAGGCGACCATGTACCGGAAGATCTTGATGCCCACCGACGGCAGCCCCACCTCGGACAGGGCGCTCGAGCAGGGACTCGAGCTAGCCCGTCTGATGGGGGCCGAGGTGACCTTCTTGCACGTGCTGGAGAACCCGCTGTCGGCCGGCTACTCGACACCCGAGACGCTGCCGTACGCCGCTCAGCTCTACCAGGACCTCAAGGACAACGCCAAGTCGGTCCTGGAGCGCGCCCTGGTCCGCGCGCAGGCAGCGGGCGTCGTGGCGTCCTCGCAGCTCGTCGAGAACCGCGACCCGGTTCAGGCGATAACCGACGTCGCCAAGGACTTCGACGCCGTCGTCATGGGCACGCACGGCCGCGCCGGGTTCAACCGCTGGATGTTCGGCTCGGTGGCAGAGGGCGCTCTGCGCCGCTCCGACAAGCCGTTCCTGATGGTCAGGGGCAGCGCCGAAGACGAGAAGTGAGCAGCTAGGCAGCCCACCTGCGGCCGCCCGAGCCTTCTCGGGCCGAGAGGCGTTCAGCCGCGCCGGATACGGCCCATGATCATCTCGCCGCGGCCGTGAAGGCCGACGACCTCGACCGCCACGCCGGTCTGGCTGAGCCTGGCGCGGGTGTCGTTGATCAGCATCAGTGAGGAGAAGTCGACGCGCCCGATGCGGCTCACGTCGAGCACGACGCGCTCGACCCCGCTCAGCTCGCTCTCGAGCCGGATCAGCGAGCGCTCCAGCGCCTGCATCGACCCGAACCAGAGCACGCCCTCGAGGCCGATGCGCACCTCGCTGCCGTCGCGGTCGATCCTGACGCCGAGCTGCGCCTCGCGGTAGAGATGCGCGAACAGCGCCAGCGAGATGCCGAGCACGACCGCGTAGTCGATGCGCGGCGCCAGCACCAGCGTGAGCGCGAACGTCACCAGGGCCGTCGTGGCCTGCAGCTTGGCGTAGCGCCACAGCTGCAGGAGCTGCTTGAGCTGCAGCAGCGAGGTCGAGGCGCCGATGACGATGCCGGCGAGCACCGCCAGCGGCAGGTCGGCCAGCACCCACGCGAAGGGGAAGAAGGCGATGACCGCCAGGCCGGCGACGGCGCCGCTGAGCCGCGTCCTGGCGCCGGCGAGCTGGTTGACGGCCGAGCGCGAGAAGCTGCCGCCGACCGGCATGCCGCGTAGGAAGCCGCTGACGAGGTTCGCGGCTCCCTGGGCGAGGAGCTCGCGGTCGGCGTTCCAGTACTTGCCGCGCGGGGTGAAGGTCCTGGCGATGGCAGCGGGTTCGGCGAAGCCGACGATGGCGATCACGGCGGCACCGAGCGCGAGGCGCCCTGTGTGCTCCCACGGCAGCGCCAGCGTCGGAATCGGGAAGTCGAGCGAGAACGACCCGATGACCGGTACCGGCTGGCCGAAGATCCGCGAGATCAGGATGCCGAGCACGACGGCGAACAGCGCTCCGGGCAGCAGCGGCGAGACCCGGCGCAGCCCCCTGACGAGCGCCAGCGTCGCCACCGTCATGGCGATGGCTGGTAGGTTCCACGAGCCGGGCGAGGTCAGCGTGTGCCACACGCCGCGCCACACGCTCAGGCCGCTGGCGTTGACGCCGAAGGCGTCGGCCAGCTGCGACGCGACGATCAGCAGCGCCGCCCCCGACGTGAAGCCGCGCAGCACCGGCAGGCTCATGAAGTAGGCGATGCCGCCGATGCCGAAGATCCCGGCGAGGAACCTCACCACGCCGACCAGCACCGCCAGCAGCGCCGCCGCCTGCACGAACGACGGCGTGCCGGGCACGAACGAGCTCGCGAGCACGCCGAGCGTAAGGAGCGCCGTGAGGGCGGTCGGCCCGGTCTGGAGGATCGGGCTCGAGCCCAGCGCAGCGGCCGCGAGCAGCGGGAACATGGCCGCCACCAGGCCGGTCGCGGGAGGCAACCCCGCCAGCGACGCGTAGGCGACGGACTGAGGTATCAGCACCAGCGCGACCGTCAGCCCGGCGACCACGTCGTCGAACGGAGGCCTGAACCCGGTGACGCGCGGCGCCGGAGGCGCGGGACGCGCAGCCGGAGCCTCGGCATCGCCCCCGGGCTTGACCGCGTCGGACATCACCTTACGGTAACGCTAGAGCGCCCTCAGCCGCCCGAGATGCGGCTCCACAAGCCGCCGCAGAAGCCGCCGAAGCCGACCTCCGGCGCGCCGCCCCACAGCGCGTCGATCGTCGCCGACAGGATCACGTTGGTCCAGTTCGTCTCCGTGACCATCAGCGTGTTGATGGCGGTGTTGAGCTGACCGCACACGAGGTTGAAAGCGCACTCCGCCAGCTCGTCGGTCACGCCCGTCTCGCCCCGCAACGGCATCGTCAGCGCGATGCCGAGGCACTGAGCCATCGAGGCGTACTGGTTGATGACGGTACGGAGCTGCAGCACGATGTTCGTGACCACGTCGTACTCCGTCAACGCCTGACCCCAGCCGCGGTCCCCGACCGCCACCACGCTGCCCGTGACGGGATCGAAGCTCCAGAAGCCGATGGCCTCCTCGCCGGCTACCGGCACCACCGCCAGCTGGCCGCGCCCGAGCGTGTCGAGCACGCGCTGCCTGAGGTCTCCAGGCAGGCCGGGTGCGAGGGCGTCGAGCGCGCTCACCGAGTCGACGAGCTGCCAGGGACGGCCGGCGGCCAGGTCGGCCGCGAAGGCGTCGGCGACGGCTCTCGTGGTCGCGCCCGCGGACGCGGCGGCGCCCGCGGCCTGACGCGCGTACTGGTCCTGGAGCAGAGCCTCGAGGTTGGCGTCGAGCACGCCGGATGTCAGCTCGGTGGCGCCACCCGCGCCGCTGAGCGGCCCGAACACCAGGTCGAAGGAGGAGTAGGGGCGCAGCTCGAGATCGAGGGCCCGGTGGAAGGCGGCCACGCCGATACCGGACTGCGCAGCTGCGGACGCACCCGCGTGCGGGTCCGCGGCGCGCGCGCGCAGCAGCTCGTAGCTCTCCAGGGGCGTGACCAGCGCGGCCATGTCGTTCTGACGCTCGAGCAGGAAGCTCGGGTCCGCCGTCGCGCCGGACCAGTACAGGTCGGTCCAGGCCTGCCTGTTCGCCAGCAGGCGGCCTGAGGCGCGGGCGCTGACGACGGCAGGGTGCAGGGTGGCGGGGAAGATGGCGAGCTGAACGTCGCCCGCCAGCGCAGCGGCGCGCGCGAGCCTGGCGGTCTCGTCTGCCTCGTATGACGTCACGCCCTGGGCCCTGGCGGCGGGTCCCAGAAGGTCGAAGACCGCGCGACGCTCCACGCGCACGGGCGTGCCGGGCGTGCGCAGCTCGAACTCGAGCCACACGGCGGTCAGCTCCCCGCCGGCACTGCCGCCGCCGCCACCGAAGCCCCCGAACATCCCACCGATGCCGCCGCCGAGGGCGCCGGCGCCGCCGCTGCTCGGCTCGCTGACGCTGCCGTCGTCCTTCAGGGTCATCTGGCCGTGCTGCTGCTCGCCCACCAGGAGGACGGGACGCCATGATGACGTCGCGAGCAGAGCCTCGCGCAGAGCCGCCGTCGGCTCGACGATGCCGAACAGGTCGAGGTCGTCCGGCCACTCGTCTGGGCTCGCCACGAACGCCACCGCCCGGCCGATCAGCTGTGCAGGCAGCAGCTCGACGGAGAACAGCTCGCTCTCGCTGAGCCGGCTGCCGTCCCAGCGCTCCGCCTGAGCCGAGACGACGACGCTGTGCAGGCGCTCGCCGCAGGAGAGGTCGGCGCAACTGCCTTCGATCGCGGCCAACTGAGCGAGGGTGGTCGGTCCGAACCTGGCGGTCGCTGGCGTCACGGTGTCTCCGACGGCCGCGCCGGGCAGGGTCGGGTCGAGGTCGACCCAGGCGCCGCCCCTCTGAACCTGCACCCACCAGTGGTCGATCAGGAGCCCGGCCGGGTCTGCCGCCACGAGCACCGGCGCCAGCGCTTGAGCGAGGGCGGCGGTCTGGGCGTCGGTGCGCGCCCACAGCCGCTCGAGCAGTTCGAGGCGCGCCTGCTCCGCCTGGCTGAGGCGCAGCGCAGTGGTGGCGGCGTCGGCGCCGAGCTCGTCGGCCAGACGTTGGGCCAGGGCTGCGCCCTGGGCCGCGTCGAGCGAGGTGTCCCTCGGCGCGGGCCTGACGGCAGCGGCTACCTGCGCGAGCGCCGCCGCGTCGAGCTGTGCGGTGGCGAGCACGGCCTGCTCGCCCGCGGCCAGGAGCAGCTCGCGCAGCAGCAGCGCCCGGTCGAGGCTGTTGCCGCTGCGGTCCATCAGCACGCCGGCGGGTCCCTTGAGCACGCCCCGGTAGGGCGAGAGTCCCGTCTCGTCCCTGACCCATGCGAACAGGGCGTCCGCGATGTCCCCACCAGCCCCGGTGGTTGCCCTAGCCTGCTCGATGACGGCGGCGACGTCGAACCGGTCGTGAGGCAGCTCGGCGAGGGAGGCCTCGACCGCGCTGAACAGCTGCTCGGGCTCGGGAGCGGGCTGAGCGGCCGCAGTCCCGCTCGCGATCAGCACCGCCGCGACGAACGATGCGAGCGCCGCAGAGCTACATGCGCGCCTGAGCCTAGCGATCCGAGACGTCGGGCCTTGATCCTGTGACATAAGACTTGCGCCTCCTAATGCCGTCCCGGCCGGTGGCGGACGCCTCCGGGCAGCGCCTTTCGAGCCGACACTCTACAGCCGCGGCGTCGCGGCGCGAGCGAACATCCCTACTAGCGGCGAGGCGGGCGGCGCCGAGGGTCGCCGCGCTCAGTTCCTCGAGCCGCGAGCCCGCATCCAGGGCTGGAGCAGGTGATACGTTGCCCGTCATGGACTTCATCTGTCTGGCGGCCGGGCACGGCACCAGGCTCGGCCGCCTCGGGCGTTACCTGCAGAAGTGCATGTACCCGGTCGGCTTGCGGCCGTTCCTCGAGCACACGCTGAGACAGCTGCTGGTCTCGGGCGCCTGCGATCCGCGCCGCGACCGCCTCAGCCTCGTCGTCGGACATCACGCCCAGCAGGTCCGCGACTACTTCGGCGCCGAGTACCAAGGGCTGAGGA
The DNA here is from genome assembly GCA_964473205.1 of uncultured bacterium. GTDB lineage: Bacteria > Deinococcota > Deinococci > Deinococcales > Trueperaceae > CAYMRL01. The sequence goes on along the minus strand of CAYYOK010000013.1, from coordinate 39,213 downwards.
TCGACTACGTCGAGCAGGTCGAGCGGCGGGGGACGGGGCATGCGCTGGCGCTGGCCTTCGCTGAGTTCGCCGAGCCGGGTCCCGCGATCGTGTGGCAGGCCGACCTGTTCGTGCCGGCCGGCCTGTTCCGCGCCGTGGCGCAGCATCCGGCCGCGAGCGTGGTGACGCTCGGGCCGGGCGCGGCGGGCGAGAGCTCCGCCATCCGCGCGAGCACCCACGAGGGTCGCGTGGTCCGCTGCTGGGAAGGCGCCGGCCCGCTCTACGACATCGGTCTGTGGCGGTTCGCGCCCGAGGTCCTCGCCACCATCGGCGAGCTGCGCGCCGGCAGCCGTGAGATCCGTGTCCTCGTCAACCTCCAGCGCAGCATCGACGCTGGCGCCGAGGTCGGCTACGTCGAGGCCGAGGAGTGGCTGCACCTCGGCGGCACGCTGCCGACGCCAGAGGCCAACGTGCGGGCCGTCGCCCAGCGAGTCCTCCAGTACGCCGACTCCGCCGTACCGGAGAGCGTTTGATCCACGTACGCACGCCGCTGCGGCTGCCGCTGGCGGGCGGCCTGACCGACGTGAAGCGTTATGCGGCCGAGTTCGGTGGCTCGACTGTGAGCAGCACCATCCAGCTCGGCGTCGACGTGCGGGTTGGCCCGAGCCTCAGCGGTGCGTTCGAGGTCGTGGCCGAGGGCGAGACGCGCCGCCACGCCCGCGCCGTGGAGGTCGGACACGACCTCGTCAGGGAGGCGCTCGCCACCGTCGACCCGGCGTTCCCGCCGCTGCGCGTGGAGATCTCTCTCGAGGCGACGGGACACAGCGGTCTGGGCGCATCGGGCGCCATCTGCGTCGGCCTCCTGCACGCCCTGAGGCGCCTGGGAGGCGAGTGGCCCGCGCCGTCCGAGCTCGCCGCCCAAGCGGCCGAGATCGAGGTCGAGCGCCTGGGCGGCGCGTCCGGCTATCACGACCCGCACATCTGCGCCCGCGGCGGCCTCCTCCGCATCGAGTACGACGGGCCGGTCGTCTCCGCCGCGTCGGTGGCCATGCCGGCCGGCTTCGCGGCCCGCCTCGAGGGCTCCTTGCTCATGTTCGCCACCGGCGTGCGCGCCAGCACCAAGAGCTCGCTGGGCAAGCTCGACGACGACTACGCCAGCTCGTTGCCGGTCCTGCACGACATGAAGGCGCTGGCGCTCGAGCTCGGAGCCGCGTTCGGCGCTGGCGACCTGGCGCGCGTGGCGTGGTGCGTCGGCGAGCAGCAGCGGCTCAAGGAGCGCCTGCCAGGGGACTTCCGCAGCGAGGTCGTCGAGAAGGTCCGCGCGAGGCTCTCGCCGCTGGGCGCCGCGGCGCAGTTCCCGGGCGGCAAGGTGGGCGGCTACTTCTACGTCTGCTGCCCGGACGCTCAGCACGACGCCGTCAGGCGCGCCCTCGGCGAGTTCGCCGAGGTTCCGCTCGCGCTGACCTCCGTCGGCACGACCGTCGTCGGCTGATGACGGATGCAGACGGCTTCTCGGAGCGGAGGCTGCCGCCTCTGCTAGAGCTCGAGCGCGGCCGGCCTGTCGCGAGCGCAGCGCTGTGGGAGTCGGAAAGGCGGCCGGAGCTGCTCGAAGCGTTCAGGGCGAACGTCTACGGCCGCGCGCCGGTCGGGCGCCCCGCAGCGCTGCGGCTGGAGCATGCCGAGGCCACCACCTCCGATGTCGCGCTCACCAGACGCATCGACGGCGAGGTCGGCTACGACGGCCCGGGCGGCAGCGGCGCCATCGGCGTGAGGGTCTACCTGCCCGCGAGCCTTCCGCCTGACCTCACCCCGCCTGCCGGTCTCCCGGTCCTGCTGCTCGGCAGCAACCGCGACGCGGCCGGCACCTTGCCGCCATCGCCCACGGCCGCCGGCTTCTGGCCGGTGGCCGAGATAGCGGCGGCGGGCTTCGCGACCGCCGCGTTCCTGTTCTCCGAGGTAGATCCCGACGTCGACGACGGCTTCGAGGACGGGGTTCACGGGCTGTTCGACACAGGAGCGCGCAGGCCCGACGCGTGGGGCACCATCGCCGCGTGGGCCTGGGGTTTCAGCCGCGTCGCCGACCTGCTCGCGACGATCCCCGGCCTCGACGCGAGCCGCATCGGCGCCGTCGGTCACTCGCGCGGCGGCAAGACGGCCTTGTGGGCCGCCGCTCAGGACCAGCGCTTCGGGCTGGTGATGGCCAACGGCTCCGGCTCGACGGGTGCGGCGCTGGCGCGCGGGAAGTCGGGCGAGAGGATCCAGGACATCGTCGCGCGCTTCCCCCACTGGTTCTGCGCGCGCTACGCGGACTACGCCGGCCGCGAGGAGGAGCTGCCGGTCGATCAGCACATGCTGCTGGCGCTGATCGCCCCGCGGCTGCTCTACCTCGGCAACGCCGAGGAGGACACCTGGGCCGACCCCGCCAGCGAGCGCGCCGCTCTCGGAGCGGCCGCGCCCGCGTGGCGGCTGTACGGCTCAGACGCTCCGCTCGACCTGCCGGTCGAGGTCGTCCCGGGAACCGTCGCGCACGGCGCCAGCCTCGGCTATCACCTCAGGCCGGGCGGGCACGACCTCGAGCCGGAGGACTGGCGGCAGCTGCTGCGCTTCGCGCGCACCCGGCTCTAGTCCTTACGCAGCTGCGGCCAGAGCCGGCGCTGCAGCACCGGCTCTGGCCGAGCCGAGCGCCTAGTTCCCGCTTCCCGCCAACCCGGCCAGCAACTGCGCGAGCTGAGTCTCGAGCTCGCTCGTCTGGCTCAGCAGGGTCTCGACCTGGTTGCCGAGGCGGTCGAGCTCGTTCTCCTGCTCCTCGAGGTCGGCGACGTAGCGGCGGTAGAGGCTCGAGTTGCGATCCAGGCTGTTCATGTTCGACCGGATGCGGTTCTGGTCGTTGTGGATCGTGGCGATGCGACTCTCGACGCCGCGGCGCTCGGCGTTGAGCTGGGCGATGCGCTGCTGCAGCTCCAGCACGCGCTGCAAGGTCGCGCGGTCGGCGGCCGACAGCTCGACGTTCTCGAGGTAGAGCGCCAGGGTGTCGCGGTCGAGGTTGGTGAGAGCGGTCCGCCGCAGCACGACCTGCTCGAGGGTCACGACGAGCTCGCAGGCATCGTCGCCGTCGGCGCACTCGAGCTGGACCGGGACGGCTTCGTCGCCTTCGAGCGCGGCGGCGCCGTTGAGAGCGATACCGAAGCGCCACGAGGAGGAGGTGAGCGCCGGCGCAGGGCTGGGGGAGACGACCTCGTAGCCGCCGCGGCGCGGGACGTCCACCAGGAGCAGCCGCGGCTCCTCGGTGCGAGGCGAGACGCGCACGGTGGTCGTGATGCGGTGGCGGACGCTCGACTCGAGGACGCCGCCGACGATGACGGCCGCGAACACCTGCTCCGGCTGGCTCGCGCCGCGCACGTCGATGGGCAGCTCGAGGTCGACGGCGTAGCTGAGCACGCGCGAGTCGCCCGGCACGACGTCGGAGAGCTGCGCGTTGCCCGCGAAGCCGTTGGCGTCGTAGAGCGAGACGGTCCCGGCCGCCAGGTGCAGGCCGGTGTCGTTGGTGAGGCGCACGCCCGCGAACGGGTAGAAGAGGCCTCTCTCGGTGTCGAAGTGCGCGACCCGCTCGGCCGGCAGCGTCTGCTGGACGATGGGGATCATCACCGACTCGTGGCGCCCGACGGTCACGCTCTGGCTGACGTTGTAGGCGAAGGTGGCGCCGCTGCGCACCCCTTCGGCCTGCGCCTCCACGCCGGCGCCGCTGAGGGCCGGAGGCGCGGCGGCTATGGCGCCGAACATGGCCCCGTCGGCCGCCGACTCCATCATGCGCGCGCTCAGCGCGGGCGACGGCGCCTGCGGCGCTATCCCGATCACCTCGGAGTCGGCGCCGGGCACGACGCTGGCCGAGACCTTGGCCGCGATGCGGGCCCGCTCGACGTAGACGGGGTCGAACAGCGAGGTGATGAACGAGATCGGCTGGCCGGCCACGAACGACACCGAGATGGCTTCGAGGTCGAGGTCGGTCGGGTTGTCGAGGATCGCCCAGCCCTGCAGCTCGGCCGTGCCGTCGCCGACGACGAGCCTGTAGCTCGTCTTCCACACCGGCATCTCGCGCACGTAGCCGACGCGCACCTCGCGCGTGCCCTGGCCGTCGAACACCAGCGTCACGCTCTTGCTGTCGGTCGCGCGGTAGCGGGCGATCGCGTCCAGCGCGGCGGCCAGCTCGGCGCGCAGCGACTCGCTCTCGAAGCGCAGGTCGCTGACCTCGTCGAGGGCTACGCGCCTGAGGCCGGACTCGGTCGCGAGGTTGAGGAAGTGCCGCGGGGCGGCGTCCGGCGCGTCGACGCGCTCGACGCTGACGACGACGCCCTCCAGGAGCTGGCTCGCCTGGACGCTGACCCTCTCGCCCCGCGCCTGGGTGAGGAGGTTGGCGAGCGTCGGGTTGCCCGAGAGGTCGAGGGAGTAGCTGCCGAGGATCCGGCCCAGCGGGTCGCGGGAGTCGTAGCGAACGGGCGCGATGCTGCCACCGCCGAAGTCCTGCAGCACCAGGCTCTGGAGCAGGTCGTCCATCTGGCTCGGCTCCACCTGCAGCTCGAGGCGCTGGCTGCCGGTCACGGTCCCAGCGTGCTCGAAGTAGCCGACGCCGTTGGTGAACAACACGACCCTGGTGACGGGCAGGTCGGCGACGGGCAGGTCGGAGGCGCTGGCCGGGGCCTGAGCTGAAGCCATGGAGAACAGTACCAGGGCGCTCAGCGTGGTCAGGAGGGCGTGGATCGGGGGCAGCGGGCGTCGGTTCATGACGGAGATGTTAGGGCAAGAAGATGAGGCCGCAAGCGCGAAGTGTCATCTTCGGCGACGAATGTGCGTTTGCACCTCGCGGGCGGCCGTGAGTCCGTTAGCCTGGCAGCGATCGGCCGTTAGTCCTGGCCGCCTGGAGAACTGCATGAAACGCAAGCTCTTACCCTTGAGCCTAACGACCCTGGTCGTAGTTCTAGCGGCCTGTCAGCCCGAGCCGATCGACCCGCTCCCCGACCGCCTGTTCGAGACGGTGATCAACCTGCCGGCCGGCGTCAACGGCCACGGCATCACCAGCGCCGACCTCGACGGCGACGGCAATCTCGACCTCGTCGTCGCCTCGTCCGGCGAGAACGCCGCGATGATCCTCATGGGGCTCGGCGACCGCGAGTTCACCGCTCCTATCCCCCTGGCCGCCGGCCCGTTCCCCAAGCACTCGGTCATCGCCGACTTCAACGGCGACGGCCGGCTCGACATCGCGGTCGCCAACCAGGACGGCCACGCGACGGAAGAGGTCGACGACGTCAGCGTCTTCTACCAGCTCGCCGGCGGGACCTTCGCGCCCGCGCTCGGGCTGGCGGCGTGCGAGAGGCCGCACCAGATAGCGACGGGCGACCTGAACGGCGACGGCTTCCTCGACCTCGCCGTCGCCTGCTGGGGCGAGGACGACTTCGCCGTGATCCCCGGCAGCGACGAGGGCTTCGAGGATCCGATCCTCGTCTACTCCGGTGGAGGCGCCCCGCACGCCATCGTCGTCACCGACTTCGACCAGGACGGGCTCGACGACGTCGCGATCGCGCTGTTCGGGACCAGCCGCATCTCGGTCCTCCTGTCGGAAGGCGACTTCGCTTTCGCCGAACCCGATCTCTATGCCGGCGGCTCCTCGCACCACGGCCTCGAGACCTTCGACCTCAACGGCGACGGCTACCCCGACCTGGTGAGCGCCAACAAGAACAGCCACGACGTCAGCGTCGTGCGCAACCTCGGCAACATCGCTCCAGGGTCGTTCTCGACCGCACAGACCTTCTCGATCGGCGCCAACCGCTACCCCGTGGACCTGGCGATCGGCGACGTCGACGGCGACGGCCGCCCCGACATACTCACCGCCAACAGCTGGCAGAACCACCCGAACCCCCCGGGCGACCTCGTGCCGACCGACGTCAGCGTGATCTACGGCATGCCGGGCGGCAGCTTCAGCGCGCCGGAGTTCTTCCCTGTGGACCTGACTCCGTTCGCGATACTCGTGGCGGACCTCGACGGCGACGGGCTGCTCGACGTGGCCACCGCCAACTGGAACAGCGACGACATCGGCATCCTCTTCAACGCCGGCGGGGACCCTGAACCGGGAGCCATCCGGACGACGCGGTGACATCGGCAGCGGTCGAGGCGGGGCGGCAGCAGCCCCAGGGGAGGGAGTTGGCGGTAGCGCTGCTGTTCGGCGCCGCCAACCTGTGGGGGATGTCGCTGGTCTACTTCGACCGCGACTCGCTCGCCGCCATAGGCGACCTCGGCCTGTCGCCCCTGCTGCCCTGGACCTACTACGCGTCGCTCGGGCTGCTCATGGTCAGCTTCGCGCTGACCCTGCGCGCCGCGCGGCCCAACGTCCTGCTGGCGGGGCTCCACGTCCTGCTGTTGATCGGCGTGCTCCACGCGACGCCGGCGATCCTCTACGAGACCCCGCGCTACCCGTTCAGCTACAAGCACATCGGGGTCGCTTCGTACGTGCAGGAGCACGGGGCCGTCGATCCGATGATCGACGCCTACTTCAACTGGCCCGGCTTCTTCGCGCTGACCGCGTTCGTGAGCGAGACGGCCGGTGTCGAGTCCGCCTACGACATGGCGGTCTGGGCGCCGGTGGCAATGAACGTGCTTCTGGCCCTGGGCGTGATGGCGGTGATGCTGAGCCTCGGCGCCAGGGGCGCAGGAGCCTGGCTGGGCGTGTGGATCTTCCTGCTCGCGAACTGGGTGGGGCAGGACTACTTCGCGCCTCAGGCCCTCGCCTACTACCTGCACCTCGTGATGGTGGCGCTCTACGTGGCCGTCTTCGGCATCAGGACGCCGGCCTCGCCGCTGAAGCTGACGGGCCGCGCTCGCGCGCTGCTGCTCATGCTCATCGCGCTGTGCTTCGCGGCCGTCGTCGCGGCGCACCAGCTCACGCCGTTCATGACGCTGACCGCGGTCATCGCCCTGCTGGTGCTCGGGCGCGCCAGGGCGCCGCTGCTCGGGGTGGTGATGGGCACGCTGCTCCTTCTCTGGTTCGTCTTCTCGGCACACACCTACTTCGCCGGGCACCTCGGCTCGCTGGCAGCCCAGGTCGGGCGCCTGCTGGACAACCTGAGCGTCGCGTCAGAGCTGATCACGGCCGGCACCAGCGGCCTCGTGTCGGAGCAGCGCTCGCTGGTGCTGTCCATCCGCCAGTGGCTCGCCCTGTTCGTGCTGCTGCTCGCCGTCGTCGGCGGTGCTCGGCTGCTCCTCGGGCGCAGGCTGCCGTGGAGCGGAGCGCTGCTGGCGCTGCTTCCTGGCGGCCTGGTGGCGCTGCAGTCGTACGGCGGCGAGATCCTCCTGCGGGTCTACATGTTCGCGCTGCCGTTCCTCGCCTACTTCGCTGCCGCGGCCCTCGTACCGAAGCTGCGCGCCGTCCCCGCCAGAGGCAGCGCCGTGGCGCTGAGCGCGTGCACCCTGCTGCTGGCTGGGGGCATGGCCTTCGCCTACTACGGCAACGAGAGCATGAACTACGTCGACGCCGCCGAGGTCGCGGCCCTCGACACGCTCTACGACATCGCGCCGAGCGGCGCCACGGTCGTCGCCCAGACCGACAACGCCCCGATCCGCCACCGCCGCTACGAGCAGTTCGACTACGCTCACCTGCAGGCGCTGCTCGAGCGCGGCGACCCGCTCACGGCGGACGCGAGCACGGCTTTGAGCGTGCTGGACGAGCTGCCTGCTGAGCACGTCTACGTGCTGCTCAGCCGCTCCCAGGAGGCCAACGCCCAGCTCTTCGGTCGCCTGCCGGGCGTCGACTGGACCGAGCTGCGCTCGCTGCTCGAGGCCTCCGACTCTTACGAGACGCTCTACGAGTCGCCGAGCGCGGCCCTGTTCAGGCGGACCGGCGCGGGCGGGCAGCTGCCCGCCGGGGCGCCGTGATGGCGCGCTTCGAGAGCCTGGGCTCTCTGATCGTGCTGCTCGGCGGCGGCTGCCTGCTGGCCGCTGCCTCCGACCTGGTCGCGCTGCCTGGCTGGCTGCGGCTCTGCCTGACGCTGGTGTTCGTCGCCTACGGCCCCGGTCACGGCTGGGTCAGGGCTCTGAAGCTGCCTGAGCCGTGGCTCGAGCTCGCGCTGACGGTGGCCGTCAGCGTCGCCCTGACGCTCGGCGTCGCGATGGCGATGGTCAACCTCGGGATGTGGACCGTCCCCGGTGGCCTGGCTTTGCTGCTGGCGGTCAGCACACTCGGCGTGTTCGTGCGCCGCTGGCGAGCCGACGCCCCTGAGGCGCGCTCGTGAGCGCCGCCTTCGACGCGCTGGTCAGCCTCAGCGTCGGCGGGATCGGCGTCTTGAACGCCGCATCGGTGGCGTGGCTCGTCGTCGCGGTCGTGCTGATGGTGCTGGGCGAGTTCGAGTCGCGCGCGGCCCGCAGGGCGCGCTGGGCGTTGGCGCCAGTCGCGTTCGTGCTGGCGGCCGCCTTCGCGCTGAAGCTCGTCGCGGTGTTCGGCCCGATGTTCGGCTCCGGCTCGGCGTGACCGTAGTGATCGAGTCGGCCAAGACCTGGCTGGGAGCGAACCGCTCGCTCCTCTCCAGCGGCATGTCCCTGCTGCTCAGCGCGGCCGCCACCTCGGGGTTGGGGTTCGCGTTCTGGCTCGTCGCGGCGCGCCTCTTCGACGCCGACGTCGTGGGCGTCGCTTCGGCCGCCGTGGCCGCGATGCTGCTGCTCAGCACCTTGGGCATCGTCGGGCTGGACGCGCTCGTCATCACCGAGACAGGGCGGCTGCTGGCCGCCGACGACAGGCGCGGAGCCGCCGCGAGCGCCTCGGCGCTGGTGCTGGCCGCTTTCGTCGGCTCGGCCGCCCTCGCTCTGGTGGGGGGTCTGCTCGCGCCGTACCTGGGCGGAGCCTGGGCGCTGTACTTCACCGGGTTCGGGAGCGTGGCCGTCTTCGCGGTCGGGGTGGGGGTGACGGGGGCCAGCTACGTCTTCGACCGCGCCACGATCGGCTTCCTCGCCGGCGGGCTGCAGCTGGCTCGCAACGTCTGGTTCTCGGTGATCAAGCTCGTCGCGCTGCCCGCGCTGGTGCTGTTGCCGGCCGCGGTCAGCGAGCCCCAGGCGATCTACGTCCTGTGGACCGGCACGACGGTCGTGTCCTTCCTGCTCGTGCTGCCCAAGGTGCGGGCCCTCGTGGGCAGCGGCGGCCTCGCTCCGCGGTGGTCGGCGTGGCGGCGGCTCGGCCGCGACGCGCTGCGCAACCACCTGCTGAACGTCGCCCAGCACGCTCCCGGGCTCCTGGTCCCCGTGATCGTGGCTGCCAGCTTCTCCCCCGCGACCAACGCGGCCTTCTACGTCACCTGGATGCTGGTGACGTTCCTCCAGTCTCTCCCCGTGCACCTGACCACGGCTCTGCACGCCGTGGGCATGCGCGACGGGCCGGCGCTGGCCGCGCGGCTGAGGTCGACCTTGCGCCTCGGCGTGGCCGTGGCGTTGGCGGCGGCGGCCGGAACGGCGCTGGTGGCGGGACCGCTTCTGGGGTTGTTCGGGGAGCGCTACGCCGCCGAGGCCGCTCCCGCGCTCCGGGTGCTGGGTCTGAGCGTCCTGCCCATCATGGTCAAGCTCCACTACTTCGCCGTGGCCCGCATCCAGGGCTGGACCGCCCGAGCGGGCGTGCTGGGGGTCCTGCTCGGGATCGTCGAGGTGGCCGCCGTGGTGTACGGAGCGAGCAGCGGCTCGCTCGTGACGCTGAGCTGGTGGTTGCTGGCGGCGCTCGGCGCCGGGGCCGCGCTGTTGCTGCTGCCGGTGCTGAGGCTGGCGAGCGCCCGAGGTTCGGACGCGCCCGCCGGCTCCTGAGAGGCTCAGACGCCCAGGCCCGCCCGGCTCTTAGCCCGCCGCCGCTGCCTACCGCGCCCCGATCTCCTCGAGCAGGTCCATCACCTGGTCGCTAGCCGCCTCGACCGTGAAGGTCGTGCCGCGCTCCTTGAGGCGCTCGCGGTCGTGGTCGGTGGACAGCGCGCGCGCGATCGCGGCGCCGAGAGCCGCGGCGTCGCCGACGGCGACGAGCTCACCGAAGGCGCCGCCGTCCAGGATCTCGCGCGGACCGGTCGGGCAGTCGGTGCTGACCACCGGGCAGCCGCAAGCCAGCGCCTCGATCAGCACGGTAGGGAAGCCCTCGTAGACCGAGGAGAGGCAGAACAGGTCGGCGTGGCCCAGGTAGGCCGCCGGCTTGTCGACGTGACCAGGCAGCGCGACGCGCTCGGACAGGCCCAGCCGCGCGACGGTCGCCTCGAGCTGGGCGCGGTCGGGGCCCTCGCCGAGCACGATGAGCCTGGCGTCCGGGCGTCCGGCAGCCGCGAACGCCCCCAGCAGCGTGTCGAAGTCCTTCTGCGCGACGAGCCGTCCGATGCCGAGCACCACGGGCCCCTCGCCGTCGAACCACGGATGCTCGGGCCTGAGCGCCGCGTCGGCCAGCAGCGACGGCGAGACCACCGGGTTGTAGACGACGCGTACGAGCTCCTCGGGCAGCCCGCAGTGCTCGAGCAGGTCGGCTGCCAGGTCGCGGGAGACCGCCACGACCGCGTCGGCGCGCGGGTAGTTGCGGCGCACCAGCGCCGGCAGGGGGCGCTTGAGCGGATGCGTGCGCGCGTTGACAGACACCGGCACGTGCTCGCTCACCACGACCTTGGCGTCGACCCCGGCGCGCTCCTTGGCCCACAGCGTGAGCAGGTTGATCGTCGTGATGCCTGCGTAAAGCGCTCGCGGACGCGCCTCGCGAAGGTAGCGCACCAGCTTGGGCAGGGCCAGCAGGAAGGTGGCGTCCCCGCGCAGCGGCGCGCGCAGGTCGACCACGTTCACCCCGTCTGGGACCGCTACCTGCCGCGGCTGCGGGTCGCTCAGCAGCACGACGTCGACCCGCAGGCCTCGCGCGGCCAGGCCGCCGGCGAGGTTGGCGAACACGCGCTCGACGCCCCCTCCTGAGAGGGCGGGGAGCAAGAAGGTCAGGTCCGGTCTGCTCACGCGACCACCGATCTGGCCGGGTGAGTGGTTTCCCACTTCTGGCGGGTTTGGGGCCAAGTCCTCATCTCCCTCAGAGTAGCCGCGCTTAGCCTTGGAACGTCCCGGACAGAGCCGGGACTCGGAAGCTGTGATGTCCGGCCGGTAATGTGGGCGCCTAGGTCGGGCGGAGCGAGTGGCGCAACCGGCCGAGTGCTAGTTACGCCTACTCCTCGCCAGTTGTCGCATCGCTCCTCACAGGGAGGGCGATGCGATTGTCGTACAGGAACCAGAACGCCAGCCGACGTGGCTACCGCAAGCACAAGGCCGCAGTCGCGAGCGCTCTGCTCGCGGTCTGGCTGGCAAGCTGCAGCCAGCTCATCGAACCGCAGGGCCAGGGCATCCTCGAGATCCAGGTCATGGCGGCCGTCGACGGTGTGGTGCCTAGCCTGGTGCTGACCGGGCCCGACGGCACCCAGACGAAGCTCAACGGCTCCGACAACCTGGTGGGCCTGCCCTACGGCGACTACGAGTTGCTCGCTCATGAGGTCGTCGCCGATGCGATCACCTACGTGCCGCACCCGGCCGTTCAGACCTTCAGCCTCGGCCAGGGCGACGGGCTGCTGGCGGTGACGATCCAGGTCACCTACCTGCCCGAGGGCGAGGAGCCGCCTGACGGCCCGCCGGTCCCGGATCCGGAGGAGCCGGCTCCCCCGACGCCACCCTCCCCGCCGACACCGCCGGCTCCCGAGCCCGAGCCGCCGGCTCCGCCCGAGCCGGAGCCGCCCGCCCCGCCGGCTCCCGAGCCGCCCGCTCCCGAACCTCCGGCCCCAGAGCCTCCGCCCGGCGGCGACCTGCCGCTGAGGCCCGGCGCGAGGGTCTACTACCTCGACTGCCGTGACGGCAGCGACAGCAACGCAGGCACCTCCCCGAGCGCGGCGTGGCGCAACCTCTCGCGGCTCGGCTCGCTGAGCCTCTCTCCTGGTGACAGGGTCTTGCTCAGGCGCGACTGCGCCTGGCAGGGTCCGCTGCGCCTGCCGTTCAACGGCAGCGCCGAGTGGCCGATCGTGATCTCGTCGTACGGCGCCGGGGCTCTCCCGATCATCCGCGACTCCAGCTCCAACCACGTCGACATCAGCGGCTCGTACATGGTCGTCGAGCAGCTCGCCGCCACCACTACCCCAGGCTCGGTGTGGCGCGATCCCAACTGCCGCGACCAGCCGGTTGCCTGGCGCACCGGCTTCACGCTGCAGGGCAGCGCCCACCACGTGACGATCCGCGACTCCCTCGCCTACGGCAACACCGCCGGCGTTCACGTCACGCGCAACGCCAGGTACAACCGCATCATCGGCAACGAGCTGCGCGACAACGTGATCATGAGCGTCAACAGCAACAACGGCGGCTGGGACGACTCGGGAGCATGGGGAATAGTGCTCAACGGCTCCGACAACGAGATCGCCTACAACACCTTCAGCGGCAACAACGCCTGGTGCTCTTACGACTTCGGTCAGGAGGGCGCCTCGATCGAGGTCTACGAGGCGCAGCGCAACCTCATCCACCACAACGTCTCGATCAACGACTCGACCTTCACCGAGCTCGGCAGCTCGGGCAGCCGCCGCGCCGAGAACAACACCTACGCGTACAACACCTACATCTCGACGCTGCCGGTCTCCGAGTTCCTGGTGGTCAGAGGCGGCGGCGACAACTTCGGCCCGACGCCCGGCACGCGCGCCTTCAACAACACCGTCTACCTGACCAACAGCGACAGGAGCCAGGGCGTCGTCTGCCACGCCGGCTGCAGCAACTCCGTGCTCGAGCTGCGCAACAACGTGATCTGGGCGGAGTGGAAGGCGCTCTACGCCGACGGCCCGTTCCTCGAGTCCAACAACCTCTACTGGAACTCGCGCGGCCAGCCGCTGATGCAGTTCTTCGGCGGCTCGAGGATGAGCTCCACCTCGATCGTCGCGAACCCGCGGTTCAGCGATCCCGGCCGCCAAGACCTGAGGCTCAGGTCCGACAGCCCCGCCATCGACGCCGGCACCGACACGGGTCTGACGTTCGACGGCGACGCACTGGGCGTGCCGCTGCCGCAGGGCCCCAGGCTCGACATCGGAGCGTACGAGTTCCGTAG
>CAYYOK010000013.1:0-26128 GCA_964473205.1 uncultured bacterium | reverse complement strand
ATGTGCTAAACTGGTGCTGGCACACGCGACCGTGAGCCTGCACCAGCCTCCTCCCAGAGTTCCTGACAGTCAGGGGTCTACCGCGGACGTGCTCAGGTGTGGACCGCGCGCCGGTCGCTGCTGCTCTGATCCTGATGCCTGGGCCTGCGAGCGACCCTCTCGGCGAAGATCGTCTTGAGGACGCGCCAGCCGTCGGGGAAGGTGCGAAGGTTGCTGTGGCCGTGCAGGCGGTCGAACTCGAAGCTCGGCACCTCGACGATGCGCAGCTTGGCCCTCAAGGCCCTGATGTTCATCTGCGTCTCGATCTCGAACCCGTCGCCATCGAGCTCCAGCTCGGGCACGACCGTGTTCCAGAAGGCGGCGTAGCCGTAGCACAGGTCCGAGTAGCGGCCGCCGAACAGCGTGCGCACCGCGACGGTGAAGCCGAGGTTGCCCAGCTGCCTCAGCCATGAGATGTCGGACGAGCCGGCGCCCTGCAGGAAGCGCGAGCCCTTCACGAAGTCCGCGCCTTCGCGCAGATGGCGCACGAACAGACCGATCTCGGCGGGGTTCATCGAGCCGTCCGCGTCCATCATCACGATGATGTCGCCCTTGGCGGCGTCGAAGCCGGAGCGCAGGGCGACGCCTTTGCCCTTGCGCTGCTCGAGCACGATCTTCACGTCTGGGATCAGGCTGCGGGCCACTTCGACGGTGTCATCGGTCGAGCGACCGTCGACGATCACGACCTCGTCGATCCACAACGGGATATGAGGCAACAGTTGCTTGAGGTTCTCGGCTTCGTTGAGCGTGGGGATGACGACGCTCACGCTCAGCTTGTTGCCGGGACCTTGGCCTCGTTTCGAGTGCCGCCCGCGTGCCTCGGGCCAAACCAGCCTGCTGGAACTCATTGGAGAAGTCGCCTCCTTCGGTCTACCTGTCTGGCAGACGAAGAACTTTCAAGTCGGAGAGGGCGTCGATCAGCAGTCGTGCCTGACTGGCTAGGTGTCCGTGTCTCCTAGGACTCACACTAATGGGGGCTCTGGATCGCCGCCGTGACGGATGTGCGTCGCTTACCTGGCGTTCAGGAACCGCAGGAGCTCGATGTCGTAAGTGCCGTGGAAAGCGCCGATGTAGACGGGTCCTTCGCGCGGCAGCTCGCGTCCGGCGGCGTCGAAGGCGAAGTCGAGCTCGAAGTCGAACTCGAAGTCCAGCTCCAGGACGGTGCCGGCGCCGGCCGCCGGGCTGCCGAGGCCGAGGCGGTAGTCGCGCTCGCCGGCGTCGAGGAAGACAGGGTCGGCTATCAGCGAGGTGGGGCTGATCCCCGCGACGTCGTCCAGGAACTGCAGCAGCGGCCTGCCGCGCGAGTTCCAGTAGATGTTGTGCGACTCGGTGAACGGATCGTCGGCGTAGAGCGCCTTCCACTCGACCCAGATCACGTTGTTGCGCGCGTCGAGCAGCTCGGGGCCGCAGCCGGCGTAGCAGACGACGCCTTGCGTCTCCTGCTCGTGCGTCAGGTGGACGGTGTTGTGGTAGAGCCCGGTGCCGTGCGTGGGCCCGAAGTGGGCGTCGTCGCCGCGGATCACCATGAACTGCGAGATGGGCAGGCTGGAGGCGTACACGTTGAACGCGAACACGTTGTCCCGCGAGGCGCGCCTCGACGAGCTGCCGATCTCGCTGAACGTCGTGTCGTCCAGCGAGATGTTGTGGTGGATGAGGTTGTTGACGCCCTCGTAGATCTCGATCGAGGCGCCCTCCTGCCCGAAGTCGTAAGAGCACCAGGCGTTGTTGCCGCTGAAGGTGTTGTACGCGATCACGTTGTCCGAGCCGTTGATCAGCAGGCCCCAGGCCCCCGAGTCGTCGAAGCCTCCGTCGTCGGTGTTGACGCTCATGACGACGTTGTCGAGCAGGCGGCTGTGCAGCAGGTTCACGCGCTGCGCACCGCGCGTCAGGTGCACGCCGGCGGTGTTGCCGATGGCGGTGACGTAGCGCAGGGTGATGTCGTGAGCCTGGTGCTGGACCGTGAAGCCGCTGCGCCACGCGACCGGCTGATCGCGGCAGTTCGCGTCGATGGGCAAAGAGGAGGGGTCCGTGACGGCCGACAGGTGCTCGACGACCAGGTGGGTGCCGTACACGTCGACGTTGTTCTGCGGCGCTCCGCGCACCACCGGAGGCGCCCCCTCGCCGTAGGCGCCGATGGTCACCGGCCACTCGTCGTTGCCGTTCCAGCGGAGGGTGAGGGGGCCCTGCCAGGCGCAGCCGCGCTTGAGCAGGAGGCGGTCGCCGGGTCTGAGGCTGAGCTGGTTGGCGCGTTCCAGCGTGCGCACGGCCCGCTCCGCGCTGAGGCCGCCGTAGCCGTCGTTGCCGCCTTCGCAGTCGACGTGGTACGTGAACGAGCCTGTTCGCAGCCGAGTCCCGGTCGGCGCGTAGAGCTGGCGGTGCTCGAGGGCGTCGACGAAGGTGATGGGCACCGTGACGTAGGCGCCGTCGATCAGCGAGACGCTGGTGCTGGGCGGCAAGGCCACGTACTGCCGGCCGTCGATCTCTACGTCTTCGGCCTCGACCAGGTAGTCGCCCGGCTCGAGGTCGTGGAACAGCGCGCTGCCTTCCAGCTCGATGCGCTCGCCGTCCGGGCCGGTGATCGCGACGCGTGCCGCCACTACCTCTGCCGGGTCTACCGCGGCCGGGAGGTCGACCGTCACGAGCAGCGCCGGCGCCGCCGCCTGCGCCTCGGAGCACGAGGCCACCGCCATCAGGGCGACGACGGTCACCGCGCAGCGCGCGGCGCGGCTCAGCACGGAGAGCGCGGGCCGTCCGGCTAGGCTCACGTCGCCTCGGCCGGCACGGCGGCAGGCTTGCCCGCTGGGGCCAGGCGGCCGCGCACCCAACCGAAGGCCGTGGCGGCGGTCGCCGAGACGAGCACGCCGGCGCGAGCCAAGCCGCCTGGGTCGCCGCGGAAGATCGCGGCCAGATGCCGCCACACGCCGCGCGGCAAGGTCGTCAGCAGGTAGCGCGACTCGCTCGAGAGAGCCGCGCCGCCCGGCGCGAGCCGGCCGAGCACGGCCTTGGAGAGCCCCTCGGCGTAACAGCGCCGATGCAGGTACGAGGTCGTCAGGCGCGCCGCCGGCACCGTGTGGTGCACGACCGACCGCGTGGCCAGCCAGATGGCGTCGGGTCCGTGCTCGGCGGCCAGCCGGATGCTCAGCTCGGTCTCCTCGCCGCCGACCGGGATGGTCCCGACGCGACCGAGCGCGGTCGAGAAGCCGCCGGCGGCCAGCAGCGCGTCGCGCCGGGCCAGCATGCTGGCGCCGATCGCGTTCCTGACCCTGACCGCCTCGGGCACGCCCGCGGAGGACGCCGGATAGGCGTGGTCCTGGATCTGTCCAGGGTAGGAGCAGCCGACCGCCCAGTCGAACTCCTGCGGCCACCAGCCGGGCCTCGCCCCTTCGAGGGCGGGCAGGACCGTGCCGCCCACCAGTTGGGCCGCCTGGCCTTCCAGCACGGTGAGAAGCTCGACGAGCCAGTCCGGCTCGGCGACGGCATCGTCGTCGAGGAAAGCCACCAGCTCGGTGGTGGCCGCCCTTACGCCGGAGTTGCGCGCGTCGGACAGGCCTCTCACGCCGGTGTTGGGGACGACCTTGACGTCGCTGAGCGCACCCATGGCGCTTGGGTCGCCGCGTCCTGCGCTCGCATTGCCGTTGGCGGCGGCGCCGAGCTCGGCTCCCAGCTCCGCCTGCAGCTCTGGGTTGTGGTCGACCACGACGACGAGCTCGACCGCGACACCCTGCTGAGCGGCGACGGACGCCACGGCGCGCCTCAGGTCCCCCAACCGCGACCGCGAGTAGGTGCAGATCACGACGGCGACTCTCTTCACTGCCTGTTGCTCACCGCGACGCTGGCAGCGATCCGGGCTCTTCGCCCGCGTAGCGCAGCCGCACCATCTGGCCTCCCCAGACGTTGAGGAAGTAGAGCTCGCCGTCGGGGCCGAAGCCGGCGTAGACGGGGAAGGGGACCGTCGCGAAGCGCTCGAACTCGGGGGAGGGGCCGTCGAGGTCGAGGCGCACGGTCCGGATCCAACCCTGGTAGTAGTCGGCCACCAGCAGCACGCCGTGGTAGCGGTCGGGCCAGCTCTCGCCGGTGTAGAAGTCGCCCACGATGATCGCGCCGCCGGTCCCTTGCCGGTCGTACGCGAAGCTGGGAGCCTTCACCTCGCCGAACTCGCCCGCGTAGAGCGCCTGGCACTCCTCGAAGCTCTGGAAGGACGACTGCTGCAACAGCTCGCCGTTGCCGCCCTCGTAGCACGGCCAGCCGAAGTTGTGCCCGCTTCCTACCTTGACCATCTCCCACGTCGCCCAGCCGACCTCGCCCATCACGAGGTCACCGGTCTCGGGGTGGAAGGTGAAGCTGTAGGGGTTGCGCAGCCCGTAAGAGAGCACCTTCGAGCGGTTGCTGTCAGGGTTGCCGTCGTAGTACGGGTTGTCCGGCAGTCCCTGGCCGGTGAACGGATCGATCCTCAGGACCTTGCCGGCCAGCGAGTCCAAGTGCAGCGAGCGGATGTGATAGGGCTGGGTCGAGTGGTAGTCGGCGCCGTCGCCGCTGCCGACGTACAGAGCGCCGTCGGGGCCGAAGCGGACGCGTCCTATCGTGTGGGAGTGCTCGTCGGCGGGCAGGCAGTCCTGCACGTACTCGCCGATGTTGCCGCACGACGGCTCCGGCGGGTTGCGGACGCCCAGGTCCCCGAGGAACTCGACGTCGCTGTTGCGGCCGAGCAGCATGACCTCGGAACCGGGCACCGCGGTCGAGTAGCCCGTCGCCACGTCGGCGGTCACCCGGATCAGCCGCGAGCCGCGCGTGCCTTGCAGCACGTCGATGCGAGCTCCCGGGACGTTCACGGACTCCGGCGGCTCGTAGACGTAGGCGATGTAGACGTGCGGCACCGCTGGGAAGCGCGGGTTGACCGCGATCCCGACGAGGCCGCGATCGCCCAGCGCGTTGACCGTGGCGGTCATGTCGATGAACGGTCTCTCGAGTAGCGCGCCGCCCACCGCCACGCGCACGGCCCCATCCTTCTGAGCGAAGAAGATGTGGCCGTTGGGGGCGAACGCGACGTCGACGGGGTTGCTGAGCCCCTGGTAGACGACCTCGTACACGAAGCCCGGCGGCAGCTCGGGCTCCTGCGCCAACGCAGGCGCGGCCAACAGGCAGGCCGTGGCCAGCGCGAGAAGAAGGTTGCGGGTCGCTAGGAACGCCCCCCGTGGGCGCAAGTTGAGCGGGACGGCGCCTACCGGCGGCTCATGCCGGCCATCCCATCGCGAAGATTGCATGACCTGCATTATAGGTTCGGCCGGGCGGCACCCTCTGGGATAGTGCGCACACAGGCGCTCGTGGCCGCTGCGCTCGCTGAAGGCGACCTGAACGCCGGGCCGCGCGCCGGAGCGCGCCTTAGTAGCGGGCGGTGGAGACCCTAGCCCGGCAGCGTCGGCCCTGACACCGGCACCCTGACCTCGAACAGCGCGCCGCGGGTGTGGTTGGCGGCCCTGACGCCGCCGCCGTGGAGCCTCACGAGGGCGTCGACGATGGCGAGCCCGAGGCCGCTGCCGTGCGCACCGCCGTGGCGCAGGTCGCGGTCTTGGAAGAAGCGGTCGAACGCCTTCTCCAGCGCCTCGGGGCTCAGGCCGGGACCGCTGTCCGCGACGCCGATCACCGCATCGGATCCCGCGCGCGTCAGGCTGACCGTCACGGTGCCGGCTTCGTCCGTGACCTTGAGGGCGTTGTCGAGCAGGTTCCCGACGACCTGCATGAGGCGGTCTGGATCGACCCTGGCCCGCACCTCGCCGGCGGGCGCCTCGAGCTCGAGCGCGACGCCTTTGGCGGCGAAGCGGGGCCGCTGGTCCTCGAGCACGCCCGCCACCAGCTCGCTCAGGTCGGTATCGCGCGGCAGCAGCCGCAGGCGTCCGGCGTCCGCCAGCGACAGCGTGCGCAGGTCCTCGACCAGGCGCGCGAGCAGGTCGGCGCTGCGGTTCAGGCTCTGGACCTCCTTGTCGTCGAGCGGCAGCAGCCCGTCCTCCAGCGCCTGCAGCCGCAGCTTCATGGCCGTCAGCGGCGTCCGCAGCTCGTGGGCGATGTCGGCGATCATCGCTTTGCGCTCGGCCTCGTAGCCCTCGAGGGATGCCGCCATCGTGTTGAAGCTCTCGCTCAGGCGCTGCGTCTCGAGGCTGGAACGCAGTTGCGCGGGCGTGACCGGGACCCTCACGGCCAGGTCGCCTTTGGCGACGCGGTCGGCGGCGCGAGACACCACGGCGATCGGCCTGGCGATCAGCCGCGACAGCCACAACGCCAAGCCCAGCGTCACCAGCGACGCCAGCCCCACGCCGAGGTAGAACGACTCGTCCTGGAACTTGCGGAAGTCGGTGAAGAGGACGGCGGCGCCGCCGCTGTCGACCAGTCCGGAGCGCGGGGGAGGACCGCGTTGCGGCAGCACCCTGTCGAACGACAACCCGAGCCACGGCCGCGGCGGTGGCAGCACGCTCCTGGCCTCCTCCGGCAGGGACCAGTAGGAGCGGTACTCGGCCAGGCGTTGGGTGCCGGCGATGATCAGCAGCGAGAGCACCACCGTGCCGACCATCGCCAGCGCCAGCCTGACCGAGAGGCGTCTCATAGGTCGGTAGCTACCAGGCGGTAGCCGACCTGTCTCAGCGGGACCGGCGCCAGCCTGACCGAGAGGCGTCTCATGGGGCGTCTACCAGGCGGTAACCGATGCCCCTGACGGTCTCGATCAGCTCGGCCCCGCCGGACTCGCCGAGCTTGTGGCGGAGGTTCTTGACGTGCGCGTCGACGGCGCGCTCGAGGGCGTCGCCCTCCGGCAGCGCCTCCTCGGCCAGCTCGGAGCGCGAGACCGCCCGCCCTGGGGTTCTCGCCAGGTGCTCCAGGATCCTGAACTCGGTGGGTGTCAGGTGCACGGCTCGGTTCGCCACGGTGACGCGGACCCGGTACGAGTCGACCACCAGGTCGCCGATCCTCACCGGCGCGTCGATCTGGTTCGGGGACGGCTGCGCGCGCCTGAGCGCCGCCTTGATGCGCGCCAGCAGGGTGCGCGGGTTGAACGGCTTGGTTATGTAGTCGTCGGCGCCGAGGTTGAGGCCGAGCAGCTCGTCGATCTCCTCGGTCCGCGCGGTCAGCATCAGCACCGGCACCTCGTGCCCGGCCGGGTCGGCGCGGATGCGCCGCAGGACCTCGAGCCCGTCGACCTCGGGCAGGCCGACGTCGAGGAGCACCAGGTCGGGGGAGGCGGCGCGCCACAGCTCCAGCGCGCGCCGCCCGTCCCTGGCCCACTCGGTGCGATGCCCGTCGGCCTTCAGGTAGAGCTCGACCATCTCGGCGATGTCGCGGTCGTCTTCGACTACCAGGACGGTGCTCATGCGCTCGCTCCGTTCCTTCCTGGCCGCCAGCCTACTCGGCCGGGCAGCCCGCGCGGCGCCGGTGGCCGGCCGGCCTCGCTCCCTGCGGCTGCGGCGTGCGTCATGGCGCCACCGGGTCCAGGCTCAGGTCGACCTCGAGGGTGATGTCGTCCGCCACGCTCAGGACGAGCGCGACGCGGGGCTTGGAGATGCCGAAGTCCGCGAAGGTGAAGGTGGTGGAGGCGCTGAGCCTGACGCTCTCGCCCTCCAGCCAGGCCACGCCCTGCCAGGTCACGGTGCGCGTCACGCCTCTCACCGTCAGCTCGCCCGTGATCGTCACTTCGACCTCGTCGGCTCCGAGCGGAACATCCAGCCCGGCGACCTGCGCGGGCGCGAAGGTGACGGTCGGGTAGCTGCGCGTCTGCAAGAGGTTGTCGCGCACGAAGTTGTCGCGGCGGCTCTCGTCGCTGACGAGCTGGCTCGCGTCGACGGCGACCTCGGAGCCGCCCAGCACCTCGCCGTCCGCGCCGAACGCGATCGTGCCGCTCACCGCGGCAGTGACGCCGACCGCGTCGTTATGGAAGCTGACACCCGCCAACTGCTCCCGCACGCGGTAGCGCGCCTCGCTGGACGAGGGGTCGATCGCATAGGTCTGGGCGGAAGCGCTGCCGACGAGCAGGGCCGCCGCCGCGGCGATGGCACCGATCACTGTCCTTACTGATCTCATCTGTCTGACCTCCTTCGGATCGGGAGCCGAGCTCGGCTCCCCCGAGCGCAGCTTGGCGGCAGCGCGTGCAGCTCCGGTCCGCCGCGCGTGTAGGTTCTGTGAAGACCCGGCTGCTGACCCGGCTGGGGCTGGGCTTGGCCGGCCGGGTGCGCGAGCGGTGTGAAGGCCGTTCCGCGAAGTGCTACCATCCTCGCCGGCCGCCGGGAGCTCTTCGCCGGCCGCCTACCTCCGAGCATGCAGATCTTCGGCGCCGCGCCACACGACGACATCCTGATGCTGCTGATCCGCTTGGCGGTTCTGCTGGTGGCCGCGCGGCTCGGCGGCTGGCTGGCGCAGCGCCTGGATCAGCCGGCAGTGATGGGCGAGATACTCGCCGGCGTCGTGTTGGGGCCGTCGCTGCTGAGCGGGTTGGTCCCGTGGGTCGGAGGCGTGCTGCTGCCTCAGAACCCGGTGCAGGGGTACCTGCTCGAGCTCGTAGGGTTCCTGGGCGCCACCTTCCTGCTGATAATCACCGGCCTCGAGATCGACCTCCCGCTGATCCGCCGTCACGCGCGCACCGCCGTCGGCATCGCCGCGGGCGGGATCGTCACGTCGTTCACTGCGGGCGCGGTGCTCGGCTCGCTGCTGCCCGATTCGCTGCTGGCCGACCCCACCCAGCGCACGGTGTTCGTGCTGTTCGTCGCGACGGCGATGGCAGTCACCGCCATCCCCGTGCTCGCCAAGGTGCTCATCGATCTGAAGCTGATGCGCCGGGACATCGGCCAGACGATCATGGCGGTGGGGATGATCGAGGACACGTTCGCGTGGATCCTCCTCTCGGTGATCCTCGGGCTGGCGGGCGGCGTCGCGCTGACGGCCGTCGGGGTCCTCGGCGCCGTCGGCAAGATCGTGCTGTTCATGGGTCTGTCGTTCACCGCGGGTCGTTGGCTGCTGTCCAAGGCGCTCGACTTCGTGCAAGACCGCATGTCCGGACCGGACCGGCTGTTGAGCCTGGTGGTGGCCGCGGCCCTAGCCTGGGGCGCAGTCGCGCAGGCGATCGGGATCGAGGCCGTGCTCGGCGCTTTCGTCGTCGGCGTGCTGTTCGGAACGATGCGGCGCCTGCCGGCCGCCGTCATCGAGAAGCTCCACAGCGTGACGATGGCGGTGTTCGCGCCGATCTTCTTCGCCATCGCCGGCCTCAAGGTCGACGTGCCGGCTCTGCTCAGCCCGAGCCTGCTGCCCGCGGCGCTGGCGGTGATCCTGGTCGCTAACGGCGCCAAGATCAGCGGCGCGTACCTAGGCGCCAGGCTGCGCGGGCAGGGGCATTGGCGTGCGCTCGCGTTCGGCTCGGCGCTGAACGCGCGCGGCGCGGTCGAGATCATCATCGCCACCATCGGCCTGTTCGCCGGGATCCTGAGCCGCGAGATGTACTCGATCATCGTGCTGGTGGCCGTCACGACCTCGGTCCTCGCCCCGCTGATGCTCAGGGCGCTGCTGCCGAAGCTGACGCCCGACGCGGACGAGAGGGCGCGCCTTCAGCTCGAGGAGCTGTCGGTCGAGAGCCCGATGGCGCGCCTGCAGCGCGTGCTGCTGCCGCTGAGGCTCAGGCCGGGCGGGGACGCCAGCCGTCACAGGGTCGAGGCCTTCTTGCTCGAGCGCATCGGCGGCGACCTGGCCGTGACGCTGATGACCGTCGCCGCGCCGGGCGAGAAGGCGGCGGGGCAGGCGTTCTTGGGCGAGATAGCCGAGGACTTCAGCGAGCTCGAGCTGACCAAGCGCGTCGTCGAGTCGACGACGCCGATCGAGGAGATCCTCGAGGAGGCGTCGAAGGACTACGACCTGATCGTGCTGGGCGCGACCGAGGGCAACGGCGGACGCGACGTGCTGTTCAGCCCGCTCGTCGACTACGTGGTGCGCATGGGCGGCGTGCCGTCGGTGATCGTCAAAGGCCGCGAGCGCGCCGAGCGCTGGCCGCCCCGCAAGGTGCTGGTGCCGTCGAACGGCTCGTTCTCCTCGCGGCAGGCGGCCGAGCTCGCCTTCGCGCTCGTCAGAGACGGCGAGTCGGTGGTGCTGGTCCATGTGCTGGAGCGGCTGGCCGACAGCCACAGGCTCGAGGCCGGCGAGCTCCACGAGCGCCAGCTCGAGAACGCCCGGACCAGCCTCGCCGCGCTTCAGGAGGTCGGGCGCACGCTCGGGGTCGGCGCGCAGACGCGCATCGACGAGGGTGGCTCGGTGGTCGAGACGATCCTGCGCGCGGCCGAGGACGAAGGCGCCGATCTGATCGTCCTAGGCACCGAGGTGCGCTCGGGCACCGACAGGCTGTTCCTCGGACCGCGCGTCGAGCGGATCCTGGGCGAGGCGCGCTGCCCGGTGCTCGTCGTCAACATCGGCTAGGGTCCGGCTCTCACCCTCTCACCCCTCCGGCGGTGCACAATACCTAAGTATTTGAGGTAAGCGGGAGGGGTCATGAGCCGTGACGAGATCCTCTACTACGTGCGCCTGGAGCCTAGCGACCGCCGCTACTGGCATTGGTGGCTGGCCCGGCGCGACCAGCTCGACGTCTTCCACCAGGGCCGCTGGTACGCGCTGGTGGCGTGGAAGGAGCTGATCCGCGGTCAGCGGCCCTACCCGGTCGAGGCGACGTTGGCGTCACGCACCCCTCTGCGCGACGCGCACCGTGACGAGCAGCTGGCCGCAGTGCCGCTGAGCGTGCTCCGCGGCGTGGAACAGCAGCCCGTAGACGTTCGTCGGCAGCTGCTTGCTGCCGACGAGCCGGGGCTCGTAGAGCTGGCTGACGTCGGTGCGGCGTAGCTGATCGATGGCCCGCGCCACCTGGCTCCCGACCAGCGCCACCAGCTCGGCGGTCGTCGCGCCGTCGCCTTCCGACTTCTCGCGCACCGCTGCTTCCCTCTGCTCCCGCGAGACCTCTTCGCCGCGGGCGGTCGTGAACAGCCTGTCGATGACGCCGGCGATGTGGCGCAGGTGGAAGGCGGCGTGACCCAGCCTGGCCGGGCGCACCCACAGCAGCTCGTCAGGGAAGCCGGCGGTGAACGCCTCGACCTCCTCCTGAGTCTGCACCAGAGCCTGGGCGACGGCCTGGAGCTCGTCGGGCACGCCGGCGATCGGGCCGCGCAGCCAAGGCGGGATCTGAGAAGGGACGCTCTGCTGCGAGGACATGCTGACCTCCTAGCGGCCGGTAGCCGCTGCGGGTCAGCCTAACAGCCGGCCTGCTCATGGCCGCGCCGCTGAGCGGGTAGAACTATGGCGTGATCCGATCAGGTCCTGACGTCGTCAACATCGCCGACCTTCGCAGGAGAGCCGAGCGCCGCCTGCCTCGCATGGTGTTCGATTACATCGACGGTGGCGCCGAGGACGAGCGAACGATGCGCGCCAACGCCGAGGCGTTCGCGGGGGTCACCCTCAGGCCGCGCTCGGCGGTGGTCGTGCCAGAGGTCGACCTCGGGACGTCGGTGCTGGGCCAGGAGCTGGCGCTGCCGTTCATCCTGGCGCCGGTCGGCAGCAGCCGCATGTTCTGGCCGCGTGGCGAGGCAGCGGCGGCCGCCGCCGCGGGCGACGCCGGCACCCTCTACACGCTCTCGACGTTGTCGGGCACGGCGATGGAGGAGGTCAGGTCGGCGAGCTCCGGTCCCTGCTGGTACCAGCTCTACCTGTGCGGTGGCAGGGACGTCGCGCTCGCAGGCATCAGGCGCGCGGCGGCCTGCGACTTCTCGGCGCTGGTGGTGACGATCGACACGCCGGTGGCCGGCATGCGCGAGCGCGACGTGCGCAACGGCAGCAGCCAGCTGATCAGCCGCCGGCCCCTGGCGATGCTGCCGCACGTCGGGCAGGTGCTTGCCAAACCCGGTTGGCTGCTCGGCTTCCAGCGCGATGGCGGCATGATGTCGTTCCCCAACGTGATGCTGCCAGAGGGCCCGATGCGCTACGGCGACATCGGCGCGCAGCTCGCGGCGGCCGCCGTGTCGTGGTCGGACCTCGACTGGATCAGGGAGGAGTGGCGCGGGAACCTGGTGGTCAAGGGCGTGCACACCGCCGACGACGCGCGCCAGGCCGTCGACCGCGGAGCCTCGGCGGTGGTGGTGTCGAACCACGGCGGCCGCCAGCTCGACGGTGTCGCTCCCACGCTTCACGTGCTGCCCGAGGTGATCGAGGCCGTGGGCGACCGCACCGAGGTGCTGCTGGACGGCGGGATCAGGCGCGGCGCCGACATCGCCAAGGCGCTGGCGCTCGGCGCCAGGGCCGTGCTGATCGGGCGCGCCTACGCCTACGGCCTGGCCGCGGGCGGCCGCCAAGGCGTGGCCCTCGCCATCGACATCCTGAGGAACGAGCTGGAGCGCACCATGCGCCTGCTCGGCGTCGCGTCGGTGCGCGAGCTCGGCGCCGACAACGTCGGGCCGGCTGACGCGACCCTGACCGCCTCGGGTCCAGCGGCTAGGCGCTGAGCGCTCCGGCTCGACCTACCCGACTCGACCCGGACCGCTGGGTCAGGGCGGCGTTAAGCTGAGACATGTCCGAGCCGTCGCCCGACCTGTCGCCCAGCCCATCGCCAGCCGCGCTCACGTTCCTGCTCTCCGACGAGGCCGCGGGCTTCGTGCCCTTCGAGCGGGCCCTCGCCGGCATCGACGCCGGCGTCGCAGTCAGCCGCCCTGAGGGAAGCCCGTACAGCCCCGCCGAGGTCCTCGCCCACATGGTCTTCTGGCAGCAGCGGTTCCTGAAGGCGCTGGATGGCGTCGATGTCGGCAAGGTCGAGAAGGCCTCGCTGAGCTGGCCCAGCGTCACCGCCGAGGAGTGGCCCGGCCTCGTCGACACGTTCATGGCGGGCCTGCGCCGCTACCGGGAGATGGCGCAAGACGCTGCGCTCCTCGAGCGGCCCGTGCGCGAGGGCAGCAAGGCGTCGACCGGCGCACAGATCGCCGACCTGTACATGCACGACGTCCATCACCTCGGCCAGCTGATCCTGCTGAGGCGCATGCTTGGCGCGTGGCCGCCGCCAGGAGGTGGCGCCACCTGGTGACTCCCTGACGCGGTCCGACGCGGTCTCGCCCTAAGCCTCCTCCTCGGTCAGTCGCAGCTCGACTGCGGCTCGGCGTTGAACGCCACTCTCGCGGCCGTCAGGCGTGTGAGAACGGTGCTGGTCACGACGCTGCCGTCCAAGCAGTTGCGGTCGAGCTCCACCGTGGCGAGAGCGGGCAGGTCGAGCAGCGGGCTTATGTCGCGGATGCGGTTGCGCGACAGGTTCAGCGTCGTCAGCTGCGTCAGCGGCGCCAGGCCCTCGATGTCCGCGACGCGGTTGCGCGAGAGGTTGAGCACCTGGAGTCGAGCGTGAGCGCCGAGGGCGGAGACGTCCTCGATGTCGTTGATCGTGAGGTTCAGGTCCGTCAGCCGCAGCAGGTTCCGCAGCACGTCTACGCTTGCCAGCCCGACCGATTCGAGGTTGAGCCTGGTCAGCGAGCGCAGCTCGGCGACGGGAGAGTAGTCGGCCGCGGCGGTGTAGCCCAGGTCCAGGAACTCGAGCGCCGTCAGCCGCGCCACCGGCGTCACGTCCGTCACGGGGTTCCGGTTGAGGTTCAGCTCACGCAGCAGCGGCATGCCGGCCACGGGACCGATGTCCGCGATCTCGTTGCGAGCGAGCGCGAGGGTCTGCAGCTTGGCCATCCCAGCCAGCGGCGCGATGTCGACGATCGCGTTGCGCTCGAGGTCGAGGACCTGCAGCTCGGTCATGCCCACGAGCGGTCCGATGTCCGTGACCAGGTTGCGCCCGAGTCGGAGCGTCCTGAGGCCGGTGAGACTCGTCAACGGACCGAGGTCGGAGATCTGGTTGACCCGCAGGTCCAGGTCGGCCACGCGCGTCATGTCGCGGACGAACCCGGCGTCGGTCAGTTGGTTGTTGTTCAGGTTGAGGATCTGCAGGTCGACGAGACCGCTGAGCGCCGAAGCGTCGGTGAGCTGGTTGCGCTCGAGCGCCAGCGTCTGCAGCGACCGGAGCCCCGCGAGCGGCGTTGCGTCGGTCAGCTGGTTGTAGCCGAGCCACAGGTGCTCGAGCCCGACGAACCCCGCGATCAACGAAGCGTCGGCGATCTCGTTACGCGCGAGGTTGAGCCACGTCAGATCCGTGAGCGCGCGAAGCGGCTCGATGTTGCCGACCCTGTTGTTGCTGAGGTTGAGCCGATACAGCCGCGTCTTGCCCGCCAACGCATGCAGGAACTGGACCTGATTCGACTCGAGGTTGAGCGTCCTGAGCGCCTGCATCGCCGCGAGCGGCGCGATGTCGGAGACGCCCGTGTAACCGAGGTCGAGGTCGGTCATCGACGTCAGCAGCGCCAGAGCCGAAAGGTCGCCCACCGCGTTCCGGTTCAGGTGCAGCTCCTCGAGACCGGTCATGCCGCGCACGACGGAGATGTCGGTGACCAGGTTGCGGTTCAGGTTCAGGTACCTGAGGCGCCTTAGGTTGGACAAGGAAGAGATCGACGCGACCTGGTTGCGGTCGAGATCGAGCACCTCCAGAAGCGTCAGGTTGGCGAGGTAGTCGACGTTCCTGATCTGGTTGCGCCCGAGCCGCAGCGTGCGGAGGGTGGTGAGGCCGCTGAGCGGCGATACGTCGACGAGCTGGTTGCCGCGGAGATCGAGGCTGTCGATGTTGAGGAGCGCGACGATGAAGCCGGCGCTGGAGATCGCGTTGTCGCGCAAGGTCAGGTTGCGAAGCCCGTCGAGCGTTCCCAGGCCGTTGCCCGTCGTCAGGCGGTTGAAGCCGAGGTCGACGTCCCTGAGCGCGCGGAGCCCGGCCAGCGGTGTGGCGTCGGAGACGAGGTTGTTCGTGAGCAGAAGGTACTGGAGGCCTTCTATCGACCGCAGGGGAGCGAGGTCTTCGATCTGGTTCTCGCGCGCGTTCAGGTACACCAGCCGTGTCAGCCCAGCCAGAGGCCTCAGGTCGGACACCTGGTTGCGAGGGATCTCGAGGCGGCTCAGACGCGGCAGCCCGGCGAGCGGCGCGAGGTCGGAGATGCGGTTGCCGAGCAGATCGATGTGCGCGAGCCGCTCCAGGCCAGCGAGGGGCGTGAGGTCGGAGATGGAGTTGTTGCGGGCGTCGAGGCGGGAGAGCCTGACCGCGTGCTCGAGCCCGCTCAGGTCCGTGACGCCGGCTGCGTTGATGTTCAGCGTCTCGAGCAGCTCGAGGTCGGCGCAGGTGAGCGGAGCCGCGGGAGCCAGCTCGAGGGCGGACCGAACCGCGGCCGCCAGCACCGGATCCGGCACCGGGGCTGCCGCGGCGGGGGATCTGCAGCCGGGCTGCTGGGCGAAAGCGGCGGACGTGAGCCAGCCAGCGGCTAGAACGACCGCCAACAGGCGGCGAGGGGCGCTCGTCGCGGTGAAGACCATGAGGTCATCCTAAGGACAACGAACCTTCGCCGCCGTGTCGCCCGCCCGCCGGCCGGCCTCCCGCCTTCACCTCGCCATCATGAGGGGGCGTCGGCTCCGATGCCCTGTCGAGCGCGTGCTAGGCGGTAAGCTCCCGTGTGCCCCTGAACCCGACCGCGATACAGGTCGTGGCAGCCGCGCTGTTCGGCCTGGCCATCGTTCATACGTTCTCGGTCAAGCTGTTCGCGCGGCTGGAGAGGTCCAACCCTCGCCACCAGGGACTGTGGCACCTGCTCGGCGAGGTCGAGGTCGTGTTCGGCCTGTGGGCGGCCGTGCTGATCGCGGCGATGTTCGCGCTCGAAGGCTTCGATGCCGCCGTCCACTACGTCGACTCGCGCAACTTCACCGAGCCGATGTTCGTGTTCGCGATCATGGTCATCGCCGCCACGCGCCCGATCCTGCAGACGGTGATGGCCGCCGTCGCTTGGTTGGCCCGACGGCTGCCGCTCCCGGGCAGCCTCGGCCTCTATCTCGTGGTGCTGATACTCGTGCCTCTGCTCGGCTCGTTCATCACCGAGCCGGCCGCGATGACGCTCGCCGCTCTGGTCCTCGCCAGCAGCCTGTTCTCGCGAGGGATCTCGTCGAGGCTGAAGTACGTCACGCTCGGCGTGCTGCTCGTCAACGTCTCCATCGGCGGGACGCTGACCCAGTTCGCGGCTCCGCCGGTGCTGATGGTGGCCGGAGCCTGGGGTTGGGACCTGCCTTTCATGCTCGGCAACTTCGGTTGGAAGGCGGCGTTGGCCGTCACGGTCAACGCCGTGGCGGCGGCTCTCTTGTTCCGCCACGAGCTCGGCCGCCTGGCGCCGGCCGTCGGCCCTGTCGGTGACCGCGTCCCCGCCGTGTTGGTGATGGTGCACGTCGCGTTCCTCGTCGGGGTGGTCGTGTTCGCGCATCACGCCGGGCTGTTCCTGGGGCTGTTCCTGCTCTTCCTCGGCGTCGCCAGCGCCTACGAGCGCCACCAGGACCGGCTGATCCTGCGCGAGGCCCTGCTCGTCGCGTTCTTCCTCGCCGGGCTCGTGACGCTCGGCGGTCAGCAGACCTGGTGGCTGCAGCCGCTGCTGACGCGCATGAGCGCCGATCAGGTGTTCTTCGGCGCCGCGATCCTGACCGCGTTCACCGACAACGCCGCGCTGACGTACCTCGGCTCGTTGGTCGAGGGCCTCTCCGACGCCTTCAAGTACGCGCTCGTCGCCGGTGCGGTGGCGGGCGGAGGCCTGACGATAATCGCCAACGCGCCCAACCCGGCCGGCATCTCGATCCTGCGCCGCCACTTCGACGGTCAGGCTGTGAGCCCGCTGGGGTTGGCGCTGGCGGCGTTGGTTCCGACTCTCATCGCTGCCATCGCCTTCAGGGTCCTGTGAGGCCGCTGGGAGCCTGTGAAGCTCAGGCGCTGGTTCGCTGGCGGCGGTCGTGCAGCGCACTCTCGATCAGCAACCAGTTGACCACCAGCAACAGCGCCGGGGTCAATGCGCCACTCGGGTCACCGGAGGCGAGCTCCCAGCGGATCCCGCAGGCCGCGAAGGTCGCAAGAGCCACGACGGCCGGTAGGTAGAAGGGACCGACTGGCCCGAGTAAGCCGTTCAGGACGTGCTTGCCGCCGCTCTTGAGATAGCGGCGCTCGATGACATAGGACGCGACGAAGGCGCTCGCTGCCAGAACGATCGAAGACCTGTTCCAAGGCAGCGGGTCTAGAAGAAGACCCAGGAACACGAACGCGAAGAAGTGCGCGGTTACGACACCGTAGGCGGAGGATCTGCGCATCGCTACTCCTGGCACCAGTGTGCGGCTCCACCGGCCTGGAGTAGTAGTGCCTCCCTAGCACTTAGGTACTCAACTCGACATAGGTCCTCGACTCGGCACCGCGATGCCGACGTGCTCCGCCAGATGCTGCCCCGTAAGAGTGGAACGCGCCGCCACCAGCTCGGCCGGCGTGCCCTGGAAGACCACCTCGCCACCGTCGTGCCCGGCGCCGGGGCCGACGTCGATCACCCAGTCGGCATGCGCCATCACGGCGAGGTTGTGCTCGATGACGATCACCGACTTGCCGGCGTCGACCAGGCGGTCGAGCAGGCCGAGCAGCTGCTCGACGTCGGCCATGTGCAGCCCGGTCGTAGGCTCGTCGAGGAGGTAGATGCCACCCTTGTCGCCCATGTGCATGGCGAGCTTCAGCCGCTGGCGCTCGCCGCCTGAGAGCGTGGTCAGGGGCTGGCCGAGGCTCAGGTAGCCGAGGCCGACGTCGGCGAGGCGTTGCAGGATCGCGTGGGCGGCGGGTGTCTTGGCTGGGCCGGAGCCGAAGAACGAGACCGCCTCGCTGACGGGCATGGCGAGGACCTCGGAGATGTCCTTGCCGCCCAGCTTGTACTCGAGGACCGCGGCCTGGAAGCGTTTGCCGCCGCACTCCTCGCAGGGCGTGGCGACCGTCTCCATGAAGCCGAGCTCGGTGTAGATCTCGCCGTTGCCGTTGCAGACGGGGCAGGCGCCTTCCGAGTTGGCGCTGAACAGCGCCGGCTTGACGCCGTTCTCCTTCGCGAACGCCTTGCGGATCGGCTCCAGAAGCCCCGAGTAGGTGGCAGGATTGGAGCGCCTCGAGCCCCTAATCGGCGTCTGGTCGACGGCCACGACGCCGGCCGAGGCCGGCAGCGAGCCGTGCATCAGCGAGCTCTTGCCCGAGCCCGCCACGCCCGTCACGACCACCAGCACGCCGAGCGGAACGTCGACGTCGACGTTCTTCAGGTTGTGCTGGGTGGCGCCGCGGATCTCGACCACGCCCTTGGCGGCGCGCGCCTCGGCCTTCAGCCTGGCCTTGTCGTCGAGGTGGCGGCCGGTGAGGGTGCCGCTGGAGCGCAGGCCTCGCACGTCCCCCTGATAGACGACCTCGCCGCCCTTCGAGCCGGCGCCGGGCCCGATGTCGACAACGTGATCGGCGATGAACACCGTCTCGGCCTCGTGCTCGACGACGAGGACCGTGTTGCCCTTGTCGCGCAGGCGCAGCAGCAGGTCGTTCATGCGCCTGACGTCGTGAGGATGGAGGCCGGCGGTGGGCTCGTCGAACACGTAGGTGATGTCGGTGAGCGAGGAGCCCAGGTGCCGGATCATCTTGGTGCGCTGCGCCTCGCCGCCCGAGAGCGTGCCGGAAGGCCTGTCGAGCGAGAGGTAGCCGAGACCGATCTCGACGAACGAGTCGAGCAGTTGGCTCAGCGATTTGAGCAGCGGGGCGGCCGCGGGAGCTTCGAGACCCCTCACCCACTCGGCCAGCTCGGTGATCTGCATCTGGCAGACGTCGGCGATGCTGATGCCTTCGATCTTCGAGGACCTGGCGCCCTCGTTGAGGCGCGTGCCGCCGCAGTCGGGGCAGGTCATGTAGGTGACGGCGCGCTCGACGAAGGCCCTGATGTGCGGCTGCATGGCGTCGAGGTCCTTGGTCAGGAACGACTTCTGCACCCGCGGCACCAGGCCCTCGTAGGTCATGTTGGCACCGGCGAGCCTCACCTTGGTCGGCTCCTTGTAGAGGAAGTCGTCGAGCTCCTTCTCGCTGTAATCGCGGATCGGCTTCTTCCCGTCGAGGAAGCCCGACTCGCTGAAGATCTTCACGTACCAGCCGTCAGCGCTGTAGCCGGGCACGGTTATCGCGCCCTCGGACAGGGACTTGCTCTCGTCGAAGAGCTGCTTGAGGTCGATGTCGGTGACGTTGCCCATGCCCTCGCAGCGTGGGCACATGCCGCCGGTGATGGTGAACGTCCTGCTGATCGTCTCGCCCTTGCCGGCGCCGCGCTCGACCTTGATCGCGCCGCCGCCGGTGACCGAGGGCACGTTGAACGAGAACGCCTGCGAGGAGCCGACATGCGGCTGCCCCAGCCGGCTGAACAGGATGCGCAGCAGCGCGTTGGCGTCGGTAACGGTGCCGACGGTAGAGCGGACGTTGGCGCCGAGCCGCTCCTGGTCGACGATGATCGCGGTGGTGAGGCCCTCGAGCAGGTCGACGTCGGGCCGCGCCAGGGTCGGCATGAAGCCCTGGACGAAGGCGCTGTAGGTCTCGTTGATCATCCGCTGCGACTCGGCGGCGATCGTGTCGAACACCAGCGAGCTCTTGCCCGAGCCAGACACGCCGGTGAACACCGTCAGCCGGCGCTTGGGGATGTCGAGGTCGACGCCCTTGAGGTTGTTCTCGCGCGCACCCTGCACGCGGATCTGGTCATGACCGTCGGCCGGGTGCTCCGGCGGGCGGGAGGTCGGTGCTGCTGCCTGCGACATGCCCGGCACTATATGCGTCTCAGCTCAGGGCCTTCTTCAGCAGCGCCGCGACCTGCTTCTCCACGGCCGGCGTCAGCTGCTTGATCGCGAACGCGGTCGGCCACATGTCGCCGTCGTCGAGCTGCGCCGGGTCCTCGAAAGTGAGCAGCGCGTAGCGCGTGTCCCACTTGGACGCGGCCTGGAAGAAACAGACGGTCTTGCCCGCTGCGTTGGCGTAGGCCGGCATCCCGTACATCGTCTTGGGCATGAGATGCGGGCCGTGCTCGGTGACGAGGGCGTGTACCCGCTCGGCGATCACGCGGTCGGCGGCCGGCATCGCCTCCACCTTGGAGAGCAGCTCCTTCTCGCCCTTGGACCTGTCCTTGCCGCGCTTGGCCTCCTTCTTAAGCTCCTCGGCGCGCTCCTTCAGGGCCGCCTTTTCGGCGTCCGTGAAGCCGGCCTTGCTCTTCTTAGGTTCGGCATCCGAGAAACCGGCCTTGCTCTTCTTAGGTTCGGCGTCCGTGAAACCGGCCTTGCTCTTCTTCGTCTCTGCCATGTCGTCCTCCACGGTTCCGTTAGTCCGAGCTGATCCGTTCACTGCGGGTCGGATGCTCAGCGGACCTCGTTGATGCGGATGAGGTTGCCGGCGGGGTCGCGGATGGCGGCGTCGCGCCGGCCGTAGGGCTGATCGGTCGGCTCCTGCACGATCTCGACGTCGGCTGTGGCGAGCTTCTCGAACAGGGCGTCGAGGTCGGAGGTGGCGAGGTTGATGCTGGCGTAGGTGCCCTTGGCCATCATCTCGGAGATCGTGCTGGCCTCCTGCTCGGTGACGCCCGGATCCGCCGCTGGCGGGTACAGCACGATCGAGGTACCGGGCTGGCCAGCGGGGCCCACCGTGATCCAGTGCATGCCTTGGTAGCCGACGTCGTTGCGGACCTCGAAGCCGAGGGTGTCGCGGTAGAAGGCCAGGGAAGCTTCTCTGTCGGTGTGGGGTAGGAACGCTTCGAAGATGGAGATGTCCATGGCGGCAATGGTAGCGGCAGGGCCTATGAGTTCGCTTCTCGATTCCTGATCGGCCGCGTGACGCGCTTGGCGACGCACGGGGTCATGCCTTCCGTCGCCCGAGCATGCTCGCGCCGGTAGACGCTCGGAGGCACGCCCACCAGCTCGCTGAAGCGCGTGCTGAAGGTGCCCAGCGACGAGCAACCGACCTCGAAGCAGACGTCGGTGACGCTGAGGTCGCCGCGCCGCAGCAGCGCCATCGCGCGCTCGATGCGGCGCGTCATCAGGTAGCTGTAGGGCGACTCGCCGTAGGCGCGCTTGAACTCGCGGCTGAGATGCCCGGCCGACATGCCCGCGGCGCGCGCCAGAGCCTCGACGTCGAGCGGTTGGGCGTAGTCGCGGTCGATGCGGTCACGCACTCGCCGCAGCCTGCGCAGTTCGCCTAGGTCCTGGCTCACTCCCCGATACTACCGGCGCTCAGATGCCTGGCGGTCGAACCTCGACTACCGGAGCTGGCCAGGTGCGGTCCCTCGCTCACGTCGTACGCTCGATCGAGAGTGGCAGATACGCGATCCCTTGTCCGCACCGGCAAGCCTTTAGACCGCGAGAAGCTGGAACGGCATCAGGTCTGGATCTACCTGGTCGCGATCGCTCTGGGCCTGGCACTCGGCAGCTCGGCGCCGGGCGCGACACCCGTGCTCGAGGCGCTGCCGTGGCTGGTGCCGGCGATCCTCGCCTGAGCGCAACGCGCGCTAGTCGAGTGACAGGGACGCCTGCCGACGCCACCGGCCATGCTCGGTTCACGTTGACCCCGCATCATTGACTTGGAGCGATGGGAGCACGAGTTAGGCATAGGCTGGCGATCTTCCTGGGGGCCGTCGTGGCGCTGATCCTCGCGGCGCTGGCGTGGGGGTTGCTGGCGGGACCGGGCGAGGAACCCGCGACGGCGGCGGGAGCCGACTCGGGGAGGTCGCCTCATGACGGCCCAGCCTCCGGCGCCGACCCGGGCCAGTCTCCCGCGGCGCTGGCCGCGAGCCGCCTGCTCCCTGACCTCCAGGTCCTGATGCCCAGCGGCCTCTACATCGCCGACGAGCGCGCGACCGGCGGCGGCCGCAGGCTGAAGTTCACGACCACCATCTGGAACGCCGGTCCCGGGCCGCTGGAGGTTCGAGGGCACGAGGACCCTGCGACCGGTGCGCTCAGGGCCGTGCAGGTCTTCCACGCTCTCGAGGGCGAGGTACTGGGGGGTGAGCTGGTCGGCCTGTTCGAGTTCGAGCATCGGCACGGCCACCTGCACCTGGCGGGGTTCGCACGCTACGAGCTCTGGTCGCTGACGCCGGACGATGACCTGCTCGAGCCGGTGGCGTTGAACGACAAGATCGGCTTCTGCCTGATGGACAACATCGTGGTGGACGAGAGCCTGGTCGACGAGGCGTGGGGGCCGTACCCGGCCGACTGCCTCGGTGACGTGCAAGGCATCTCGCCCGGCTTCGGCGACATCTACGTCGCTCAGCTGTTCGAGCAAGACCTCGTGCTGGGCGACCTGCCGGACGGGCGCTACGCGCTGATCAACATCGCGAACCCCGATGGCGCTATCGAGGAGCTGCGCGTCGACAACAACTCCGCCCTGACGTACGTGCGCATCGGCGGGAACAGCGTGTGGCAAGAGTGAAGCGCGCCGCCCTGCGGACCGTCGGCGCGCTTCACGTCGTGGTGTCGTCGTGGCGATGGCCTCGCCCAAGCCCCAGTGAGATGGCAGGAGGACGAGGCCGAAGTCGGCGCCGTTCTCCTCGGAGTGGAAGCCGCACCAGCCGGCGAAGGCGCCATCTACCAGGACCGCCCAGGGACCGTAGCCGTTGGTAGTCCACTGGCCGTCGTTGGCGTCGACCCAGGCAGCCGTCTTTTCGAGCGAGAAGGTGCCCGCCAGCGGCATGTGCCGGGAGTTGCGCGGCTCGTCGAGCAGTGCGGCGACCTAGACTTAGGGCCGACGACCGAAGGAGACCGACTGCCTTGCCGACGGCGAAGATCGACCTCAAGAAGGAGCTCCGCGAGCTGTACACCGCGCCGAAGGACAGGTTCGTCCTGGTCAGGGTCCCGAAGCTCCGCTACCTGGCCGTCAGCGGAGCAGGGGATCCCAACACGGCGCCCGCGTACGCCCAGGCGGTGGAGGCGCTGTTCTCGGTCGCCTACACCCTGAAGTTCTTCAGCAAGAGAGAGCTGGGCCAGGACTACGTCGTCCCGCCTCTGGAGGGGCTGTGGTGGGCCGATGATTGGGAGGCGTTCGTGCGGCGCGACTTCGGCGCCTGGCGGTGGACGATGCTGGTCCTCACGCCACCGTGGATCACAGCGGAGCAGGCGCAGGCAGCCATGGCCGAGGCGGGGCGCAAGAGGTCGCTGGCGGCCCTTCCCAAGCTGGAGGTCGAGGAGATCGAGGAGGGGCCGTGCCTGCAGATACTGCACATCGGCCCGTACGTCGACGAGGGGCCGACGCTCAGGCGCCTGCACCGCGAGCACCTGCCTCAGGCAGGGCTCGAGCCGACAGGGCTGCACCACGAGATCTACCTATCCGACCCACGCAAGACCGAGCCTCGCAAGCTGCGGACGATACTCAGGCAGCCGGTCAGGGAAGTGGCGACCTGAAGCGCGCCCGGCGCGCCTACCTCGAGCTCATCCGGAAGCGCCTCTCGACGAGGTTCGTCAGCAAGATCAGCGTGGTCGAGAGCGCGATCATGATCACGCCGATCGTCGCCACCCTGCCCCACAGCGCGTCGTGCACGGCGCGGTACATCAGCACCGACAGCACCTCGGTGCCGGGGCGGGCGAGGATGACCGAGAGGTCGAGCTCGCGGATGAACATGACCGCCATCAGTGTCCAGCCCGAGATGATGCCGGGCAGCGCCAGCGGTGCCACCACGCGCCTCAACGTGCGCAGGAACCCGGCGCCGCTGATGAAGGACGCCTCCTCGAGGTCCTTGCCGATCTGGATGAAGGTGCTGGTCAGCGGCCTGATGCCGAACGGCAGGTAGGTGGCGACGTACGAGATCAGCAGCGCCCAGATCGTGCCGTAGAAGCCGGTGCGCACGAACACCCACATGAACCCGATGGCGAGGACCAGCCCGGGGAACGCGAACGAGGCGAAAGCCAAGGTCTCGAGGATCACGCTGCCGCGGTTGCGCACGCGCACGATCACGTAAGACGCGAAGGTCGACAGGAGCACACCGATCGTCGCGCCGGCCAGCGCCAGGAACACGCTGTTCTGGAACGCGCGGCTGATCAGCCTGTCGCCGAGGACGCTCTGCCAGTGAGACCAGGTGAGCATCGAGAACGCCTGCTGGCCGGGCGCCATCATGTAGGGGATCAGCGACACATAAGCCAGCACCAGCACCGGGATGACGACCAGCACGCAGCCGACCATCAGCACCGTGATGCCGAGCGGGTAGCGCCAGACGCCGAGCTTCACGCGCTGAGGGCGGTAGCCGCGGCCGCCGATGGTCACGAAGCGCTCGCCCGCCGCGGTGTAGTGGCGGTAGACGAACACGAGCGCGATCGCGAGGGCCAGCACGCTGATGCCCACGGCAGCCGCGCGCCCGTAGTCGGGCAGGAAGCCGGTGGTGACGATGCCGTAGATATAAGTGGTCAGCACGTTGACGCGGCCAGGCATGCCGAGCACCGACGGGATCGCGAACGCGCCGAGCGCGCGGATGATCACCAGCGTCAGCGCCGCCAGCAGGGCGGGCTGGAGCATCGGCAGGATGATCTTCCACATCGTGCGCCGCGTCGAGCCGCCGCTGATCCACGACGCCTCCTCGAGCGCGGTGTCGAAGGAGCGCATCGCGGCCGCGATGACCAGATACGCGACGGGCAGCTCCAGCAGCCCCTCGGTGAACACCATCCCGGCGAGCGAGTAGATGTTGATGACCCCGACGCCGAGTGTGTCGCGCAGGAACACGTTGAAGATGCCGTTGGTGGGGTTGAGCAGGATCGCCCAGCTCGTGCCGAAGGCCAGGTGCGGGACCATCATCGAGAGGATCGGCAGGATGTGAAGCACCCCGCGGAACGGGGCGTTGGTGCGGAAGTTGAGGTAGGCGAGGCCGAAGGCCAGGGCCGTGGCGATGATCGCCGAGCCGAGCGTGAAGACGATCGTATTGATGACGACGCGGTAGAGGCGCGGATCGGTGTACACGCGCACGTACTTCTCGAGCGTGAAGTCCCCGAACGCGCCGAGCCCCTGCGAGAAGCTGCCGACGATCAGCATGACAGCGGGCGCCAGCGTCAGGATGCCGACGATGACGACGAGTATCAGCGTCAGGAAGGCCGTCTTCGACGAGTGCATGCGCCCTCGCCTAGGCCGTTATGAAGCGGCAGCCGGACGGCTCGAAGCGCAGCTCTACCTGCGTGCCGGGAACGAGCGGCGCCATCGCGGGCTGGCGCAGGTGCAGCCTGGTGTCGCCCGCGATGAGGTCGACCTCGCGGTACTCGCCCAGGAACATCTCGGAGGTCACCGTCGCGGTGACGTGGTTGGCGGGCAGGTCGCTGCCGCCTCCGGATGGGGCGCCCTCTGCGCCGCCCGCGCCGGGCACCTCGCCGACGACCTTGAGGAACTCCATGCGCACCGCCACCTGGCCCTCCTGGCCGGCCTTCAGGTCCGCGCGCCTCTCGCACAGAAGAGGCCCGACCTGGGTCTGCGCCAGCAGGTAGCCGCTGGGGTGCTCCGGCTCGACGATCTTGGCGGCCAGGAAGTTGGCCTTGCCCATGAAGTCCATGACGAAGTGGGTGTCGGAGCGGAAGTAGACCTCGTCGGGTGAGCCGCGCTGGACGATGTTGCCGCTCTGCATCACCACGACGTCGTCAGAGAGCGCCAGCGCCTCGAAGCGGTCGTGAGTGACGTAGAGCGAGGTGATGCCGAGCCGCGTCAGCAGCTCGCGCAGCTCGGCGCGGGTCTCCTCGCGCAGCTTGGCGTCGAGGTTGCTGAGGGGCTCGTCGAAGAGGATCACGCGCGGCTCCGAGACGATCGCGCGCGCCAGCGAGACGCGCTGCTGCTGCCCGCCGCTGAGAGCCGTGGCCGGCCGCTTCTCGTACCCGCCGAGCTGCACGAACCTCAGCGCCTGCGCCACCCGGTCGGGCACGTCGGAGCGAGGAACGCCTTGCGACTGAAGCGGGTAGGCGACGTTCTCGAAGACCGTCATGTGAGGCCAGATCGCGTAGGTCTGGAAGACCATGCCGATGCCGCGCTTGTCGGGCGTCACCGAGGTCGTGCGCGTGCCGTCAGACTGCCACACGACCGAGTCGCCGATGCGGATGGTGCCGGAGTCGGGCGTCTCGAGCCCGGCTATGCAGCGCAGCAGCGTGGTCTTGCCGCAGCCGCTGGGGCCGAGCAGGGTCGTGA
>CAYYOK010000012.1:0-47530 GCA_964473205.1 uncultured bacterium | reverse complement strand
CTTCACCTGGGGCGGCCGCATCCTGAGCGCACGGTAACCCGACTTGACAGCCGCCCTGACCAACGCCGCGCGGTTGGCGGCGGCTCCGTGCCGCTCGGCGGCGTGCAGCACCTCGGCCGTCACGTCTAGGTCGGGGCTCGAGCCGCGCGAGTCGGTGCCGAAAGCGACCTCGACGCCGTGGCGCGCGTAGAGCTCCCAAGCCAGGCGCCCGCATTCGAGCAGGTCGTTGGAGCGCGGGCAGTGGACCACGCTGGCCCCGTGCTTCTGCACGAGGCGCACGTCGTCCTCGTCGACGTGAACCATGTGTATCAGCGTCGGGCCGTGCTGGAGCACGCCGATACGCTCCAGGTACCGCACCGGCGAGACGCCGCTGCCCGCGAAGTCGTTGCCTGCGCCCTCGAACAGCGCGCCGGCCGCGCTCATCGCGGCGGCGAGCGGCCCGTCGCCGCTGAGGTGAAGCTGCCTCTCGCCCGCGCTCTCCGCCACATGGATGGCGACCGGCAGCCCCTCGGAAGCGGCCCAGGCGACGAGCCGCTGCAGCAGCGGCCTCGAGACCGTGTGAGGGGTATGAGGGGTGACGCCGACCCTCACGCCTCCCGGGCGCTCGAGCTCCCTGAAGCGGTCGATGAGCGCGCGGGTCGCCTCGAAGGCGGCGTCGGCCGCGCCGGGGTCGGGAGCGATGACCTCCCAGTACGCGACGCCCTGCAGCTCCGTGTCGGCGAGCAGCAGCTCCATCACGGCCGGGTCGGTGACGATGTCGCCGATCACGAAGACGCCGGAGGCCTTGATCTCGGCCACGCCGCGCTTGGCGGCGGCGAGGCCGCGGCCGCCGCTGCCGGCGAAGGCGATGACGCTGCGGATGAACTCGACGTAGTCGCCGGGGGTCAGAGGCATGTCGTTGAGGTCCAAGTGGGTGTGCGCGTTGACGGGCGGCGGCGAGACGGCGAACGCCGCGGGGCCGTTAGCGCCGGACGCGGATCCAGCGTCCGCCTGGCGGCCTTGCACCTCGACCACGCTCAGCCCTCCGTCGCTATCGACGCTGCCGGCCGCTGCCGCCG
This sequence comes from uncultured bacterium, assembly GCA_964473205.1. Taxonomy (GTDB): domain Bacteria; phylum Deinococcota; class Deinococci; order Deinococcales; family Trueperaceae; genus CAYMRL01. Next base: position 46,472 of record CAYYOK010000012.1, on the reverse strand, counting down.
CGCGCGCGGCGGTCCTGAGCAGAACCAGCGCTCCGTCCTCGCGCGGCGAGCCGATCCCGTTGTAGACGACGCTGGCGCGCAGGTGCAGCCGTTCGAGTACCTCGCCGCCGCCTTGGGCGGCGAGGTAGTCGTCGAGCCTGACTACCGGCACGCTTCGCCTCCGCTCATCGGCCCTGCTCAGCTCGCGACGGCCGCGGCGTCCGGAGCCGCGGGCACGGTCGCCTTGCGCGCCTGGGCCAGCAGGTCGCTGACGTCGGGGACGCGGATGACGCGGTAGAGACTGTCGCGCTGCACGGGGGTGAAGCCGGCGTCGACGATCTGGCGCAGGATCTCTTCCTCGCTGGTAGCGCGCAGCTTGGCGCCCGCCTGCGAGACGACGTTCTCCTCGAGCATCGTGCTGCCGAAGTCGTTGCACCCGAAGTACAGCGCGGTCTGCGCGACCTTGTAACCCATCGTCGGCCACGAGGCCTGGAAGTTCACGAAGTTGTCGAGCAGCAGGCGGCTCACCGCCACGTTCTGCAGGTACTCGTGAGCGCCGGCGCCCGGCACCTTGCCGTCGATGCGCACGCCCTGCGTCTGCAGCGTCCAGGAGATGAACGCCGAGTAGCCGTTGCCGTGGCTCGCCAAGGCCGCGTCCTGGGCGTCGCGCAGGCGCAACATGCTCGCCACGCGCTGCTCGTGCGTCTCGCCGAAGCCGATGACCATCGTCGCGGTCGTGTAGAGGCCCAGCTCCTGCGCCTCGGCCATGATCCTGATCCAGTCGTCCGAGCTGATGCGCGCGGGCGAGACGTGAGCCGCGTGCCTCACCTCGTCGACGAGCATCTCCCCGCCGCCACCCGGGAGACCGTCGAGCCCGGCGTCCTTGAGATGCGCGAGCACCTCGCGAGCGCTCATGCCGGTGAGCTTCTCCATCCCCTTGATCTCCTCGGGGCTGAAGGCTTCGACGCGTATGTCCGGATGACGCTCCCTGAGGAACCTCAGCAGGTCGAGGTACCACTCGAACGGCAGGTAGCGATTGACGCCGCCCTGCATGAGGATGCGTGTGCCGCCTACCTCCTCGAGCTCCGTGACGCGCCGGCTTATCTCCTCGTAGGTGTGCGTGTACGCGTCGCCCTGGCGGCGCGTGCGGTAGAAGCCGCAGAACGCGCAGCCGATGCTGCACACGTTCGAGTAGTTGATGTTGCGGTCGATCAGGTAGGAGACCGTGTCGGGATCGGTGCGCGCGCGCCTGGCCGCGTCGGCCGCCGCCGCGAGCTCGAACAGGGGCTCGCGGTAGAGCGCCACCGCCTCGTCGAGGCTGAGCCTCTCACCGGCAGCGGCCTTCTCCAGCAGGCTCATGGCCGGAGCATATCACCGCCCATACGGGTCTCCGGCGCGCCTGAGGCACTTCCGATACCCGGCTCGAGGCGCGTCTCGGACGTCGGCAGGGGACGGCGGACGAACGTCCTGTTTACTCTCGAAACTCCGACAGTAGAATCGCCGTAATGATGAGCGAGCCGACTGCAGACGAGGATATCCGCGAACCGGGTGGACACGACAGCCCTTGGCGCGCCGTGTTCGACAGCCTGAGGCAGACCGCGGCGGGCAGGCGCGACGCCGCCGGCGCCATCGGCAGCATCAACTGGCTGCGCCACGCGATGGAGCTGCACGGCGCCAACCCCAACGTCGTGCGCAACATCATCTACCGCGACAAGGGCCGGCTGCCGGACAAGCGGGCCCTCTACCAGGTGCTCATGGACCTCTCGCAGCAGCTGACCGGCGAGCCGCTCGACGTGCCGGCCCTGGCGTGGCTCGCCTCGCCGTACGCCGCCGCCGAGCAGGAGGTGATGCAGGTGCTCGGGCGCGAGCAGAGGCGCGCCTACCGGATCCTCATCGGCGGCGTCAGGGAGCGGATCGGCCCCAAGGTGCTGATCACCGGCAAGCCCGGCTCGGGCAAGACCATCCTCACCGACTACCTGGAGGAGGGCCTGGCGCTCGAGGGTGGCGACGGTCTCAAGGTGGCACGCACGGAGTTCGTCGCTCCCGACCTCGCCGACGCGCTCGCGCGCCTGGCTACGGCGGTCGGCGTCGATCCCGATCTCGTCGAGTCGCGGCTGATGCGGGTGACGATCGGCAGCGCCTTCGCCGTCCAGGCCGACGCACAGGCCGAGATCGCGCGCCTGATCCTGGACGCGGCCAGGCAGCGGCGCGACGGCCAGCTGGTGCTGCTGGTGCGGCTGTCGCGCGGCCTGTGCCAGTCGGGCACGATGGCCGGGGTGCCGCTGCGGCTCAACAACCCCGACGTCGAGCGCGTCAACGCACTCGATTGGCTGTGGCTGACGCTGCTGCGGCCGCTGTCGACGCTGCCGGAGCTCTCGCTGTTCGTCAACGTCTCCGAGCTGCCCAAGAGCGCGCACACCGCGCCCGGCGCCTTCGGCCCCGCGATACGCCTGAGCCCGCCCACTGTCACCGAGTCGCGCCGCTTCGTCAGGGCGCGCCTGCCCGACGCCGGCGAAGCCGACATCGAGCAGATCGTCGCGGTGGCAGCGCGCTCCTACGAGGAGCTCAGGACCCTGGCCCTGCTGGCCCAGGCGCGCACCGGCTCGCTGGGGGCGACGGGGCTCAAGGAGCGCTCGCTCGAGCAGCTCAGCCAGCTCTCCGGCCCGGCGGGCGAGACCGAGCTGAGGACCTTCCTCGCCACCATGGCGGTGCTCGCAACTCCCGACTTCGACGGCTACCCGGAGGACGCGCTCATCGACCTGCTGGGACGCCGCCGCCGGCGCCTGAGCGAGTTCGAGCTCTCCTTCCTCGACCCGGTGCCGCGGTCGCCGGGGTACCACCGGCCCTTCTCGCGGCAGCTGGCGCGCCTCATCAGCGTGCGGCTCGAGTCAGAGGAGCCGGAGCGCCACCTCGACCTGCACCTCAGGGCCGCCGCCTGGTACAGGAAGCGTGCCGAGGAGGAGAGCGCCGTCACCCACGCCGGTGACGCCGGCGGCGACTCGGCCGGCACGGGCGTCACCGACGGCGACAGAACCGACCAGCTCTCCGCTCGGTACATCCACCATGCGCTGGCGGCCGCCGACTGGGAGGGCGTAGCGGCCTGGCTCGAGGAGCGCGGCCTGCCGTACCAGCTCCTGCAGCGCGTGTGGCACCGCGCCCGTGAGTCCGACGTCGAGAGCGGTCTGCTCGAGCGCATCGCGCGGCAGGTCGCCGCGCACTTCGTCCGGCTCGGCGCCTATCAGCACCTCGAGGCGGTACGCGCCTTCGAGCTGCTCTCCGCCTCGCCCAGCGCGACCCTGCGCGCCTGGGCAGCGGGCAAGCGCGCCGAGGGCGAGGTCGCCCAGGGCCGCTTCGAGCGCGCGCTGGCGCTGCTGGACTCCGCCCCCGCAACCGACGACCGCACCGTGAGAGCCGTCCAGGCCCTGGCCCGAGCCGGCGTCGAGCGCTGGCGCGGCGACCTAGGCGCCGCCGCCCTCCAGCTTGCCGAGGCGACGCGAGGCTTCAAGCCGGGCCACGAGCCGCGCAACCGCGCCGAGCGTGACGTGCTCGCCAAGGTCAAGCTCGCCGAGGCGTTGCTGCAGAAGGACCGCGGCGAGCTGAAGGAGGCTTTCGCCACCCTGTCGGACGACGGCCTCGCGGCCGACGACCTGACCCGCGCGCGGCTGGCGTTCCAGCGCGGCGACGTCGCCGCCAGGCTCGGGCTGCTCGACACGGCCCTGAGCGAGTTCGACCTCAGCGTGAGCCTCTCGCGCGGCTCCGACGCCCTCGAGCAGGAGCAGGGGCGGTTCCTGGCGCGGCGCGGCAGCCTGCTCCGCCTGCGCGGCGACCTCTCGGCCTCGCGCCGCGACTTCGCCGCCGCCAGGGAGCGCCTCGCGTCCGCCAAGACCGACCCCTCGGAAGCGGCGTTCTGGAGCGCGCGCGTGGCCGACGAGGAGGCCTACACGCTGCTGGCGGAGGCTCGCTTCGAGGACGCCGCGCTCTCGCTGACGGCCGCCTTGGCGGCGTTCAGGTCCTACGAGCAGCGGCACGGTGTCGACGCGACCTTCAGGATCTTGCGCGCCTCGCTGCGCCTCGGCGTCTGCTACGCCCTGCAGGATCTCAGGCAGCCGCTGCGCCGGCCCTTCAGCGCCGTGTCGATAAGCCTGGTCTCGCCGGCCGTGACGCGCATGCAGGGCGGCGTCGAGGACCTGCTGCAGACCGTCGAGGAGCGCCTCGGCAGCACCCCCTCGGCCGACGCCAACGGCCACCTGCTGGGGCTGAGGCACGACGCGCTGCTCTTCGCGACGCTGCTCGGCGACCCGCAAGGCACCGCGCCAGAGCGCGCCAGGAGCGCGCTGGCCGCGTCGCGCACGCCGTACGAGAAGGCCAAGGCGCACTCGGCCGCTGCCGCCCTGGCGCTACGGCTCTCAGACGCCGACGCCGCCAGCGAAGCGCTCGAGTCCGCCGCGGGCGAGATCGCGACCAGCGTCCTCGGGGCGCCCCTGACGGCGGTCGCCGACGAGCGCGGCGACCTCGGGCTGCTGGCACAGCTCGCGGCTCACCGCAGCGCCGCTGGCCTCCTGGCACGGGACCTGCACGCCGCGACCGAGGCTCTGTGCGACGCCCTGGAGACGTCCGACCTGGAGCACTTCCACGAAGACCTGCTGCGCGCGTTCGGGACCACGGCCGAGGCTCTGGCCGTGGGCGGGGCGTGGCTGAGGCAGCGCCGCGTGCGCTCGCTGCTGGGCGTCAACGGCACCGGTCCCTCGACGCCTGCCCGCCTGCCCGACGCGCTGGTGGCAGCATGGCGCAGCCGTCAAGCCCCCGTGGCGGTCTAGGCGCCGCCGTGGCCGAGGAGCCCGCCTCCGTCGAGATCAGGGTCGGCGTCCCCGCCGAAGTGCTCGCGGCGCAGGAGTTCGACCCCGAGCTCGACCTGTTCCGCCGGCCTCTGCTGCAACGCGCCGCCCTGGCCGACATCGCGAGCGAGGCGGACTCGTGCGTGAGCGTGGCGCTGGCGACCGGCGAGGACGGCAGGCTCGTCGGCTACGCGGCGTTCCACGCCCAGACCGAACGGGCCGAGCCCTCCGAGGACGGCGCAGCGCGCGTGCTGGAGCTGGGTGCGCTGGAGGTGGCGCCGACGTACCGCCGTCGCGGCATCGCCAGCGGGCTGCTGCGAGCCAGCTTCGCCGGCGGGCGCTTCGACGACGCCGTCGTGTTCGCCCGGCTCTACGCCTGGCACTACGATCTGGGGCGCACCGGTCTCGGGCCCCTGGCGTACCGCCGCTTCCTCAAGAGGCTCTACGGCGCCTCCGGCCTGGAGGTCGTCACCTCGAGCCACGGCGGCGATGGTGCCGCGGGCGCCCAGGGCGCGAGCGGCGCACATGGCGCGAGCGGCGCGCCCGGCGCCCATGGCGCCGACCTGATCATGGCCAGGCGCGGCCCTGCGGCCAGCGAGGCGAGCGTAGCGGCCTTCCAGCGCCTGCTCGGCGTCCGCCTACCGGCCCCATGACCGGCGATACCTCGCTGACGCGAGCCGCTGGTAGCATCGCTCTCAGTTCGAGCCACGCCCGCTAGGAGCGAAGATGCTGGTCCAAGAAGTAATGACACGCAAGGTCGTCGCGATCGGCGCCGACATGCCGATCCGCGACGTGCGCGCCCTGATGGAGCAGCGCAACATCAGGCACTTCCCGATCCTCGAGGAGCGCGCCGCCAGCGGCCGGCCCGACCAGCTGGTCGGGATCGTCTCGGACAGGGATCTGGGCCTCGTCGGCAGCGACCACCCCAAGGCCCCGGCCGGTGTCACCTCGGCGGACCCCGTGCGCACCGTGATGGCCTACCCGGTGCTGACCGCGCATCCCGAGGACCCGGTCGAGGAGACGGCCAAGGTGCTGCGCGACAGCAAGATCGGGGCCATGCCGGTCATGGACGACGGCAAGCTCGTCGGCATCGTCACCGGCATCGACATGCTCGACGCCCTGGTGCGCATGTCGGGTGTCAGCCAGGCCGCGTCGCGCCTCGAGGTCGAGGTCGCCAACCGCCCCGGTGCCCTCGCTGCGGTGCTGGCCGAGATCGCCAGCCGCGACGTCAACGTCACCTCCGTCCTCACCTCGCGCGGTGACGCCGACTCGATCACGTTCGTGCTGCGCGCGGCCACCCTCGACGGGCGCGCCCTCGCCGACCACCTGAGGCAGAGAGGTTTCAGCGTGACCTGGCCGCCGAGCAAAGCCTCGATGTGAGCGCGGGCAGCCGCTACGGCTTCGTCCACGACCCCGCGCTCGCAGGCTTCGAGCTGTCGTCTTCGCATCCGTTCAAGCCGGTGAGGCTCGAGCTGACCAGGACCCTGCTGGCCGACAGCGGGCTGCTGGCCGACACCGAGGTCGTCGCACCCGATGAGCTCCCCGAAGGGCTGCTGGCGCGCGTCCACGACCCCGACTACATCGCAGCCGTCCAGAGGCTGTCGGAGCCAGGGATCAGGGCCTCGGCCGAGGACGCCGCACGCTTCGGTCTCGGCACCTCGGACAACCCCGTCTTCCCCGGCATGCACGACCTGATCGAGCGCGTCTGCGCCGCGACGACCACCGCCATCGAGCTGGTCGCCAGCGGCGCTGCCGCCAGAGCCGCGAACTTCGGCGGCGGGCTGCACCACGCGATGCGGGCGCGAGCCTCCGGCTTCTGCGTCTACAACGACCTCGCCGTTGGGATCCTCAACGCGGTCGAGAGGCACGGCGTCCGGGTCGCCTACGTCGACATCGACGCCCATCACGGCGACGGCGTGCAGGCGCTCTTCTACGACGACCCGCGCGTGCTGACGGTCAGCCTGCACGAGTCAGGCACCTACCTGTTCCCCGGTACCGGCCACACCTACGAGACCGGCATCGGGGCGGGCCGCGGCAGCGCCGTCAACGCGCCGCTCGAGCCGTTCACTGAGGACGCGTCGTACCTCGAGGTGTTCGACCTCGTCGTCGGCCCCGCGCTGCGCCACTTCCGGCCCGACCTGATCGTGCTGCAGGCCGGCGCCGACATGCACCGCTTCGACCCCCTCGCCGACCTCTCGCTGTCGCTCTCTAGCATGGCGGAGAGCTACGCCAGGACCGTAGCTCTCGCCGACGAGCTGTGTGGCGGTCGCCTCGTGATCACCGGAGGCGGCGGCTACGACCCGTACCGGACCGTGCCGCGGGCGTGGGCGCGGGCGTGGGCGGCGTTGAGCGGCCGCGGCGTGCCGCGCGCGCTGCCGGCGTCCTGGGTCTCTGCCTGGTCGGGGCGTCTGGGCGAGGAGCTCCCCACCTCGTTCGACGACGACCACAGCTCGTGGCCCGAGGTCGAGCGCCGCCACGCGATCACCGTACGCAACCGGACCGTGGCGGAGCGCCTCATGGGCTCGCTGGAGCAGATCTGGCGCCAGGGCTAGCGCCGCGCCACCACCCACAGCCGCTCCGCCGAGCTGGCGGCCGGCGTCCCGTCGGGGTACTCGACGCACTCGACGGAAGCGAAGCCGGCCGCGAGCAGCAGCCGTTCGAGATCGGCGGGCTCGTAGCCGCGCTCGGTGTGGACCTCGGTGAAGCTGCCGCCGGGGTGGTCGCAGTACGCCTCGACCGTCGCCAGACCGCTGCGCTCGTCGTAGCTGTGGGTCCAGCAGTAGTAGACCTCGTCGGCCCAGCCCTCCGCCTTGCCGCCCTCCCACAGGTCCTTGAGCCCCGCGGGGGTGTTGACGTCGAACACGAAGAGGCCGGCCGGCTTCAGATGGCGCAGCACGCGCTCGGCCATGTTCGAGAAGTCGTCGTTCGTCAGCAGGTTGTTGAGCGAGTCGAACACCGAGATCACCAGCTCGAAGCGGCGCCTCAGCTCGAAGTCGGTGAACGTCGCGCACGTGAACCTGACGAAGGGCAGCTTGCCGCGCGCCACCGCCAGCATCGCCTCGCTCGCGTCGACGCCGTGCAGCTCGAGCCCGCGTCCGGCCAGCGGGACCAGCGCGTTGCCCGTGCCGCAGCCGAGGTCCAGCACCGCGCCACCCTCGAAGCCGCGCTCGCCCGCCAGCTTGAGAATGAACTCGGCCCAGTCGCCGTACTCGACCTCGGCCATGATCGTGTCGTAGACATCGGCCAGCTCGGTGAACGGGCCGGTGGTCCCCGCGCTCATGCCCCTCGCGCCGAGTCGTCCGGCCCCGCGGCGTTCGCACGCTCGGCAGAGCCAGCGCTCGCAGCGCTCGCGAGCGCGCCGGCGCTGCCTGGCGCGACCTCGAGAACGATCTTGCCGCGGTTGAGGTCCGCCGCCATGCGCTCGTGCGCCTGCTCCACCTGCGACAGCGGGTAGACCGAGTCGATCCGCGGCCTCAGGCTGCCGTCCGCCAGCGCCGGCCCGAAGCGCTCCACGAAGCCGTCCCTGATCCGCACCTTCTCGGCCAGAGGCCGGTTGCGCAGCGTCGAGCCGATCAGCCTCGCCCGCTTGCCCATCAGCCGCCTGACGTCGAGCTCGGCCACACCGCCTCCGAGGTTCGAGATGAAGACGATGCGCCCTCCCATGGCCAGCACGGCCAGGTCGTCGGCCAGGTAGGCAGCCCCGACCGGATCGAGCACGACGTCGACCGAGACGCCGCCGCTGCGCAGCAGGTCCCTGAACGACTGCGCGTGGCGGTCGAGCGCGATGTCGGCGCCGAGCTCCAGACACTGCGCGACCTTCTCCGGCCCGCCGGCCGTCGTCACGACCTGGCAGCCCGCGAGCTTGGCGAGCCGGATCGCGGCGTTGCCCACGCCGCTGGCGCCGGCATGGACGAGCACCGTCTCGCCCGGCTGCAAGCCGGCCTCGAGGAACAGGTTGAGGTAGGCGGTGAGCGCAGCCTCCGGCAGAGCCGCCGCCTCGCCCCAGGTCCAGCCCTGCGGTACCGGCATCAGCATCGCGGCGGGCACAGCGACGAGCTCGGCGTAACCGCCGCCGGCCAGCAGGGCGCAGGCGGGACCGTTCAGGGTCACCCCCGCCGGAAGGTCGTCCTCCGAGAGCCCGGTCGCGAGCTCGACGACGACGCCTGCCGCCTCGAGACCCATGATCTCCGACTCGCCGGGTGGCGGCGGGTAGTTGCCACTGCGCTGCGATAGGTCGGCCCGGTTGAGCGCGCTGGCGCGCACGCCGAGCAGGACCTCGCCCGCGCGCAGCCGCGGCGCCGGCACTTCGACCACGGCCAGATCGCCGCCTTCAAGCACCTGAACGGCCCGCATCTCACGCACCAGACCATGCTAAGCCGCGGCCGGACATGGGCGCCAAGCCGCGGCCCTCGAGCGCCGGTTGGCGAGCGCCAGCTCACGGCCGTTCAGGCGCGCGTCCGCAGGGTCTCCTCGCCCCCTGATTACTGGTAGTTTGGAGGCCATGATCGGGGTCGACCTAGGCACGACCAACGTGCGCATCCACGTCAAGGGGAAGGGCGTCCAGCTCCGCGAGCCGGCCGTCATAGCCGTGGTGAAAGGCACGACTGACATCAAGGCGGTGGGCCAGGAAGCCTACCGGATGCTCGGTCGCACGCCCGGCAACATCACTGCGGTCAGGCCGATGGCCGACGGCGTCATCGCCGACTACACCCTGACCGAGAAGATGCTCAAGGCGTTCATCGGCAAGGTGCTCACCGGCACCGCGCGCTTCATCAAGCCCAACATCATGGTCTGCATCCCGTCCGGCATCACCGACGTGGAGCGGCGCGCCGTCGTCCAGGCCGCGCACGAGATCGGCGCCAGGAAGGTCTACCTGATCGAGGAGCCGGTCGCCGGCGCCATCGGAGCTGGCATCAACATCGCCGAGCCGATCGGCTCGATGGTCATCGACATCGGCGGCGGCACGACCGACCTCGCGATCATCAGCCTCGGCGGCATCGTGGTGTCGGAGAGCCTGCGCATCGCCGGCAACACCTTAGACCGCGACATCATGGCCTTCGTCAAAGCGAAGCACAACCTGCTGATCGGCGACCGCTCGGCCGAGGAGATCAAGCGCACCGTCGGCGCCGCGAAGATCCTCAGCGACGACGACAGGCGCACGATGGAGGTCCGCGGCCGCGACCTCATCGACGGCATGCCCAAGAGCGCGACAATCGACACCGACGACGTCATCTGGGCTCTGAAGCCGTCGCTCGACAGGATCGCCGGCGGCCTGCGCAAGGTGCTGGAGCAGGCCCCGCCGGAGCTGGTGTCCGACGTGATCGAGCGCGGGATCGTGCTGACCGGCGGCGGCGCGCTGCTGCGCAACCTCGCGCCCTTCCTCAGCGACGTGACCTCGGTGCCGGTGATGGTGGCGGAGAACGCCGAGGACTGCGTAGTGCTGGGGACCGCCCAAGCACTCGACATGGTCCACATCCTGCAAGACGCGCGCTACGAGGCCTGACCGGCGGCTATTCGGCCTCTGTTGCGGTCTTGACCGCCGGCGCCAGCTCGGAAGCCCGCCGCGCCAGTCGCCCGAGCGCCAGGAACCCCAGCGCGTAGGCGAAGAGCACGATCGCCAGGAGGGCGTAGCTGGCGGTGGCTCCCTGACCCGTGGCGAGCGCCAGCGCCGCGAACCACGCCGTCGAGGACAGCAGCACGCCCATGAAGAGCGCGCGCGAGAGCGCCTGCTGACGCGTCGCGACGCGGGAGAGCCCCGCCGTCGAGGCGAGGGCGATGGGCAGTTGCGCCAGCGCGCACGCGACCAGCACCGCCGCGAGCAAGCCGCTGGGCGAGCCCGAGGCGCCGACCGACGCGCGCAAGGCCACGGCGACGAGCGCAGCCACCAAGAGCTGGGCGTAGAACGTGAGCAGGAAGACGAGGCGCAGGAACGACGCGGCGCGCCAGGTCTCCAGAGGGTCGCTCCTCAGGTAGCGCTGCAGCGGCCCGAAGCCAGAGGACGGCGGCCGCGCCGGCTCGGACGGTCCGTCCCGTCGCGCCTGCGCGGCCGGCTCGAGCGCTTCGGCCTGTCCGTCAGTGCGGTTCGTGGGTGTTGTCCGACAGCCACATCGTGGCGAGAGCGAACAGCCCGCCGAGCACTGTTAGCGACGCCAGGATGATGACGCTGTTGCGCATGATCACGATGAACGTATCCACCGGAACCTCCGTGCGCAGTCTACCCCGTCCCAGACGCTCCGGGTGCCGCGGCCTCGGCGCCGGCGCCCTGAGGGCCCGGCTGCCCGACCGCGCGGTCCATCCGCCTCACGAAGCGCGCGCCGAGGAGCGCCGCCGCCACGGTCAGGCCGGCGATCAGGCCGTACCAGAGGCCGTTGGCGCCTACCCCGAGCCTGAACGCCGCGATGAGGCCGACCGGCAGCCCCACGAGCCAGAAGGCGACGAGCGTCAGGAGCATGGGGACGCGCGTGTCCTTGAGCCCGCGCAGCGCGCCGCCGGCGGTCACCTGGATGCCGTCGACGAGCTGGAACACGGCGGCGAACCCCAGGAACCTGACGGCGTGCGCGATCATCGCGGCGTTGCCGGGATCGCCGAGGTCGGCGAAGACGCCGACGACCGCGCGCGGGAAGGTGAGGAACAGGGACGCCGAGAGGCACATGAACCCCGCCGCCAGCGCGATCCCGGCGCGGCCGGCAGCGCGCGCCGCCCTGGCCTCGCCCCGGCCGGTGGCCTGCCCGACGCGGATGCTCGCGGCGATGGCGATGCCGAGCGGCACCATGAACGTCAGCGAGGCGCTCTGCATCGCCACCTGGTGGGCCGCCAGCGCTGCCTCGCCGAAGCGCCCCATCAGGAAGGCCGTGACGGAGAACAGGCCGACCTCGAAGCCGTGCATGAGGCTGATAGGCCAACCGATCCGCACTAGCTCGCGCAGCACCTGCGGGTCGGGGCGCAGCAGGCCGGCGAGGATGGCTCGCCCGCCGAACCTCGCCAGCACGAGACCGAGCGAGGCCAGCGCCATCAGCGCGTAGGCGATGGCGGTCGAGTAGCCCGCGCCGACTAGCCCCAGCGCGGGGAAGCCGAGCTTGCCGTGGATCAGCACGTCGTTGCCGAACACGTGGAACGCCACGGCGCCGAACGCGATCAGAGTCACCGGCCTGGTGACCGAATGCGCCTCGATGAACGCGCGCAGCGCGGCGAACGCGAGGCCGAACGGCAGGCCGATGGCGACGGCGCGCAGGTAGGCGCCCGCGTTGGCAGCGATGGCCGGCTCCTGGCCCATCAGCAGGAACAGGCGCTCGGCCTGGCTCAGCAGCACCACGCCCGGCACGGACACGATCGCGACCAGCCACAGGCCCTGGCGCAGCGCTCGGGCCGCGCCCTCGCCGTCCCCGGCTCCGACCGCCTGGGCGGTCTGGGGGCCGACGGCCAGCATGAAAGCCGCCGAGATCAGGTAGACGAGGCCGTACCCGGTCGCGCCCAGCGCCATGCCAGCCAGCGGGCCGGCGCCGAGGCGGCCCACCATCAGCGTGTCGACGAACGACATGCCGTGCTGGGCAAGCTGTGTGAGCACCACCGGCGCGGCGAGGAGCAGCAGGTTCTTGACTTCGGCACCGAAGCGAGGAGCCATCCGCGACACGATACCGGTCAGCCGCCGGCGCGCTGCCGGGGCGGAGGCCCGCCGACGCGCCGCTCGGCCGCTGGACCGCTCGGGGGTGGCCAAGGGGTAGCATTGCCCCATGCGAGTAGTCGCGGTCGTAGTGCTCCTGGCTCTGATCGTCGGTCTTGGCGCTTGGCTCCTCGGCCTGCCACCGTTCGGCAACAGGACCCCTAGCCAACCGCCGGTTCCCCAACTGTTCAGCCTCATCGAGACCGGCGACGTCGCGGCGATCGAGACCGCCATCGCCGCAGGCGCAGACGTCCACGCCCGCAACGAAGCGGGCCTGACCCCGTTCATGGCGGCGCTGACCAGCAACGCCCCCGCCTCGCTGCTCGACCTGCTCCTCGCTCACGGCGCGGACATCGACCAGCAGGCGGCCAACGGGCTCACCGCGCTGATGCTGGCGGCCAGCCAGGGGACCCCCGGACAGGTCGTCTACCTGCTGAACGCCGGCGCAGACCCGACCGTGGTCGACGCCGAGGGCCAGACCGCGCTCGACCGGGCCCGCGCCAACACGGCCGTGAGGACCTCGGGCGCGTACGTGCGCCTCAACGACCTCGCCCAGCAACCCGCCTTCGTGCGCGGCTGGCCGTCGGCCTACGTCGTCCCGGTCGAGAGCGCGACGATCAGCTCGCGGCGCAACCACCTGCCCGGAGCGCCGCGCGCCTACCGCAACGGCTACCACGAGGGCTTCGACTTCTACGACGGCACCGTGAGCGTGTCGATCGGCTACGGCACACCGATCAGGGTCGTCGCCGACGGCGTCGTGATCAGGGCCGATCACGGCTACGTCGAGAACTCGCAGGCCGAGTACGACACGCTGATCGCCACGGCCGTCGCCTCCCTCGATACGCCTCCCGACGTGCTCGACCGCCTGCGCGGCCGCCAGGTCTGGGTGCGGCACGCCGGCGGCTTCATCACCCGCTACGCTCACCTCTCGTCGGTCGCGGAGGCCGTCGTCGTCGGCCAGACGGTCAGGCAGGGCGACATCATCGGCGGAACCGGCAACTCCGGCACGCTCGAGGCCGCCCAGGGCACGCGGGACGACCCGCATCCTCACGTCGAGATCTGGCGTCCCGACAGCACCTACCTGGGCGCGGCCATGGAGCCGGAGCAGATCTGGTCGCTGGCGGCTCAGGTATTCGGCGCAGCGGCGCTGCCCCCGTTCCACGACTGAGCCCAGCCGACCTGCCGAACCGCTGAGCTACCAGGGCAGGTTGAAGCCGCCGTGGTTCTCGGTCAGGTAGTACTTCTCGATCTCGCCCGGGATCGTGCTGACGTCGTCGACGACCTTGAACAGGTGGAGGTCGTTCTCGGAGATGGTACCGGCCCGCAGCAGCGTGCCTTGCAGCCACTGCAGCATGCCGCGCCAGAACTCGACGCCGATCAGATAGACCGGGAACGGCTTGATCTTGTTCGTCTGGATCAGCGTCAGCGCCTCGAACAGCTCGTCGATGGTCCCGAAGCCGCCCGGGAACACCACGAAGGCGGTCGAGTACTTGACCAGCATGACCTTGCGCACGAAGAAGTACTTGAACTTGACGCTGTCGGTCTGGTACGGGTTCGGGCTCTGCTCGTGCGGCAGGTCGACGTTGAGGCCGACGCTGCGCCCTCCCGCGTCGAGCGCCCCGCGGTTGCCCGCCTCCATGACGCCGGGACCGCCGCCGGTGATAACCGTGTAGCCGGCCCTGGCGAGATCGCCGGCGAGCTCCCTGGCCTTGCCGTAGGTCTCCGAGTCCTCGTTGAGCCGCGCGGACCCGAAGATCGTCACTGCCTTGCCGACGTCGGCCAGCTCCTCGAACCCCTGGACGAACTCGCCGAGTATGCGGAACATGCGCCAGGAGTCCTCCGCCAGCGCGTCGATGACGTACTGCTTCTCACGGAACTGCATGCGCACAGGCTAACCCCGCGCCGCATTCGCGCCTGTGAGGGGCCTCGTATTGGCCGAGAACGGTTCTAGAGCAGGGCGAGCAGCCGCGCCAGGTCGCGTCCCGACTCGTCCGGCTGCGCCTCGGCCAGCTCGTCGAGGGAGTGCGTGCCCCAGCCGACCGCGTAGGTCTTGAGCCCGGCCGCCTTGCCGGCCGCGATGTCGCCGCGCGTGTCGCCCACCATCCACCGGCCCTCGCCGCCGGCGCCGGCGATCGCGCGGAACACCACCTCGGGTGCGGGCTTGGCCGGGAAGCCGTCGGTGCCCTGCACGAAGTCGACGTAGTCGCTGAGGCCGACGGCCGCCATGAGCCCGTCCGCCATGCGCTGGACCTTGGTCGTAGCGACAGCCAGCAGGTAACCGCGGCTCCTGAGGTCGGTCAGCGCGGCCGGCACGCCCGGGTAAGGGGCGCTGTGGTCGGTGTAGTGCTGCGGGTAGTACTCCCGGTAGGTACGCACCAGCTCCTTGACGTGCTCCTCGGGAGCGAGCTTGCGGAACATCGCCTCGAGCGGCGGGCCGACCAGGGCTCTGGCCTCGGCCTCGCTAGGGGCTTCGAGGCCGAGCAGCTCGAACGCCTTGACGAAGCTCTTGGAGATGTCGGTGAGCGAGTCGACCAGGGTGCCGTCGAGGTCGAAGACGATCACGGGTCTGGGGGTAGGCATGCCTGGGAGTATCACACCTTGAGGTACGCGACGGTCACGCCGTGCCCGCCCTCGTACGGCACCGCGTCCTCGTAGCGCTCGACCACCCGCTCGCTCTTGAGGAAGCTGCGGACCGCGTCGCGCAGAGCGCCGGTGCCCTTGCCGTGCATGATCCGCACGCTGGGCACCTTGAGCGCCGCGGCCTCCTGGACGAAGTCCCTGATCTTCTCGAGGGCCTCCTCGACCCGTGCGCCGCGGACGTTGAGCTCGGTGGCGAAACCGGCCGGAGCTGGCGTGGGGATCTCGACCCGCGAGGGGCCGCCGCGACGTTTGTCACCAGCGCCGCGCGCGCCGCGCTGACCCCTGCTGCCGGCGTCTACGCCGCCGGCTACCCCGGCAGCGGCACTGCCCTGCCCGCCTCCGCTCAGCTCCACGTCGCTGCGCGCGACGGTCAGCTTGACGAGCCCGATGCGCACCACCAGGCTGTCCTCCCTGACCTCCTCGACGGTGCCGTTGGCGCCGTAGCTCCTCACCCTCACCTGCGCCCCCGGGCGCAGCTCCTGGGCGGCCGTCCGTTGGCTTCCGGCCCGGTCGCGCCCGCCGGCACCGCCGGAGCCGGTGGCCGGCCCTGCCTGAGCTGTCTGGCGACCACCGACGCTGCGCGCCTCGCGCCGCAGACGCTGCAGCTCCTCGAGCGCCCGCGAGCGCTGCTCCGGCTCGTGGGTCGCGGCCCGGCGCAGCTTCGTCGCCTGCTGCAGCGTCTCCTGCAGCATCGCGTCGGCTCGCTGGGCGGCGGCGGCCATCAGCTCGGCCTCGCGTTCGCGCAGCGTGTCGATCTGCTCGCGCAGCAGCTCGGCCTCCGCGACCGCCGTGGCGCTGGCCTCGCGCGACAGCTCCAGCTCGAGCTCGAGCTCCTGGCGCTGCTCCTCCAAGGTCGCGAGCAGGCTCTCGAGCCTGCCGGCCTCCTCGCCCAGCAGGGCCGTGGCGCGCTGCAGCAGCTCGGCGTCGAGACCCATGCGCTCGGCTATCGCCAGCGCGTAGCTGCGCCCAGGCTCCCCCACCACCAGCTGGTAGCTGGGGCCGAGCCGCTCCAGGTCGAAGCGCATGGCGGCGTTGCGCGCGCCCTCTGCGTTGCTGGCGAAGGCCTTCAGCGGGGCGAGGTGGGTCGTGACGAGCCCGCGGGAGCCGCGCTCCAGCACGCGCTCCAGGATCGCCTGCGAGATGGCCGCGCCCTCCTCGGGATCGGTGCCGGAGCCGAGCTCGTCGATCAGCACCAGCGTCCTCGGGCCGGCCTCACCGACGATGCGCTCGAGGTTCCTCAGGTGCCCGGCGTAGGTGCTGAGGTTCGCCTCGATGCTCTGCTGGTCGCCGATGTCGGCGAGGAGCGCGTCCAGCGCCGGGAGCAGCGGAGCGGGCCGCTCCTCGGCCGCCACGAACAGGCCGCTGTAGGCCATGGCGGTGGCCAGCCCGAGCGTCTTGAGCAGCACGGTCTTACCGCCGGCGTTGGGGCCGGTGATGATCAGCAGGCGCTGCTCGCCGTCCAGCTCGATGTCGTTCGGCACGCAGCCCTCGATCAGCGGATGACGGGCCTTGACCAGGCTGACGCGCCCCGCTTCGTCGAACCGCGGGCGCGCCAGGCGCCACTCCTCGGCCAGCCTGGCGGCGGCGTTGACGACGTCGAGGTCGGCGAGCCGCTCGATGCTGTCGTCGACCAGCGGCTCATCGGCCAGGCGCCTGCCGAGCGCGTAGAGGATGCGCCTGACCTCGTCCTGTTCCTCGAGCAGCAGCAGCGCCAGCTCGTTGTTGAGGTCGACGACGCCGGCCGGCTCGACGAACACGGTCGCGCCCGAGTCGGAGCGGTCCAAGACCAGCCCCGGCACGCGGCTCTGCGCGTACGCCTTCACGGGGATGACGTAGCGGTCGCGCCTGAGCGTGATGATCGGCTCCTGCACGTCGTCGGCATGAGCCTCCATCAGTCGCGTGAGGCGTTCGCGGATGCGGCCGCGCAGAGGGTTGAGGCGGCGGCGGATGTCCTGCAGCTTGGGTGTCGCGTCGTCCCTGACGTTGCCATCGTTGTCGAGCTGCTCGCGCACTTCCCTCAGCGCGCCGTCGAAGCTGCCGATGCCGAGCGCGAGGTTCGACAGCGCCTTCCGTTCCGAGGCGAGGATCGCGCGCTTCATCGTCGCGGCGGCGTCGAGCGTGTAGGCGACCTGCAGGATCTCGCTGCCGCCTAAGACGGAGCCGTCGCGGACGCGCTGCAGCAGGCTCCTGACGTCGACGACGCCTCCGAAGCGCAGCAGGCCGCCGTCGAGTAGCTCCTGGATCTGCTCCAAGCGCTCGTCCAGAGCCGCAGCATCGGCCAACGGCGCGATGCCCTCCGCTTTCTCTCGCCCCAGGTACGTCGCGGCCCGCTCCGACAGCGCTGCTTGCACGCGGCCGAACGAGAGGCGCTCCAAGGTGGCAGGTTCGACCTTCACGTCGCCTGGATGGCCGTCAAGGCGATGGTGTAGACGATGTCGTCAACGAGCGCGCCGCGCGAGAGGTCGTTGACCGGCCGCCTCAGCCCTTGCAGCATCGGGCCGACCGACACGACGTCGGCGGCGCGCTGCACGGCCTTGTAGGTCGCGTTGCCGGTGTTGAGGTCCGGGAACACCAGCA
Organism: uncultured bacterium; assembly: GCA_964473205.1. Taxonomy (GTDB): domain Bacteria; phylum Deinococcota; class Deinococci; order Deinococcales; family Trueperaceae; genus CAYMRL01. The sequence goes on along the minus strand of CAYYOK010000012.1, from coordinate 28,781 downwards.
CCGTGGCCCGGCCCGCCACCGGACTGTCCGGCGACTTGCTCTTCGCGACGCTCGGCACCGTGGCGGCGTCGTACTGCAGCGGGCCGTCGAGCGGCAGGTCGGGACGGCGCTCCTTGGCGATCTCGGCCGCGCGCCTCACCTTGTCGACGTCGGCTCCCTCGCCCGAGCTGCCGGTCGAGTAGCTGATCAGGGCCACGCGGGCTTGGATGCCGAGCGCCTCGGCGGAGTCGGCCGACTGGATCGCGATGTCGGCGAGCTCCTCGGCGTCTGGGTCGGGGTTGATGGCGCAGTCGCCGTAGACGAGCACCTGCTCGGGCAGGCACATGAAGAACACCGAGGAGACGAGCCTGGCGTCGGGCTTGGTCTTGATCAGCTGCAGCGCAGGGCGCACGGTGTGGGCCGTGGTGTGGATCGCGCCGGCGACGAGGCCGTCCACGTCGCCCTCGGCGAGCATCATCGTGCCGAGGACCACGTCGTCCTTGAGCAGGTTGCGCGCGCCGTCCTCGGTCAGGCCCTTGTGGCTGCGCAGGCGGACCATGCCCGCGACGTAACGCTCGCGGAAGGCGTCGGTGGGCTCGACCAGCTCCACGCCGGCGCCGAGCTCGACGCCCTGAGCGGCAGCCACGCGCAGCGCCTCGGCCGGATCGCCCAGCAGCACGCAGGTCGCGATGCCGCGCTCGGCGCACAGGGCCGCGGCCCGCACCGTACGCGGCTCGGTGCCCTCCGGCAGGACTATCCGCTTGCCGGCCGCGCGAGCCTTCTCGACGAGCTGGTAGAGGAAGGCGGGCGGCGAGAGGCGCCGCTCCTCCCTGACGCCGAGCCGCTGGATGAGGCTCTCCACCTCGATGGCGGACGCCACCGTCGCCGTCACGTGCTCGACGCGCTCGGCGTCGTCGAGCGGCAGCTCGTAGCTCATGTTCGCGCAGCGGGCGGCTGTGACGTAGGAGTCGGTCTCGACGCTCAGCACCGGCAGCCCGGTGTTGAGGGCCTTGGCGCACAGCCGCATGATGTCGGCGTTCGGCAGGATGTCCCCCGTCAGCACCAGGCCGGCCAGCGGCACGTCGCTGAGCGCGGCCATGCACGCGGCGAGGATCACGTCGTCCCTGTCGCCGGGGGTCACGATCAGCGCACCGGGCTTGAGCCTGTGCGTCATGTTGGAGACGGTGCGGGCGACGAGCGACACGTCTATGACGCGCCGGGTGGCCAGCTCGCCCTCGAGCAGGACCTTGGCCCGCAGATGCTGAGCGACGTCGAGGGTGCGCGGCGCCAGCATCGCCGCGTCGTAGGGGATGGCGCCGATCAGCTCGAACCCAGGCTTGGCGAGCACCGCCGCGCCAGCCTTCAGGGCAGCCGCGTCGAGGGTCTCCTCCGGCGGCTTCAGCTCGGTGCGGCTTATGCCCATCACCTCGCCGGCTGGGCTGTTGAGCTTGTTGACGATGACCCCGAGCACCCTGGCCTCGCCCAGGCCCCCGAAGGGCTCTGCCGTCAGCTCCACGCGGTCGCTGAACGCCTTGAGCGAACCTTCGACGGTCGCTACCAGCACGACGTCCGCGTCGAAGGCGCGCGCCATGGCCTCGTTGAGCGAGTCGAGCGCCGGATGCTCGGCGGTGGGGGTCAGGCCCTCGACCACCATCACGTCCGCATCGGCCGCGGCGAGCTGGTAGTCGCCCACCAGGCGCTGCAGCAGGATCGAGCGCCTGTCCGTGGCGAGCAGCGCCTCGACCTCGGCGTAAGGCAGCGGCTCCACCGTCGGACCGCTCGTGATGTGGCGTGCGAAGGCGGTCGACGGCTCGGGACCGGCTCCGCTGCCGGGCTGGCGGATCGGCTTGTGGAAGCCGACCCTCAGGCCGTGCCGCTCGAAGGCGCGAACCAGGCCCAGCGCCACCGACGTCAGACCGACGCCGGGACCCGTCGGGACCATGAGGAGAGGGCGAGCGCCTGCCACGTGGGTGATCGTACCGCGGTGCCAGCGGTGCCAGGACGTGGGACCGTACCGCGCCAGGCACGGTTATGCGCGCACCTGACGTCGATTTGCCCTACACTTAATGCGCACGTACAACCTCGCGAGAGGAAGGAGCGCCACCATGTCCGATCAAGGACCCGTCGACCCTTCTCACCCAGGGCAGAGCCCCGTCGAGGCGCCGCCCCCTTACGCGCCTGCGGCTGCGGAGCCGTACGCCGTGGGGGTCAAGCCCGACGTCGGCAAACGCGCCATCGCAGCGATAATCGACGGTGCCATAGCCGCCGCGGTCGGACTGATCCCGTTCATCGGCAACGTGATCGGCGCCGCGTACATCCTGCTCAAGGACGGCTTCGAGTACGACTTCATGGACGGGCGCTCCGTGGGCAAGAAGCTGATGAAGCTGCGGCCCATCCGGCTCGACGGGCAGAAGATGGACCTGCGCACCTCCGCGATGCGCAACTGGCCGCTGGCGCTCGGCTCCCTCGCCAGCCTGTTCTTCGTCGTGCCCGTCCTGGGCTGGCTGCTCTTCCCGCTGCTCCTGATCGTCGCCATCGGCCTCGGCATCTACGAGCTGGTCCTGGTCGTCACCTCGGCTGATGGTCGCAGGTTCGGCGACAAGCTGGCCGGCACGCAGGTGGTCGAGGTCGGAGACTGACCGACCGACTGACCGACTAGCCAGCGCCGGCGACCTCGTCGTCGGTTAGGCCGGGGCCAGCGGCCCCGTCGACGTCCTCGACGACGCCAGCTCCCCGGCGAGGGCGCGCGGCGGCGCGCAGGGCGTCGATGCTCACCACCCGCCTCCAAGCGGCAGCAGCGAAGCTCAGCATCGCTGCCAGCACGAGCGCGCCGCTGACGCGGAACAGCGCCTGCGGCAGCTCCATGCCGGTCGCGCGCCACCACGGCTCTCCGATGACGCGCAGCAGCAGTCCGGACTGCAGCAGGAGCAGGGTGATCAGCTCCGCTCGTGGCTGCCTCAGCCCGCCGGGCCGCGGCAGCATCCAGAACGCCACGCCCATGACCATCGAGAGGAAGAACCCGACCATCCCGACGTGCGCGTGCGTCGGCGCCAGTAGCGCGGCGTGGCCGGGTTTGAAGCTGACGTAGACGCCGAGCGCGCCGGTCGTGACCAACCAGACCAGCGCGCTGCGCAAGAACCAGACCTGGCTGACGCTCATGGCTCAGGTTAGCGCTAGACGGCCGCTCGGCGGCGACCGCTGGAGGTCATCGGCTCAGGCCGCCCTGCCGACGCGGACGCGCCAGACCTCGGGACCCTGCTCCAGGTACTCCCAGTCGAGCTGCCCGGGGCGCTCCGCCTGTAGCTGGTAGTAGAGGGGCTTGGGGTCGTGGTCGTTGATCAGCTCGAACGACGCGCCGGCGCTCAGGGCGTCGAAGGTCTCGAATATCAACGGGTGTCGCTCGCGTGGAACGATGGTCCTGACGTCCAACTGCTGCATGCTTGGTGCTCCTTCCAACCAGCGGATGGCGCCTGTCGGGCAGGCCGCCATCGCGTCTAGCGCGGCCGTGCTGACGCTCAGGTGATGATGGGTTCTCAGCGCGCCGGGCAGCAGGTCCTCGCACAGACCGCAGACTACGCAGGCTCCCTGGTCGATGTAGATGGCGTTGGGCCTAAGCATGGCGCCTCTCGCCCAGCCGCCTGACGCCGAGGACTGTGAACGTGCCGGCGCCGGCCTCCAAGGACTTGGCGACGTGCGGCAAGACATGCACCGTGTCGCCGGCGCTCACGGCGTGGAGCTCTTCCCCTTCGCGGATCACTCCGCTGCCGCCCAGCACGGTGAACACGGTCTCGGCCGCGTCGTTGTCCGGCGCGACGATCTGCTGGCCGTCCTGCAGGCACAGCAGCATCACCGCGACGCCGTCGCCCATGCTGACGGGCCGGGGCACCGGACCGCGCTCCGAGAAGCGCTGCAGCTCGAGGGACCTGATGAGCGGCACGCCCGTACCTCTACTCCTGCGCCTCGGCGGGCTCCAGCAGGAGGGATCCGAGCTCGTCGAGCAGGCTGCGCTCGCGCTCGGGGGCGAGCGGCCGCAGCCGCAGCGCCTGCTCGAGCGTCACCGTGTGAGCCAGCAGCTTGCGCAGGTACGGCTGCGCCAGCGGGGTGAAGCCGTGCTCGACCAGCACCCCCAGGGCCGCTGGGTTGGCTGCGAGGATCTCAGAGACCTTCATCTCCCGAGGGTCGTTGACCATGGTGCGAGGATGACCGCCGGGGCGAGCCGGGCACCATGACCTAGGTCAAAGCGCTCTGAACGCCGTCGACCCTATCGTCGCCGTGTGAAGCGGGAGTTCCTCGACAACCGCGGCCTCGAGCCGCCCATGCCGCTGATCCGCACCCTCGAGCTGCTCGAGACGCTGGCGGTGGGAGACGAGCTGACGATCCACAACGATCGCGTCCCCGTCTACCTGCTGCCGCAGCTCGAGGACGCCGGCGCCAGCTACGAGGTCCAGAGCCAGGGCGACGGCAGCGCCATCGTGCGGATCGTGAAGGGCTGAGCGGTGCTGGCGCGGCCGCCAGGGGTCACCGCGGCGCCGACCGTCCTGCCCGTGACCGCGCTGCTGCTGTCTTCGGCGGCACTCGCAGCCGGCGCGCTCGCCTGGCTGCTCGGCCCTGAGGTCCTGATACAGCCTCTCGCGCTGCCCCGGGCCGTGGCGCTGACGCACGCCTTCACGCTCGGCTTCGTGGGCCTGGCGTTCGCCGGCACCCTGCAGCAGCTCCCGCCGGTGCTGCTCAACACGAACCTGGCCTGGCCGCGCTCTGGCGTGCTCGCGCTGCCGCTGACTGCCTTGGGCGTGGCCCTGCTCGTCCTGGGCTTCGCGCGCGGCTTCGCGGCCGCGCCGCTGATGGCGGGTGGCATCGCCGTCGTCGTCGGCTGGACGGCTCTCCTGGCGCAGCTCGTCAAGACCGCGCGCTCGGCGCGCATCCGCAACGAGTCGGGCGCGGCGCTGGTGACGGCCGTGACGTACCTGTGGCTCACCGTCGTCGTCGGCCTGCTGCTGGCCTCCGCGCGCAGCCGGCCGGAGATCGTCGGTGCCATCGGCTACCCGCGCGACCTCCACCTTCAGCTCGGCATGCTCGGGGCGTTCCTGTTAGGCATCGCCGGCGCGGGACAGCGGCTGCTGTCGATGTTCGCGCTCGCCAAGGGCGGAGCCGGCTGGCGCGTGCGGGCGATGATCCTCGGCGTTCACCTGCTCATCGCCTCTGAGCTGGCCTCGGCGTTCCTGAGGCTCGAGCTGGACCCGCTGCCGCTGGTGCTGCTCGTGGCCGTCGGTGCGCTGCAGCTCCTCGAAGTCGCCGCGATCCTCGGGCGCCGCCTCAGGCGCAGGCTCGAGCCGCCGGTGATGCGCTTCGTGCTCGCTCACGCGTTCCTGCCCGCCGCTGCCGCGCTCCTGCTGGCCGGCGCCGCCGAGGCTGCTGGCGTCGCGTTCCTGCTGGGTTTCGTCGGGCTGTCGGTGTCCGGCATGGCGGTCAAGATCGTCGGGTTCCTGAGCTGGACCGCGGCGTTCGCCAGCGCCCCGCAGCCGGGGGCGCAGCCCGCGCGCAGAGCGCAGGACCGGGTGGCCGCTCCGCTGCTGAGGGACATGGCCCACGCCGCCCTGGAACCTGCGATCACCTCCGGGCTCGTCCTGGGCGCGGCCCTGGGCGCCCTCGCGGTCGCGACCGGCAGCGCGCTTCTGTCCCAGCTGGGGGCGGCCGCGTACCTGATCGGCGCTTTCGGGCTTCTCGCTCAACTCTCTCACGTGGTGCTGGTGGCGCGCGGCGTGATCCGCGTCGGGGCAGCGCCGCAGGCGGTGGCGGAGGCGCGGTGACGAGCGTCATCGACGGAGCCGCGGTGCTCGAGCTCAACCCCGCCGTGCCGGCCGCCGACGTGCTGTCCGCGTTGGGCACGGTGATAGACCCTGAGCTGGGCATCGACGTCGTCAACCTCGGCATGATCTACCGCGTCGACTGCATCGGGATGGCCGTGCGCGTCGAGCTGACGCTGACTACGCCAGGCTGCCCGCTGCACGGCAGCATCGTCGAGGAGGTGCGGCGCGCCGTGCTGAGGCTAGGCCGTCAGCTCTCCGACGCGCCGGGGCTTGGCCTCCTCGAGGATGCCGAGGACGGCCTCGCCGTCGAGGTGCAGCTGGTCTGGGATCCCCCCTGGACGCCAGAGGCGATGACCGAGAGCGCCAAGCGCGCGCTGCGGCTCTAGCGGGCGGCCGCTCAGCGGCTCGCGGTACCGGCCATCTCGGCCAGCTGCTGCCCGTCGATCTCCAGCACCTGACGCCCTTCGAGCCGGATAGCGCCAGACATGTGCAGGCGCGCCAGGTTGCGGCTGACCAGCTCGGGCACCGTGCCGACGCGCCCGGCGATCTCGGCGTTGGTGCCGAGCTGGACCGGCAAGCCCGCCGCCGCCTCGCCGAGGATGTCAGCGGCCAGGCGGGCCACGACCTCCTGGAACGAGATCTGCTCGACGAGAGCGACCAGCCGCCTCAGCCGCCTGCCCAGCGTCCGCAGCAGGTGGAGGGCGATGCGAGGGCGCTCGACCAGCACGCGCTCCAGCCCTTCCTGGTCGAGATGCAGCAGCTCGGTCTCGACGACCGAGCGGGCGTTGGCAGGGAAGGTGCCTCCGTCCAGCGACACCAGCTCGGCGATCGAGTTGTGCGGGTGCTCGACGGTGAGCACGACCTCGCGGCCGGTGGCGGGCGAGATCAGGTAGATGAGCACGCGCCCGGTCACCACCACCGCGAGCGAGCGCGGCTTCTCGCCGGTCAGGAACAGCTCCTCGCCCGCGGCATGGACCCTGCGGTACGCGACAGCGGCCAGCGCCTCTATGTCCGCCCGGCTCAGCTCGGCGAACAGCGGGCAGCGTGCCAGCACCTCCGCAGCGCTAAGGTCCACGACTCAAGAGGCTACCGCAAGCCGCCCCCGCGGCGCGTGGCGGCGGGTCGCGGTCCTCGACGCGCGCGAGCCGATAGGGGTCGCTTCGGACGCTCGCGGCGTTAGGATGCCGGACGTGCAGCGCGTGCCCTGGCAGAGAACGGTCACTCTCATGATGGTGACGCAGTTCCTCGCCGCGGTCGGGTTCTCGACCGTCTTCCCCTTCTTACCCGCTTACGTCGAGCAGCTCGGCTCCAGATCAGGCACGACCGTCTTCTGGGTCTCGGCCGTGTTCAGCGGCCAGGCGTTCGCGATGATGATCACCTCGCCGATCTGGGGAGCCGTCTCCGATCGCTACGGCCGCAAGCCGATGCTGGTACGAGCGCTCGTCGGCGGCGCGGCGCTCGTCTTCCTGATGGGGCTGGCCCGCAGCGCCGAGGACCTCTTCTGGCTGAGGGTGGTCCAAGGGCTGGTCACCGGCGTCGTCTCGGCGGCCTCGTCGATGGCGGCGGCGGTCACTCCACGCGAGCGGCTCGGTTACGCGATGGGCCTGATGCAGACGGGTCAGTGGGCCGGCATCGCGATCGGGCCCGTGCTCGGCGGGGTGCTCTCCTACGCGGTGGGCATCCGCGTCTCGTTCATGGTCACCGCGGTCCTGCTGCTCGCCGGTGGGCTCATCGTCATGCTCGGGGTCAAGGAGGACTTCGTGCCGCCGGCCAACCGGCAGCGCGGAGTCGGCGGCATCTTCCGGCAGTGGGGAACCGTGCTGCGCGCGCCGGGCGTGTCTCTCACCTACCTGCTGCGCTTCACCGCCTGGCTGGGCCGGACGATGATCATGCCCTTCCTGCCGCTGTTCATCGCCTCGCTGACGGTCAGGCAGGAGCTGGCGGGGCTCTACACCGGGCTCACGATAGGCGTCTCCTCGCTGGCGGCCACCTACAGCGGCGTCGCACTCGGTCGGCTCGGCGACCGCGTCGGTCACAAGCGGCTGCTGATCGCTTCGGCGCTGGCGACGGCGCTGTTCTACATCCCGCTGACGTTCGCCACGACGGTGTGGCAGGTGGTCGTGTTCAACACGCTCATCGGCTTCGCGGTCGGCGGCGTGCTGCCGGCCATCAGCGCGCTGCTGGCGCGCTACACCGACCCGACGATCGCCGGCTCCGTCTACGGGATCGACAACTCCGTCGGCGCGGCGTCGCGCGCGTTCTCGCCGCTGCTCGCCGCCGGCATCCTGGCTGCGACCAGCCGCGGCGCCGAGCCGAACTACGCCCTGCTCTTCCCCTTCACCGCCGCGCTCTTCATCGTGGCGGCGGCCATGGCCGCCTGGCGGTTGCCGGCCGGCGACGCAGATCGCTCGTCCGCGTGAGCGCGCCGCTGCCCGCCGAGGCCGAGGAGCACCAGGTCTTCGGCCCCAGGACGCGACCACTGACCATCGGCATCCTCCTCGGGGTCACGCTGGTCGCGTTCGAGGCGCTGGCGGTCGTCACGGTGGCCCCGCTGTTCGCCGCCGAACTGGGAGGCGTCGAGCTGTACGGCTGGGTGTTCAGCGCGATGCTGCTCGCCTCGCTGCTGGGGGCTGTCGTCGGCGGTCAGCTCTCCGACTCGGGGTCGTTGGCCCGGCCGCTGATCGGCGGGCTCCTGCTGTTCGCGCTCGGCCTGGCCGTGAGCGGAGCCGCTCCGAGCATGCAGGTGCTGATCGTCGGCCGGGTGCTGCAGGGGCTCGGCGGCGGCGCGATGAGCACCGTGATGTACGCGGCGATCACCCGCGCCTACCCCGACGGCGTTCGCGCCAGGATGATGGCGCTGACGTCCAGCGCCTGGGTCGTGCCGGCGCTGCTCGGCCCCACGCTCGCCGGCCTGGTGGCCGAGGCCCTCGCCTGGCGCTGGGTGTTCTGGGGCATCCTGCCGCTGCTGATGGTGGTCGGGGTCCTGACGCTGCGGCCGTTCGGAGCGCTGCGACCCCAGCAGGCGACCGCTGAGGACGCGGGACGGTCGCGCGCCGCGCATCTGCGCGCCGCGCTGCTGCTGACCGCGGGGGCGGGAGCGTTCCTCTTGGGGGTGGGTCTCGAGACCCCGTGGCAGGCCGTCGCCGTCGCGCTGCCTGGCGGCGCGCTCGCCGTGCACGGGCTCGGCACCCTGCTGCCTGGCGGCGCGCTTCGGCTCCGCCCCGGTCTGCCGTCGGTGGTCGTGGGGCGGGGGCTGCTCTTCGCTGCGTTCATCGGGGTCGAGGCTTTCCTCGCGCTGATGCTCACGGCGGTGCACGGCTACTCGACGGCGATCACGGGCGTGGTCATCGCCACCGGGGCCATCAGCTGGTCGGCCGGCTCGTGGCTGCAGTCGAAGCTGGACGAGAGGTACGCCGACAAGCGCGCTCTGCGCATGCTCGCCGGTACGGCGCTGCTCAGCCTGGGCGTCGGCGCGCAGGTCCTGGCGCTGTTCCTGACCGCCGCGCCGATCGTCGTCGTGGTCGCAGGCTGGGTGTTGGCGGGGCTCGGCATCGGCATGGCGCACGCCACCTCGTCGGTGCTCGCCTTCGCGCTGGCTCCGGCCGGCGAGGTGGGCCGCGTCTCGGCCGCCCTCCAGATCAGCGATCAGTTCCTGGCCGCCGTGAGCACCGGCGTCGGCGGCGCGCTGTTCGCGCTGGCGGCGAGGACCGGCTGGAGCGAGCAGCGCGGCATCCTCCTGGCGTTCTCGTTCGTCATGGTGCTGACGGCGTTCGCGCTGGCAGCCAGCTGGCGGGCCGGCGCGGGTCGGCCGGGTGGCGTGCCGGGGGCCACGGCCCAGGGGCGACCCGGCTCGTAGCGAACCGAGGCTTCACGAGCTGGCCTCATGTGTACGCAGCCCTTGACCGCGGTACGGCGAGCGGGTACGGTCGAAGCGTCACCAGGGGTGTCCCTGTCGGCGAGTGCCGGGCAAGCATAGAACGATCGAACGCGCGTCAGGCACGTGCCGAGCAGGGGCTGAGATCACACCCTTCGAACCTGACCCCGGTAATTCGGGCGTAGGAAGCGTGGCGCCGCTTCGCCTAGCGTTTCGCGTGCGCTTCTACCGGTGACGGAGAGGGGCGTGGAACGTGCCTTCCCGCCGAACACGACCGATGTTGGACCGCACCGTCCGGAGCGCGCTCAGGCCGCTCGTCGCGCTGCTGATGGCCGCCTCGCTGAGCCTGGGCGCGGCGCAGTCGGCGCCGACCCTGACGGTCCTGACGCACGACTCGTTCTCGCTGCCCGAGGAGCTGATCGGCGAGTTCACGGCGGCCACCGGGATCAGGGTGACGTTCCTGGCCGGCGGCGACGCCGGCGAGATCGTCAACCGCGCCATCCTGACCAAGGCCAGGCCCATCGCCGACGTGCTGTTCGGCATCGACGACAGCCTGCTCGAGCGCGCGCGCTCCGAGGGTGTCTTCGAGCCCTACTCGAGCCCGGCCCTGGCGCGCGTTCCCGCCGAGCTGCGTTTCGACCAGGAGAGCCTCGTCACGCCCGTCGACGTCGGTTACGTGCTGCCGAACGTCGACCTCGCCTGGTTCGAGGAGCGAGACCTGCCGCTCCCGGCGGCGCTCGAGGACCTCGCCGATCCCCTCTACCGCGGGCTCACGGCGGTCCAGGACCCAGCCTCCTCGAGCCCCGGCCTGGCGTTCCTGCTCGCCACCGTCGCGCGCTTCGGCGACGCACAGGCGGGCGTGGTCGCCGGGGGCGAGACCGGTGACGAGCCCGCGTTCGGCGACTGGCTCGACTTCTGGGCGGCCCTGCGCGACAACGGCGCGCGGGTGACGAGCGGCTGGTCGGACGCGTACTACACGGCCTTCACTCGCTACGGCGGCGACCGCCCGGTCGTCATCAGCTACCTGACGAGCCCCGCGGCCGAGGTGATCTTCGCCGAGGTGCCGCTGGCCAGCCCGCCGACGGCCAACCTCGAGTGCGCCGGCTGCGCCTACCGGCAGATCGAGGCGGTGGGCATCCTCGCGGGTACGCCGCGGCGCGCCGCCGCCGAGGCCTTCATCGACTTCCTGCTGAGCCGCGAGGCGCAGGAGGCCATCCCGCTGGAGATGTTCGTGCACCCCGTCGTCACCGACGCGGCGGTGCCGCCGGAGTTCGAGGAGCACGCCGTGCTCCTGCCCGGCGTGGCGGCAGCGAGCCTCCCCTCCTCCGTGGTGCAGGCCAACCAGCAGCGCTGGCTCGGCCAGTGGACGGCCGTGATGATGCAGGGCAGGGACCCGGCCTCCGTGAGGTAGGTCAGTCGGCCATCACTGGCGCCTCCTCGAGGCGAGGCTGCTCGCCCTGCATCTGCCCGGCGAGCAGCTGCTGCAGCTCCGGCGAGACGGCCGCGACCTCGGCCAGCGAGCCCTGCGCCTGCACGCGGCCGTCCTCCATCACGATCACCTTGTCGGCGCGCTCGAGCGCGGCGCGGCGGTGCGACACGACCAGGCAGGTCGCGTCGCGCGTGGCGAACAGCCCGTCCCACAGCCGCCTTTCGGTCTCGACGTCGAGCGCGCTGGAGAGGTCGTCGAAGACCAGCAGCTGCGCGTCGCGCAGGAACATCCGCGCCGCAGCCGCCCGCTGCACCTGGCCGCCCGAGAGCCTGACGCCCCTGGTGCCGACCTCGGTGTCGAGCCCGCGGTGCAGAGCCGCCACGTCTGGCAGCATCACGGCCAGGTCGAGGGCGCGCTCCACCTCGTCGTCGGTGATGTGGCCGCCGAGCAGCACGTTCTCGCGCAAGGAGTCGGAGAACAGCCGCGGCACCTGGCTGGTGTACGCGGCCAGGGGCGGGACGAAGAACGTCGCGGGGTCGTCGACCTCCTCGTCGTTGTAGTAGATCCTCCCCGAGTCGCGCGGCAGCAGCCCGAGCAGCACCCTCAGCAGCGTGGTCTTGCCGGCGCCGACGCGGCCCGTCACCACCACGAACTCGCCGCGTCTCAGCTCGAACGAGACGTCGTCGATGCCGACCGCCGAGCCTGGGTGGTGGTAGGTCAGCCCCTGCACGCGCAGGGAGCGTAGGGGCTCCGTGGTGCGGCCGGCCGGCACGAACGCGCTCTGCGGCCGCTCCAGATCGAGGTCGACCGGCGTCACCAGCGACTCGACGGGCGCGTCGACCATCAGCCGGCCGAGCCGCTCGTAAGCCACGCCGGTGCGCTTGTGCTGCACGACCATCAGGCCCATGAACGTCATCACGCCGGTGAGGCGCGGCAGGAAGGTCACGAACAGCGCGAAGTCGCCGACGGTGAAGCCGCCGCTGCGCAGGGCGTTGGCGCCCACCAGCAGGATCACGCCGGTGGCGATGTTGACCATGTTGTCGGTGATCGTCCGGAACAGCTCGGTCAGCACGGTGTCGTCGAGAGCCGTCTTGCGGCGCCTGCGGTTGAGGCCTTCGAAGCGCCTCAGCATCGCGCCTTCCCTGCCGGACACCTTGACCGCCTGTACGTTGCCGAAGCTCTCGCCGAGGAAGTCGGTCACGCGGCTGGTGGCCTCGCGGCTGGCGCGCCTCGCCGCTCTGATGCGCGGGCGCAGAGCGTTGGTGAAGACAGCGGTCAGGGCGAGGGGCACCATCGCCAGCGCCGTCATGCGCAGGTCGATGCTCGCCATGATCGCCAGCGCGACCAAGGCGTAGGCGGCGAAGCCCCAGAAGTCGACCCAGTACTCGACGTACTCGCCGATGTCGTTGACGTCGTCGCGGAAGCGCGTGACGGCCTCCGAGGGCGAGTCGGGCAGGCGGCGGCTGCCCGCGGCCGTCAGCAGGTGCCTGACGACGCTGTTGCGCAGGTGCAGGACGATCTCGAGCCAGTAGCTGACCCAGGTCCAGATGCCGCCGACGAAGGTGGCGATGCGGGTGACGTCGAGCGCGAGCGCCAGCGCGAGGTAGGTCCACGGCCCGAAGCGCGCCGTCTCGACGCCGGAGAGCGAGTCGAAGATCCCCTTCATCGCCACGCCGACGACGATCGGCATGACGTGAATGAGGAAGAAGAAGAGGCTGGAGACGATGAACAGCCAGTTCCTCTGCCTCAGCAGCAGGAACGTCAGCTTCAGCGGGTTGGTTGCGAAGGTCACGACAGCTCCTCTAAAGCCGCGGCGTCCTCGTCGCTCAGCTCGGCGGCGGCGTTACCGCGGCCGGCGGCGTTGAGGTCGAGGGTCAGTGCTGCGCGCCTGAGGCGCGCGTAGCGTGTCGTCGGATCGGCGGCGAGCTCGCTCCTGCGCCCGTGCTCGACGACGCGGCCGCCGTCCATCACGAGGATGGAGTCGACGCGTTCGACAGTCTCGAGCCGGTGCGCGATGACGATCGCAGTGCGGCCCGCCATCAGACGCTCCATCGCCGCCTCCAACCGCTTCTCGGTCAGAGGATCGAGGCGCGAGGACGGCTCGTCGAGCACGACCAGGCCCGGGTCCTTGAGGAACACCCGCGCGAGGGCGATCAGCTGCGCCTCGCCGGCGGAGAGGTTGCGGCCGCCGGAGTCGAGCTCGGTGTCGAGCCCGGCCTCCTGGTTGCTCAGCCACTCGCCCAGGCCGAGCTCCTCGAGCACCTGAACGAGGCGATGGTCGCTCTGGCCCGGCTCGAAGAACGTCAGGTTGTCGCGCAGGGTGCCGCGGAAGAGCTGCACGTCTTGCGTGACGAGGCCGACGCGCTCCTTGAGCCGCGCCTCGTCGGCTTCCCTGAGGTCGACGCCGCCGACGGAGACGCGGCCCTCCGTCGGGTCGTAGAGGCGGAAGAGCAGGCGGGTCAGCGTCGTCTTGCCCGAGCCCGTGCGGCCGAGCAGGCCGAGCCTCTCGCCTGGAGCGAGCTCGAACGAGACGTTCTTGAGCGTGAGCTGATCGGCCTCGGCGTCTAGGTAGTGGAACCTGACGTCCTCGAAGCGCACGCCCAGCGCCCCGCCCGGTACCGCGGTGGCGCCGCCGGGCGGCAGGGCGGAACCGGTCGCGAACAGCTCGCCCACGCGCGAGGCACCGGCGGCAGCGCGCTGCAGGTCTTGGAGCTGCTGGGTGATCTGCTCGATCGGGTTCTGCAGCATGAACATGTACTGGAAGACCATGTAAGCCATCCCGACGGTCATCACTCCGGCGCCGACCTGGTGGATCGACACGCCGCCGGTGACCATCATCCCGATCACGAACAGGCCGTAGCTCGACAGCCACACGACCGAGCGCAGCATCGCCGCGCGGCGGGTGTCGTGGTAGAAGCCGCGCATGACGCCGCCGAAGCGGTGCATCGTGTACTCGCCGGCGCCGTTGGCTCGCAGGTCGTCGATGCCCTGCAGGCGTTCCTCGATGAAGCCGAACAGGCGCGCGCTGGCCTCGCGCTCCATGCGCGTGGCGGGGATGCCGACGCGGCGCGTGTACTGCAGCACGACGATGTCGACGACGACGAACGCGGTGAGCGCGGCGCCGACGAGCCAGTTCTCGAGCCACAGCACGACGAGGATGCCCACTAGCAGCAGCACGCCGCCGAACACCCTGACCGTGAACCGTGACAGGAACTCGGACAGGCTGGTGATGTCGCCGTCGATGCGCTCGATCATCTCGCCCGAGGTGCGCGAGTTGTGGAAGCTCATGTCGAGGGCGAGGGTGTGCTCGGTGAGGTCTTGCCGCAGTGTGTTGGTGGCGGTCCAGCCGACGTCGGCCGCGACGTACGTCGCCAGGGCGTTGAGCACCTGCGTGACGAGGGCCGCGGCCAGGAACAGCAGCGCGAGAGCGGTGAGGCGCTCGGCGGCGTCGCCGGCGAGCGCGCCGTCGATGAAGCGCCTGAGTAGCTGCGGGACCAGCACCTGCAGGCCCACTGCAGCCAGCACGAGAAGGCTCATCAGCAGCGCCTTGCCGCGCTGCGGGAGCAGGTAGCGGCGCAGCAGGCCGAGCATCGTCGGTGCTCGCGGTTGAAGGGGCCGGCTGCCGGGTTGCATCGCTTGAGTCGTCATGTCGCTCGCGTTCTCCGGGTTCGTGGTCGCGGCTGGGTGCCGCCGCGGTGAGGATTGGGGGCAAAAGAAAAACCGTGGGCTGCTCTTGGCGGGCTGCCCACGGTCCAAGTCGTTCGAGCGACTATTGGATACCGGTTACGAGGCAGTCCTCTCCCCTGAGCCGACTCCGCCGAGCGGAGCGAGGTAGCTCATGAAAGTGGGGGTGGGGTAAGGGGCTGCCATCGGTCAGTGTCTCCAGACTGGCTGACTCTAGCGAAGGGCTCAGGGGCTGTCAAGAGTCGGCGGGACGACGGCCGATCACAGCTGGCCGTCGTCCCGACGGGAACTCCTAGTAACTACTTAGCGGATCTGACGGCGACCTACTGAAGCCACCCATCGACGACGTCGCGGTTCTCCGCGATCCAAGCGCGCGCCGCATCGAACGGCTCCATGCCGTCCTGGGTGATCAGGAGCATGACGGCGCCCATCTGCTCGCCGGTCCAGTAGAAGTTGTCGAGGAACGCGAGCGCGTCAGCGGGCGCCGTCTCGGCCCAGGCGGCGTTCACGATCGTGTTGATCGTCTCGGCAGTGCCGAACACAGCTTCGGGATCGGCTAGGTACTTCAGGTCGTACGCCGCCCACATCCAATGGGGTCGCCAGCTCGTGACGACGATCGGCTCGCCTCGCTGGATGGCGCGGTCGAGGGCCGCCGTCATCGCGGCGTCGGAGCCGTCGAGCAGGTCGTAGTCGAGACCGTAGACCTCTATGGCCCTGTCGCTGGCCGCCATCAGTCCCGCGCCGGGATCGATGCCGATGACCTCGCCACCGAAGAGGTCGACGTTGTCGTTGAGGTCGGCGATGCTGTCCACCTCGACGTAGGCCGGTACGGCCCAACCGATGTCGGCGCCTTCGAGGTTCGGGCCGAGGTCCACCAGGCTCGAGCCGTACTCGGCCCAATACGCCTCGTGCGTCGCGGGTAGCCAGGCGGCGACGATGGCGTCGAAATCGCCCTGGGCGACACCCGTCCACATCGGGCCGGCGTCGACGGAGGTGAGATTGACGTCGTATCCGAGCTCGTCGATCAGGACGGCGGCGACAACGTGCGTCGAGGCGATCTCGGAGTCCCACAGGACGTAGCCGAGCTCGACGGTTTCGGATTGGGCGAAGGCGCTTGTAGCCATAACAGCAGCAAGCACAGCGACAATTAGTCGTCTCATTGATTCCTCCATGCAAAAGAGAGGACGAAAAACCGAACGAGACCCACAAGGTCCCGACAGCGCATGCACATGCGCCTTGCGAACAACGGTCGATAGCGACCTAGCCGACCCTAACATGGCCGTCATCGAGATGCAAACCGCGCCGCTTTACCGCGCGCAACGATAGAACGGAGCTAGGCGAGCATGAATTCACCCGTGCTGGACGAGGTTCTACGGCAACACGAGACCGTGGGCTATCCGGCGCGCTCGCGCCTCGCACCCACCGCGGCTGTCACTCGGTCGAGGACTATCGCGAGGATCACGACAGCCAGTCCGGCCTCGAAGCCCTGCCCGACGTTGAGGCGTTGGATGCCGCGCAGCACCTCGGCTCCGAGTCCTCGGGCGCCGATCATCCCCGCGATCACGACCATCGAGAGGTTGAGCATTATCGACTGGTTGATACCCGCTAGGATGCTGGGTCTGGCTACAGGCAGCTCGACCTTGATCAGCCGCTGCCAAGACGTGGACCCGAACGCGTCAGCCGCTTCGACCAGGTCGGCGGGAACCTGCCTGATCCCTAGGTTGACCAGCCGCACGAGCGGCGGGATGGCGAAGACGAACGTCGCCACGACGCCCGGGACGAGGCCGATGCCGAAGAACATCACCGCCGGGATCAGGTAGACGAACGCCGGCATCGTCTGCATGAAGTCGAGCACAGGTCTCATGACGCGCTCGGCGCGGTCGCTGCGAGCAGCGAGGATGCCCAGGGGCAAGCCGACGACGGCGATGAGAAGCTGTGCCGTGACCACGAGCGCCAGCGTCTGCAGGAACGCGGTCCACAGGCCGATGTTCTCGATCAGAAGAAGCCCCAGGGCGGCGAACAGGCCGATGCGCCAACCCCCGAGAGCCGTGGCGAGCGCCGCCAACACCGCGATGAGCACCAGCGGCGAGGGGTATTGGAAGGCCGTCAGCAGAGCGCCGATGACCGTCTCGACGACGTCCGCGAACGCATCGAACGCAGGAGCGAGGTTGACCTGCAGGTAGCGGACCCCGTCCGTGACCCACTCGCGCAGCGGCACGCGGAAGTCAAACATCCGCGGTCTCCGCTACTTCTGAGATCGAGTGCTGATGCGGCCTGGCCAGCGCGGCGAGGATGGCGCCCTTGACGACCACCCCGCGCAGGCGGCCGCCGTCATCGACGACGCCTATCGGAGCGCTGCCTTCGGAGGCGAGCGCGATCACTTCGTTGAGCGGCGCGCCCTTGTCGACGATCACGGCGTCCTCGAGGAGCCTGGAATCTAGCCGCGCGGGCGCGATCTCGAGGCCGGAAAGCCCAGCAGCCAGCCGTTCGGACCGCAGGTAGCCGCGGGGCCTTCGTTCCGAGTCGACGACGAGTATTCCCGACAGCCCCGAACGCCGCATCTTCGTCAGCGCGGTGCGAGGCCCGTCCTTGACGTGAACGGTCTCCTTCACCGGCTGCATGATGTGCCCGGCGGTCAGCACTCCCGTGCGGTCGACTCCTTCCACGAACGCCGAGACGTAGTCGTCGGCTGGCTCGGTGATGACCTTCTCTGGCGTCCCGATCTGGATGACGCGCCCTGCGTTCATGATCGCGATCTTGTCTCCGAGCTTGAGCGCCTCGTCGAGGTCGTGCGTCACGAAGACGATCGTCTTGCTCATTCGCGACTGCAGCTCGAGCAGCTCGTCTTGCATCTCACGCCTGATCAGGGGATCGAGAGCGCTGAACGCCTCGTCCATCAGGAGGATGTCGGCGTCCATGGCCAACGCGCGTGCCAAACCCACGCGCTGCTGCATGCCGCCGGAGAGCTCGCTCGGCAGGCTTCGTTCCCAACCCTTGAGGCCGACGAGCTCGACGGCCTCAGCCGCTCGCGCGACCCTCTTCGCCCTGTCCACACCTCGGATCTCGAGGCCGTAGGCGACGTTGTCCAGGACCGTCCTGTGCGGAAGGATCGCGAACTGTTGGAAAACCATGCCGTTGAAGTGGCGCCGCCTGAACCGCAGCAGCTCTCCCCTCGTCAACCTCGTGATGTCGGTTCCATCGATGGTGATGCTGCCACTCGTGGGTTCGTGAAGGCGGTTGAGCAGCCTGAGCAAGGTCGACTTGCCGCTGCCTGACAGGCCCATCAGCACGAATATCTCGCCGTCCATGACGTCGAGGTCGGCAGCGTGGACGCCTACGGCGTTGCCGAACCGCTCCTGAACCTCGGCTTTGGTGCCGCCCGCAGCGAGAAGGGCGAGGGCTCGCTCGGGATTGCGGCCGAACACCTTGCTGGCGCCGCGCACCTCGATCTTTACGGCGCCATCGGAAGAAGCGCGTTCGGGGCGGCGCGAACCGTTCGGCCTCGCGTTCGGGGACTCGGCGGCTTCGAGGCGCGACGACACGTCCAGGCTCGGCGCTCTTTTCGGGGCTTCAGTCATGTGTACTCCGGAAGTGGGCTGGGGCGAACGCGCCAAACGCGCGTGTTGGCTCCCGCGAGCGGCTCGAGGGCTCAGCTCCGGGAGGCGAGGACAGGTCAGGGTAACTCAGGCGCCTCATGAGACGCCAATCCGAGGGCGAGAGGCGGTGATACGCTGGCTGCCAACTCGTGACCACCAAGGCCCAATTGCGCAAGGCTGCTTTCGCGCTCCCAGCAGTCTCGGAACACCTAGAAGGCGCGGATACGGTGTTCAGGGTCGCCGGCGCGACCTTCGCGAAACTCGCGCCAGACGGAACCGTCGAGCTGCTCTGCGGTGCCGAGCGCGCGGGGCGGGCACTCGCCAAGATCTCGCAGAAAGCGAGCCCCCTCGCCATGGGAGATACGACAGTCGGAATCAGAGTAGTTCTGGCCGACGTCAACGGCATGGAGCTCAACCGCTTCGTTTACCAGGCTTGGTTGCACCACGCGCCGGAAGCGTTGACCGCCCCGCTGCGGGCGGCCGAAGCCGGAGCTGCCCCCGCGGGGCGCGACGCGCTGCCGGCCAACCTGGGTCGGCCTGCCACCGGCGCGCTCCTGACCGCCGGCATCACATCGCTGACCGAGGTGAGCGCGTGGAGCCCGAAGAGATTGCTGGCTCTGCACGGTTTCGGGCCGAAGGCGTTGAAGCTGCTTCAGGCGGCGCTGGCAGAGCGCGGGATGGAGCTGGCAGCGGATGAGTGAAGCGAGGAGGATCGGCGCGTGAGCATCGTCGAGGACATCAGGACCAAGGGCCGCGTCCGCTGGGGCTTCATCGGCTGCGGCGACGTCACCGAGGTCAAGTCCGGGCCCGCCTTCAGCCGCGTAGCGGGCAGCAGCGTCAGCGCCGTGATGCGCCGCGACTCAGAGAAGGCCAAGGACTACGCCGAACGCCACGGTATCGCGCGCTGGACGACCGACGCCGACGAGGTGATCCTCGCCGAGGACGTAGACGCCGTCTACATCGCCACACCGCCTTCGAGCCACGTCGAGTACGCGCTGCGCGCCGCGGCAGCCGGCAAACCGGTGTACGTCGAGAAGCCGCTCGCCAGGACGAGCGAGGAGGGCGAGGCTATCGTCACGTCGTGTCGGGACGCCGGCGTTCCCCTGTTCGTCGCTTACTACCGCCGCGCTCTCCCCCGTTTCGAGCGCGTGCGCGAGCTGATCGCGTCCGGCGCAATCGGAGAGGTGACCCGCGTCCACCTCGACCTGCAGTGGGCGGCTCCGCCTTCTCGCGAGGCCGTCGGCTGGCGCTGGGACCCGCAGACCGCCGGCGACGGCCTGCTCTTCGACCTAGGCAGCCACGGGCTCGACCTCCTCGACCACTGGCTCGGTCCCATCGAGAGCGCCACCGGTCATAAGGCGACACGCCTGCACTGGTCCGAGGTGACCGATGAGGTCGTCGGGGCGTTCCGCTTCGCCAGCGGCGTGTTGGGGACGGCATCCTGGGGCTTCGCCGGCGCTTACCCGCGCGACTCCCTGACCCTCTTCGGCTCGCGAGGAACGGTGAGCGTGCCTGTCTTCGCCGACGTCGCGACGCCCGCAGCGCTAGGTGGCAGCCCTTCTTCGAGGCCCGTGGACACCGCCGGCCAGATCGAGATCGTCGACTCTGACGGCGTCGTTGCCAAGTCCTACATCGAGCACCCCCGCCACGTTCATGAGCCGCTCGTAGCTTCGATGGTCGAGGAGTTGCTCGGCGGCGCTGCGCGCTGCTCCAGCACGGGCGAGAGCGCTCAGCGGACACAGGTCGTGCTGGACGTGCTTCTGAGCGGCGCGCGCTAACCGTCTTTATCCTGGACATCCGAAGCGTCCGGAGACACCACTCCAAGGAGCCACATCATGCGCGTTTACATCTCCTCTGACATCGAAGGCGTGGCCGGCGTGGTCGACAGCGGCCACAGCTCCCCCACAGGCACGGACTACGGACGCTCGAGACGACTGATGACCGCCGAGGCGAATGCGGCAGCCGTCGCCGCCTTCGAAGCCGGCGCGACCACGGTGGTAGTCAACGACTCCCACGGTCCAATGACCAATCTGCTGGTCGAGGAGTTGGACGAGCGAGTCGAGCTAGTAACCGGCCGCCCGAAGCCGCTCACCATGATGCACGGCGTCGAAGACAGCTTTGACCTGGCGATGTTCCTCGGCTACCACGCCAAAGCCGGTACCGCGGGCGGCGTACTGGCGCACAGCTACATCGATGTCTCGGATATCACCCTCAACGGCCGCTCCTTCGGCGAGTTCGGCCTCAACGCGATGATGGCGGGATATCACGGTGTGCCGGTCGTCTTGACGAGCGGTGATCAGAAGTTGGCGGCCGAGGTCGCCGACGTCTCTCCACACACCGAGGCCGTTGTCGTGAAGCAGGCCGTCAGCCCCACCGCCGCCCGCAGTCTCACTCCCAAGGCTGCCCAAGCACAGATCACTGAGAGCGTCAGACGCGTGCTGGCACAAGGACCGGACCACTGGAGGAGGGCGCTGCTACCGCCACCCGCCGGCGAGCTCACCCTGGAGTTGACGTTCCTCCACACCCTCCAAGCGGACGCGGGCGAGGCGGTGCCCGGTGTGGAACGCAGTGGCAGCCGCAGCCTCCGGCTGCGCCACGACGACTACGCGCAGCTATACGGGTTGAAGCGCCTGCTGATCGGGTTGGCGTCCTCAGCCATCCGATGAGGTGTGCCCGAAGGCCGAGCTGAGGTAAGACGTCAGGCTATAGGCTTTGGCTAGGACGCCAAAGGCGTCCGGAAACCCCTACAAGGAGCCCCAAAATGCGCGTCTACATCTCCTCCGACATCGAAGGCGTGGCCGGCGTCGTCGACTGGGGCCACTCGCTGCCCGGCGGTCCTGAGTACGGGCGCGCGAGGCGCCTGATGACCGCGGAGGTCAACGCCGCGGCGGTGGCCGCCTTCGCTGCGGGTGCCGAGGACGTCCTCGTCAACGACTCGCACGGCCCGATGAACAACATCGTGATCGAGGAGCTCGACGAACGCATCGAGCTGGTCACCGGCCGCCCCAAAACCCTGACGATGGTGCACGGCGTCGACGACGGCTTCGACCTGGCGATGTTCCTCGGCTACCACGCCAAGGCCGGCACCGCTGGCGGCGTGCTGGAGCACAGCTACGCCGGCATCTGCGTCTTCGACATCACCGTCAACGGCCGCTCCTACGGGGAGTTCGGGCTGAACACGATGCTGGCTGGCTTCCACGGCGTCCCCGTCGTGCTCGCCAGCGGTGATCAGAAGCTGGCGGCCGAGGTAGCTGAAGTCAACCCTCACACCGAGACCGTCGTCGTCAAGCAGGCGGTCAGCAGGACGGCCGCTCGCAGCCTCACGCCCAGGGCCGCGCAGGGGCGCATTGCCGAGGCGGTCACCCGCGTCTTGGCGCAGGGGCCGGACGGCTGGCGGCGGGCGCTGCTGCCACCACCTTCCGGCGAGCTGACGTTGGACCTGACCTTCTTGCACACGTACCAAGCGGACGCGGCCGCGGAAGTGCCGGAACTCGAGCGCATAGATGGTCGTACTGTCCGCGTCGTCGGGAGCGACTATCAGCGCGTCTACGACGTGATGCGGCTGCTGATCGGGTTGGCGGTTTCCGTGACTCGCACCTGATCACGAAGCTCAGGTAGCGATCGCAGCTCCCGAGGGCTTGGTCCTACGTTCGCGGCACACCAGTTCGAACGTTCGCAGGCCTGGCCCTGTCCCACCTCGACGCGCGGCAACTACTGACCGCTCACCCAAGCTTAGCTAGTAGTGACAGTTTCGCTTGCACATGACAACGTTATTTGATACTCTCCCGGTGTGACCCTCGAGTCCCTCACCTCGCACGCCGATAGCGTGCTCACCCTCACCGAGTTGGTGGACGTCGCGAACCGCCTGCTGCCGACGCTGCTGCCGAAAGACGCAAGTGGCCGCGTGGCCGAGGACGTGAACCCGCGCCTGGTGCGGCACTACACGACCCTAGGCCTGCTGCCGGAGCCGCGCAAGGAGGGCCGCGAGGCTCGCTACCTCTACGAGCACCTGTTGAAGCTCTTGGTCGTCCGGCGGCTCCTGGCGGAGGGCTTCTCGAGCCAAGCGATCGGGCAGCTTCTCGCGGGCATGGACGAGGCGACTCTGGTCCGCGTGCTTGACGGAGGGGTCGAGGTGAAGCTCGTCCCGGCCGCCGGCTCCGAAGCCCACGAGCGCCGCTCCTTCCTCGAGCGCGTCAGACGCAGCGCGGGGCTGGCGCCACCGGCCGAGACGAGAGTGGCCATGCCGAAGCGCAGGTCGGCAGCGCTCGACCACGCGGCTGACGAGGTAGAGGGTGACTGGCACGGTGGGGTCGCCGCTCCGGCACCCGCTAGCGCGCCGGAGCCCGGTCACAGCGCCTCCGACAATGTTGCCAAGGAGAGCGCGCCCAGGGCCGAGAAGCGCGAGTCCACTCGTTCCCAGCCCGACCCCGTCACTCTCGAGAGGGCGTTCAACGAGACGAGCTGGACCAGCTTCACGGTGGCCGACGGGCTCGAGCTCTTCGTCCGCAGCGACTTCAGCTTGCCCGCCACGCGCCTAGGGGACGAACAGCTACTCGACCTGATCAAGCTGATGCTCCTCAACCTCGAGCAGCGCCAACGGAGCAGGCCATGAAGCGCTGACGCGCCGTGTCCCAGCCCGGCTGCTGAACCAGGCAGCCCTAAACCCAGAGTTCTAGCCGGCGGGCGCAGCGTCGCCCGCGACGGACCGGAAACCGACCACGCGGCGCGCCCGCGAAGCGGCGCTACCGGCCCGAAGGGAGTCCTCATGTCCAAACGAACCGGTTCCACCAACACCTCGTCCTCCGCTCGCCCTCAGCCGGTCCTGCGCCTGACGCCGGAGAAGCCCGCCTACCCCGCGGCCGGAGGCGTCCTCGACTGCCTGCTCGAGCTGAGCGTCGCGCTGCCCGAGGCCGGGGTCGACCGTCATCCGATCGATCTGGCCCTCGTCATCGACCGCTCCGGCTCGATGTCGGGCGAGCCCCTAGCCGCCGCCAAGGCCGCGGCTCGCGAAGCAGTGCGCATGCTCCTGCCTGGCGACTGCGTCGCCGTCGTCGCGTTCGACGACGCCATCTACGTTCCGATGCCCCTCACCGGCGTCACCGGCGGCACCTCGCACATCGACGCGGCCATAGGCGCCATCGCCTCGGGCGGCAGCACCAACCTCTTCGGCGGTTGGGCCGAGGGCATGTCGCAGGTGATCGGTGCGGTGGCGCCCGACCGCGTGACCCGCGTTGCCCTGCTGAGCGATGGCCACGCCAACCACGGCTTGACTGACCCCGGCCGGATCGCCGCCGACGTCGCCGAAGCGGCCAGGCTGGGCGTATCCACCTCCGTGTTCGGCTTCGGCAGGCACTACGACGAGGTCCTGCTGCGCGGCGTCGCCGACGCCGGCGGCGGCAACTACCTGTTCATCGAGGACGTGTCGCAGACCGTCGAGGCGTTCCAACAGGAGCTCGCCAGCGTCAGCGCCCTGCGCGGCCGGAACCTGCGCTTGTCGGTCGAGGGTCGCGGCGTCCGCATCGGCCTGCCCGGCGCCGAGAAGCCGCACGGAGCTGCGTCTTCGGCGGTCGCGCTACCTCCTTTGATCGGTGGCCTGCCCTTCGATCGCCTCGTCACGCTCGAGTTCCAGCCGCAAGCGAGCCTGGATGCCGTCGTCCTCGGCTGGGACGACGTGCTAAGCGGCGTGCGCGAGGAGCTCCGCGTTCACCTGGCCCTGGAAGCCGCGTCGGCGACGCGCTTCGCCGCGCTGCCGAGCGACGAGCGCGTGCTGGCGATGCGCCGCGCGCTCGACATCGCGAAGCTCAAGCGGGAGGCAGCGGCGGCCGCCGAGCGCAACGACGCGCCCGCCGCGCGCATGCTCGTGCGGAGGATCGCCTCGGAGGTCGCGGCGCTGCCTGCCGGCGTGACCCGCGACGAGGAGGTCGCCGAGGTCGAGCGGCTGGAACGCTACATGGACGACATGCAGATGCTCTCGAAGCGCGCGCACTACGCGATGCACAACAGGATGGCGTCGATGGCGCCGGAGAAGATGGAGCAGCTGCGCCGGCGCGAGATGGAGCTCCTGGCGGCCCGCAAGCTCAGGATCGCCGAGGAGGCCAGGCAGGCGGCCACGGCCAAGCGAGCACCCCAGCAAGCGACCACTGAAGCAGTCGCGGGCAGCCTGCACCGCTCCGCGGCCGCGAGCGCCCAACCGACGGTGCTGCAGACGCGGATCGTGACGGCCGCCGACGGCCGCGAAGTGAGCGTCCAAGTCGTCGAGGGCGACATCGCCTCGGAGAGCGTCGACGCGATCGTCAACTCGACGAGCCGCGCCATGTTCGGCACGGGCGGCGTCGACGGCGCCATCCACAAGCGCGGCGGCAGGGAGTTGACCGCGGCTGTCAGGTCGATCGGCCGGCTCGAGTACGGCACCGCCGTGTTCACGCCAGGCTTCGACCTGAGCGCGCGCTACGTCATCCACGTCGCGGCGCCGCGCTTCAACCACAGCGGCGACAGCGAGGCGCTCGCACGCTGCTACCGCGCCGCGTTCGACCTGGCGGACAGGCTCGGCGTGACCAGCATCGCGGTGCCGCTCATCGGCGCCGGCTTCAATGGTGCGCCGGCCGAGATCGCCGAGAGCGTGCAGGAAGCCGAGATCGCAGCCTGGCTCTCCAGGTCGCAGGGGCCCTGCCGGCTCGTCAGGTGCGTCGGCCTCGACCAGCGCGTGCGGAGGCTGACCCTGGGCTCGGAGTCGGTCGCGGCGGCCCCCGCGATGCACAACTGAACGAGCCGCGAACGGCCTAGAGTTACAGGCGTGCGCGGTAACTGGCTGACGAACCTGGCTGGCTCTGCCGCCAGCGCGTTCCTGCTCGCGCTGCTGCTGGTGCCGCTCGCCACGATCATGTGGCGCAGCCTGGCGCCAGCAGCCGGCGCAGGTGTGTCCGGCTTCGGCGCGCCGTTCCTCGCCATCCTCACGGATCCGTACTACCTGGGCAGGCTCGCTTTCACGCTGTGGCAGGCGCTGCTCTCTACGGTACTGACCGTGGCCGTCGGCCTGCCGACGGCTCTGCTCCTCGCTCGCTACGCCTTCCGTGGCCGCAGCGCGCTGACGGCCGTCTTCACGATCCCGTTCGTGATGCCGACGGTGGTGGCCGGGATCGGGTTCCTCGCCCTCGTCGGTCCGCGCGGAGTGACCGGTGTCGACCTGCAGGGCACGCTCGCGGTCGTGCTGCTGGCCCACGTGTTCTTCAACTTCGCGGTCGTGGCGCGCCTCGTGTCGAGCTTCGTCGAGGGCCTCGCCCCGCGGCTCGAGCAGGCCGCCGCGACGCTCGGCGCCGGGCCATGGCGCTCGCTGGTCCGCGTGACCTTGCCGCTGGCGCTGCCCGCGACCCTGGCGGCGGCCGTGCTGGTCTTCATCTTCTGCTTCACCAGCTTCGGCGTGATCCTGATCCTGGCGCCGTCGGCGCAGCTGGCGACGCTCGAGGTCGAGATCTACCGGCTGACCTCGCGCCTGCTCAGCCTCGACGCCGCGGCGGTCCTGGCGCTGGTGCAGCTGGTCGTGGTCGGCGCGCTGAGCTACGTCTACACGCGCCTGCAGGCGCGGCTGGCCGTCAGCGTGCCACTGAGCGGCCGGGCAGCCCTCAGGCGCCCGCGTCGGGGGGCGGCTGCGCTGCTGGCCGGCGACCTGGTCGTCGTCTTCGCGCTGGTGCTCGCTCCGCTCGGCGCGCTCGTCGTCAGAGCGCTCACGGCCCCGTCCGGCGCCTTCCCCAGCCTCGCGAACTTCTCTTCCATGCTGAGCGCGCCTGCCTCCTTCGGTTACGCGTCGCTGGGCGCCGCCACGGCCAACTCCCTCAAGTTCGCCACGCTCAGCACGGCGCTGGCGCTGATCGTCGGTTTCGCCTTCGCCTACGCCGTCGCCAGGGGCCGCTGGCGCTGGCTCGACCAGGCCAGCTTGCTGCCCCTGGCCATCAGCCCCGTGACGCTGGCGTTCGGGTACCTGCTCAGCTACCCTATGCTCGTCACCACGAGCTGGGGCGTGCCGCTGGCGCACGCGCTGATCGCGTTCCCGTTCGTCACCCGGACGCTCCTGCCCGCCCTCAGAGCCCAGCCGCGCGCCCTTGCGGCCGCGGCCAACTCGCTGGGCGCCGGACCGTGGCGCACCTTGGCCCGAGTCGAGCTGCCGCTGCTCAAGCCCGCGCTGCTCACCGCGGCCGCGTTCGCGTTCGCCATCTCCCTGGGCGAGTTCGGAGCCAGCCTGCTGCTCACGCGCCACGAGAACGCCACCTTGCCGGTCGCGATCTACACGCTGCTCGGCCGCGTCGGCCCTGCCAACTTCGGCGCCGCGCTGGCGCTGGCCGTCGTGCTGATGGCTCTGACCGCCGCCGTCATGCTGCTCCTCAACCGGCGCGGGCGCAGCGAGTTCTGAGGCGCGGATATGATCGCTCTCTACCGATGACGCTAGTCCTGACCGGCCTCAGCAAGCGCTACGGCGAGACCCGGGCCGTCGACGACCTGTCGCTGACGCTCGCGACCGGCGAGACCGTGGCCCTGCTCGGCCCCAGCGGCTGCGGCAAGAGCACGCTGCTGAGGCTGGTCGCCGGTCTGGAGGTGCCAGATGCTGGCACCCTGACCTTGGACGGGCGGGACATAACGCGCCAACCTGCCGAGCAGCGCGGCTTCGGCGTCGTGTTCCAGGACTACGCGCTCTTCCCTCACCTGAGCGTGGCCGGCAACGTCGGCTTCGCGCTGGTCGAGCGGCGCGTGGAGAGGAGCGAGGTCGCGGCCAGGGTGGCGCGGCTCCTCGAGATGGTGGGGCTCGCCGGCTTCGAGCGCCGCCGGGTCGACCAGCTCTCCGGCGGCCAGCAGCAGCGGGTCGCGCTGGCGCGCGCGCTGGCGCACGAGCCGCGGCTGCTGCTGCTCGACGAGCCGCTCTCGAACCTCGACGAGGCCCTGCGCGAGGAGCTCAAGGACCTGGTGGCGACGCTGCTCGACGAGCTCGGCACCCAGGCGCTTTACGTCACGCACGACCAGCGCGAGGCGTTCAGCGTCGCCGACAGGGTGGCCGTGATGCGGGCGGGCAGGCTCGTCCAGGTCGGCGGCCGCGCCGAGCTGCTGGAGCGGCCCCGCGGCGCCTGGCTGGCTCGCTTCCTCGGTCACGACAACGTCTGGGAGGGCGCCACCGCCAGCGCGGTGGCGAGCGCTGCCGGGGCGACGGCTGGTCCCGGCGGCCTGGTGCTGCGCTCGGATCTCGTCACGCTCCTCGCGCAGGCGGCGCTGGCAGGCAACCGGGGCGTCGTGCCGGCGCGCGTGGCAGCGGTGAGGCCGGCCGCGCTGCAACTCGATCTGACCCTCGACGTTCCCAGCTGGGGCGGCGTCAGGATCGGCTGGGAGGGACATCAGCGAGAGCTCGACGCCGTCCTGCCGGGCTGGGTCCCGGCAGCGGGCGAGGAGGTCGGCCTGGTCGTGCCGCCCCACGCCTGGTTGGCGCTGGAGGGCGAGTGAGCTTCGGTCGCCGCGGCAGCACCGCAGAGCAGCGCGTCGCCTTGGTGCTGGCGGGCGGGGAGCCGCCCCTGGCGAGCCTGCGCGACGAGCTGGTGGCGGGCGCCGGCCTGGTGATCGCCGCCGACGGCGGCCTGGCGCACGCCGACGCGCTCGGCGTCTCGCCCGACCTGATCGTCGGGGACATGGACAGCGTCAGCCCCGAGCTGCTCGCGCGCTACGCGGGCGTCGAACGAGAGACGCATCTGGAGCGCAAGGACCAGCTAGACCTGGAGCTGGCGCTCGAGGCGGCGGTCGCGCGCGGAGCGACGACGCTCAGGATCGTGGGGGCTTTCGGCGGCAGGCTCGACCAGAGCCTGGCCGCGCTCCTGATCGCGGCGCGCTACGCGGCGTCCGGCTGCGACCTGAGCCTGCACGCCGGCCGCGACGAGTTCCGTGTGGCGGTCATGACCCGCCACACGGAGTGATCCTTTTCAGGGTTTTTCAGAATCTGTAGCCCACGCTCATGCTGACCAAGTGGGCGTCGCCGTCCTCGAAATCGGCGGTCTCGACGCTTCCGCCGCTCCCGTAGATTTCCGCGCCCTTGCGGTCGATGATCAGCAGGTAGGTGTAGCCCAGGTCCACGTTCCAGGCGCCTTCATGCCAGCCCAGGCCGGCGCAGAACAGCTGCCGGTCGTTGGCCGGGACCATGTAGTCCGCCCGTTCGGTGCGCACGGGGCTTTCGTCGTACACGTAGCCCGCGCGCAGGTCCCAGGCCGGAGTCAGGGCG
Organism: uncultured bacterium; assembly: GCA_964473205.1. Lineage (GTDB taxonomy): Bacteria > Deinococcota > Deinococci > Deinococcales > Trueperaceae > CAYMRL01. The sequence goes on along the minus strand of CAYYOK010000012.1, from coordinate 166 downwards.
TATTCCGCGCCGATGGCCATCCGCCAGGTGTCCTTCCAGTCCTTGACGGACACGCCGCCCGGGTTGACGCCGTTGATGCGGATGTCGAGCTCCTTGTACGAAGACCAGCCCGTGCGGGTGACATCGATTTCAACGCTCAGCCTGTCCGTGGGGGCGAGATTCAGGC